>CAZMZL010000289.1:0-3396 GCA_964570595.1 uncultured Anaerolineaceae bacterium | reverse complement strand
CGCGCCCATTTTCCTTGGTTTAGGGATCTCAATCGCTTCAGGGATGACACGGAAACCATGGTACGACCTGCCCCAGTGGCGACGGACGTTGAGCGCGGTCGTGCTGGTCATCTCGGGTTTCCTGGTTGGTTTCGGCGCGATCTGTGCACTCATCGGCCGAATTCCTGATTGGGAGTATGGCTGGGTGAGAACTGCCTTCATGGATACTGTACGCTTCATCCATACCATCCTTGGAGAATTGAGCGATGGTGAAAGATTGTTCATGTCGAAGTTGGAAACCCGATTGGGTTGTGGTTCGTGCTGCTCGGGTTCCTGCTCTTCTCGTCCTGGCGATGACGGCAGAGGGCGGGGATATTCAGAATCACCCGACGAAGAAACTTTCGTTCATGTCATCGCGAGCGTCTTTTTGCGAAGCGATCTCCCTCTGCGATGCCGGGGTTTGCTTCATCGGTAAACGTGCTTGCAATGATGTGGGCGAAGTTCCTTCCTGTTTGAGCAGCTCCCAAAGCGCTGTGGAGACAGCTGCAAACACGTTTGCCCTCTCATGATGGCCGTCGGTTGCAGCAGCACCTTTCAATCGTTATACCGTAGCGATGTTCGCCCTACCCTGCTCCCCCTTATCATCATCCTCACTACATTTCTCGCGGCTGGCCCCATAGGCGCAAGATTCACTCAACTAATACGCTCGCATTATGAGAATTCAAGTCTATCAACAGACATATGCATCGATAATTCAATCATTTCTCCTTAGCAAACGGTGATACACACTCGAACCGATCTTGGACCGAATCGTGCTGCCTCCTCGAATGGAATTCAACCCTGATGTTCCATGCTCGATTTCCCCTTCTTCGGGGAATTACTTTCGGATTGGTTGACGATCCAAACCTGTTTCGACAAAATCATAAGGAAAAATAACTTCATCCGGAATGGGGACATATCAGATTGCGGGTTCTGATGATGCGAGGACGACTTGGATTAAGGGGTGTGAATTTCGACGGAACTCATCGAGCGGACGCGGCTCCCAATCCGGAAGCCAGTGCAATCGATCCAACTCGTACCAGGGAACATTTACGGTCTACGCCAACCGACATACAAACGTCGTCTTTCCCGGACAACTGGCTCCAACGACCACGACTTGCTCCATCGCCGGAAATTTCACTCCGCATAAAAAGCAATACCCACCGCGCCCGGGCCAACGTGGGTGCCCACCACAGGACTCACCTCGGCGCGATATACCTGAGATGTTCCAAAACGTGATCTGATCTGAAGTTCGACCGCTTCGGCCTCCTCCGATATATTGATGTCGACAATTGCGGCCTCAGCCATGATTTTGCCCTCGAGCCGTTCCTCGACGATGTCCAGCATCAAATCGATGGCTTTTTTCTTCGTCCTCGCTTGTGAGAGCGGTCTGATTTCACCCTCTTCGAAATGAAGGATCGGTTTGATGTTCAAAGCCGTTCCAAGAAGACGCTTGCCGCCGCTGATGCGCCCACCCTTATGCAGGTACTCAAGCGTATCCACGACGAACAGGAGATGCACCTTTTCGCTCATACGTTCCGCGGCGCCGACAACAGCATCGATGGACTTGCCCGCAGCCGCAGCACGCGCCGCGGCCAGAGCCGTAAATCCCAGGCCCATCGAGCTTGACAAGGAGTCGACGATCTCAATTCGCGCTTCCGGTACCTGTGAAATGGCCGCCTGAGCGCTCGCAATGGTCCCGCTGATTTTTGATGAGACCAGGACATTCACGATCGCGTCCGAACGCGTGGCGAGTTCCTTGAATAGAAGTTCAAATTCCTTGGCAGATGGTTGTGATGAGGATGGCAGGGTGTTGGACTCTTCCAGACGCTTATAGAATTCCGAAGGAAAGATGTCCACGCCATCCCGAAAACATTCATCGCCCCAGATGAGCCACAATGGAATGACTTCGATATTCAAACCATCACTTGCATCTGGGGGTATGTAGGCTGAGCTATCGGTGATTACAATCACATTCCCGTCACACATCTTATCCTCCTCAGGAAGATTCATGATCACACGTTGTCCACCATCAAAGTCTGTGCATAGACGCAAGAACTCTTCACTGCGGTTGGACTACCTGACCGGCATCTCCCTCGATTGAGGTTCTTTGTTCTCCTTCGATTCCGAAATCGAATGTTATCGGTCACGGAGTTTAGGCAGGATGAAGGGTGTCTTCGCCCGGTAGGCACGATATTCCTCACCAAAGCGCATTGCAAGTTCTTTTTCCTCGATCACCCAAAGATACGCCAACAGAATTAGTCCCAGGCTCAGTACAATCACGAGCGCAGACCAGGATCCTGTCCAGGCAGCAAGACCAAAATACATCACGATGGTGCCCAGGCTCATCGGGTTCCGGCAGAAGCTGAACGGGCCGTCGATGAGCAGTTCTTGTGTAGCCATCATCGGCAGCGGAGTTCCACGAGCGTATCTATATTGGGCCATAATCGTCCAGATGGCAAACGCCCCTCCAGAAAGAATGAGGATTACTCCGATCAATGAATTGAGCGTGCCCTGGTCAAAAGAAGGCAGCTTGAAAATCGAGTCGATTGCGTTCGCCAAGAGGATCATCAAGCCAGGGAGCAGGCAAAGGAAAAAAGCTCCTGCGATAACGATCGCGATGAAACGTTTCCGAGGGCTGTATTCCTTCTCAGCCCAGGTACGAAATTGATCCATTCCGCCCTCCCATCAAAGATGAGGTACTCCTTTCGATTCATAGGAACAACGATCGCCGTCCGGAAATGCCCCCTCCCATCCCTTATCAAGTCCATTGTCAGGCGCCTTACTCCTTCGGCATGAGCAGATAGACTGCGAGGATCATGACGGCGAAACCAACCACTCTTTGGAACGTGAGCGGGATGGGTTCAACGCCTCCAATTCCGCGCGTGTCCACGATCCCCGATATCAGCAACTGTCCAAGGATAACCGTCGCTAATCCAGCGGCCACGCCCGTCCGTTGAAGCGAAAAAGAGACGCCGGTGATGATCAAGATCCCTAAGGATCCCGAAAAGACCAACATAGTGAGGACCGGGGAGGAGAACTGCCATGAACTGCGTCCCTGGATGACCACAAGAATGATTACAATCACTCCAGCGACGACGCCTCCCACAAGGTTGGTCAACAAACCCGTCCGAACACCACCAATCAAACTCCCGACCCGGCTGCTTATGGTCGATTGGACCCCAATAGCGACACCGGTCGCCAGCGCAATGAGCGCACCAATGATTAATGTGGATCTCAATCTCCACCTCCTCGATCAACCCAATTCCGCGATCTCCCCATTTCGTGTCGATACATGTGCTAGCTCAACCCGAACACAGCTATGATTGTCCCTGTTATTTCCTCTGGAGAATCCTGAATGGAGACACAAAGCGCATC
>CAZMZL010000288.1:0-3421 GCA_964570595.1 uncultured Anaerolineaceae bacterium | reverse complement strand
AGCATCACTCGCAGGAGTTCTTCGAGTTCGATTGAGGAGCTGGTGACCGTCGCAAGCGCGTTAATCAATCCCAGTTCCTGATTACGGAGGAAGAGCTCTGTCTCTCTCTCCAGAACTCTGGTATAGAGCCGTGAGTTCTCGATCGCTGCAGCCGCATGAGCGGCGAGCATTTCGATCAAACGCTGATCACCTTCGCTGAATATGTCCGCATCTTTTTTATCGGTGAGGTAAATCTGACCAATCGGTCTCCCGTAAGCCGCGATCGGAACCCCCAGGAACGAATGCATGGGCGGATGACCGGATGGGAATCCAATCGATTTGGGATGCTCGCTTACTTCGGGAATACGGATGCTCTGACCGACGCGTATCATCTCTCCCAGTAAGCCCTTCCCCACCGGTTGATGGGAGATGTTCTGAATTTCTTCCTCGCTCAATCCCAGCGTGATAAATGTCTCGAGCCCCCCGACGTCATCCGGGATCCCGAGAGCGGCATAACTGGCGCGGGAAAGCTCCTTTGCCGCACGAACGACGCGCCTCAATACGCCATCGAGGGAAAGATCGGAGAATAAACTGAGGGAGGCGCGATGCAACGCCTCCATCTCCGCCTCGGCATTCGAAGGCGCGGAGGAGTTCAGCATGTTTTCCTCTTCTGTAATTTCCGACTTCCTCACCGTGTTGATGTTCCTCAACTTGATTTTACCGCACCGGAAGGACATCTCAAACTATCCCGACGGCTATTTTTTCTTTTCACGGACTGTAACTCTAACCGTGGTCCTTTGAGAACAGCGAATTTCAGGGGGACCTCCTCCGCACGTAACTTGATAGTTTTTGCCAGTAATGCGTGTTTAGAAACATGTGTATATGCTTAACGGCGCGATCGAGTGGAAACTCTTATGACTAAATTCAGCTCACGGCTCCCAGGCTTTTACAATCTTTCGGTGACGGACCGCAGGAAGCAGCTTACCGAATCAACCGATCGGGATTCGCCATCGCTGGATGCATTCACCCTGTCGGGGGGACTCAGCATCGAGCAAGCCGATCATATGATTGAGAATGTGATCGGCATATTCGGGCTCCCTTTGGGAATCGCGACGAACTTCATCGTCAACGAGAAGGAAGTTCTTGTACCCATGGTCGTGGAGGAACCCTCGGTTGTCGCCGGCGCATCCTTCATGGCAAAACTTGCACGGGATGGTGGTGGATTCGTGGCCGAGACCACCGCGCCCGAGATGATCGGTCAGATTCAAGTCCTTGATATTAAGAACTTAGAAGAAGCCTCTGAAAGGATACTGGCCAACAAGGCCAGTATCCTTTCAGAGGCGGATGCCGCCGATCCAGTCCTGAACGCACTGGGTGGCGGAGCTCGGGATATTGAGGTCCGGATCATCCCTTCCTCCCTCAACGGGGGGATGCTCATACTTCATCTTATCTTCGACACCAGGGATGCGATGGGTGCGAACAGCGTCAACACCGCCGTCGAACGCATCAGCCCATTGGTTGAAAAGATTACGGGGGGGCGTGTGCATCTGCGCATCCTCACCAATCTTGCCGATCGGCGTCTCGCAAAAGCCATGTGCCGAGTCCCGTGCGCGTCTCTGGCATACGGGGAATATTCTGGAGCGCGCCTGCGCGATGGAATCGTGGAAGCCTGCGCTTTTGCAGAAGTCGATCCATACCGTGCCGCCACCCACAACAAAGGCATCATGAATGGGATCGACGCCGTCGTCATCGCCACCGGAAATGATTGGCGAGCCGTTGAAGCCGGGGCACACGCGTACGCCGCACGCGAAGGCAGGTACACGTCGTTAAGCTCGTGGTCCGTCGGAGAGCATGGAGATTTGGTTGGCGAATTGGAATTACCTCTTGCCGTCGGCATCATCGGGGGCGCTACTCGAGTGCATCCGACGGCCAGGGCAGCGCTCCAAATTTTAGGCGTTACCTCTGCTGCGGACCTGGCTGAAATCATTGTTTCGGTTGGGCTCGCACAAAATCTTGCCGCATTGCGGGCTCTGGCAAGCGAGGGAATTCAACGCGGACACATGTCCCTTCACGCTCGTCAGGTGGCAATCTCTGCGGGCGCACAGGGAGCAAAGATCCAGGAGGTTGCAGATCGAATGGTAGAGGAAGGCATCATCAACGTCGAACGGGCCCATGAACTTCTTGATGATGATTGAATTCAGACTCTCGTCCGGGACCATCACAGGTCCATCCCGGGCCTGGCAGAATTAAGCTGGAGTGTTATTTATGAGTGAGCAACACGGATCGATCCTGTATAAACCTACCAAAAACGTGGGCATCGTGGGATACGGAGCCTACATCCCTCGCTATAGACTTCCGGGGAGTGAAGTTGCCCGGGTCTGGAAAGGCGGCAAGGGCGGTACACCCGTAAAAGAAAAAGCCGTCGCTGGGCTGGACGAGGATGTCATCACGATGTCGATCGAGGCGGCTCGGAATGCGCTCGCGAGAGCGGAGATCGACCCAGGGGATATACGCGCGGTCTGGGTTGGGTCCGAGTCGCACCCCTACTCTGTGAAACCGACATCGACGATTGTTGCCGAGGCGATCGGCGCTACGCCACATACACTGGCGGCGGATTGGGAATTTGCGTGTAAGGCAGGAACTGAAGCCGTACAGGCTGCGATCGGGTTTGTGGGATCCGGGATGGCGAAATATGCGCTGGCGATTGGCATGGACACCGCGCAAGGTCGGCCCGGCGACGCATTGGAGTACACCGCCGCAGCCGGCGGAGCTGCCTATATCCTCGGTCTCGAGACCGAGGCGCTCGCCGTCGTCGAGGGCTCCTATTCATATGCAACCGATACGCCCGACTTCTGGCGACGTGCAGACGAAAAGTACCCCGAGCATGGAGAACGCTTCACCGGAGAACCGGCATATTTCAACCATATCTCCTCCGCGGCAGAAACCCTCATGTCTGAGTTGGGAACCACGGCGAGCGATTACAACTACGCTGTGTTTCACCAACCAAATACCAAATTTCCCCAGCGGGTCGCGAAATCTCTCGGCTTTACCCCTGAGCAGATCGAGCCGGGTCTGTTGGCTCCCAGAATTGGGAACGTCTATGCCGGGTCTGCGCTGATCGGCCTTACGGGAATCCTGGACATCGCCCGCGGGGAGGACCGAGTCCTGATCGTTTCCTATGGCTCAGGCGCAGGATCCGATGCGATCAGCCTGAGGATCACGGGACGACTCGAGGATCGGAGAGATCATGCCCCTGCGACCGAGGATTATATCGCCCGCCGTACCGAGATCGATTATGCGACCTATGCACGTTATCGTGGAAAGCTGAGTCAAAAGTGAGCCAAAAATCTATGTCCAATCATCATGACGCCAACATTATCATCGCCGGAGTCGGTCTTACAGCAGTCGGCGAGCATTGGGAAAAATCTCTTCGCGAGCTCGC
>CAZMZL010000287.1:0-3449 GCA_964570595.1 uncultured Anaerolineaceae bacterium | reverse complement strand
AAGGTCTAATGCCGGCTGGCCTCTCTGCTTGCCATGCCCTATGAAGATCAGACTTCCCAGGAACAAATGGGGAGTTTATATTAATAAAAAGAAGAACAATTACTTTAAGTCCAAATCTTTATGGAGGAAAAACATGGGCACAAAAGAAGAACTCAACACGGAAGTTGTACGCAAGGCAATCGAGGCTTTCAACAAACAAGATCTGGAGGAATACTTTAGCTGCCATACGGAGGATGCTACCTCGCACGAGGTCTATTACCCAGAACCGCTCAATTTAAGAGATCTGGCAGAGTTCGTTCCGCAACTCTGGCATTCCTACCCGGATTGGCATATCGACACCCAATCTATCATTGCCGTAGGAGATAAGGTTGCCGTTGAAAACGTCATGACGGCAACTTTTAAGCGGGATTTCGGTGATCAAAAGGCGACGGGGAAATCATTCGTCGTTCGTGAAGGTGCCTTCTTCGATATGAAAGATGGCAAGATCCAGCACGTGCGTATCTATCTGGACCAGAAGACACAGGAGGAACAATTGGGCATAGCCTCGATGACCTAAGGCTGCACCAATCTGACAACGACGAATATCCATCCGCGTATCATTCCTGATCCGCGTTCTCAATCCTGGGCGCAATTCCTGCTTGCTAGGCGACCGGGGGCGCGGGTATTCCATCATTTATAAAGAGGTGTCCTCATGCCACTCGTTGATAAACGACCCGATAATATCCCCCAGGACCCTTCTCGCAAGGCGACGATTGAAATCACCTCACCTGCCGATGGCTGCCAGGTGAATATCGACATCTACTCCCCATCCAGAGAATCTGCCGCGTCCTTACCGCTTGTTCTAGCCCCACATCCGATAACCTGGACAGCGGCAGAGGATTATCACGGTGGGCTGGAAGGTTTGATGCGGAAATATCATCGCGGCTATTTCGGTTTGGCTGAGAAGTATCAGATCATCATCGCCATGCCCCATGGACACCATCATAAGGAAGATCTCTGCTCCTTGGCCGGACCAGAGCAAATCGCTGACTTAAATTTCCTCATCGATGGGTTGAGTGAACTTCTGTACCAGGTGGACAAGCGCAGGGTGTATGTCTGCGGATTGAGCATGGGTGGACAGGAAGCGTTGGTTGCTGCCGGGAAGCATCCTGATCGGATCACTGCCGTCTTCGCCTTTAACCCTATCGTCGACCTGGCGGCCTGGCACGAGGAATTGGCAACCTCCAATATCCCAGAGATCAAGGAGTACGACACCGCTGCTCGGATCGCCAAAGAGGTGGGGGGGCTTCCAGAAGATGTACCCGAAGCCTACGCGGTCCGAAGCGCCACGAATTTTGTCGAGGGCCTGTCCAACATCCCCACCATGATCTACTGGAGCCATCAGGATCTCATCGTCCCTCGTCAAGTCACGCATCACACAATGGCCCTTTATCGCAGCGTGAAAGATATAAATGTTAACGCCCCTATGGCTGAATACAACCACACCAAAATGCATGGGACACTGGAATACGACCAGTTGACACGCTGGCAGCTGCACGAGTGGTGTGACTACGACCTGGCGATCAAGTGGCTTCTTGGTCACATCAAATGAGTTGTCCTTGATCGTGATTGATTTCGAATAAGAGGTCATAATGACCACTACGGAAAACTGAAAAAAGGATCCTGTACTACTACGGTATTTAACTCAAATGAGCACCTGAGTGGATTGGAGAGACCCAATGACTCGCGATTCGAGATACGACATCCTCTTTGAGCCAATTAAGATCGGCCCCAAAACGATGAAGAACCGTTTTTACCAGGCGCCGCATGCCACCGGATTCAACGCAGATGTGGCACCCCTCGCGCAAGCGCAGTTCCGTGAAATAAAAGCAGAAGGAGGCTGGGCAGTTGTAAACACATCTGGTCTCTCCGTCCACCCTGAATACGACTGCTGGGGCGGCGCGGAACCTCACTCACGGCTATGGGATGAGGACGATGCGCGCAATTGGAGCCTCATGTGCGACTCCGCACATAAGCATGGGGCGCTTGCCGGCGCTGAGCTCATCGCAAGCGGAGGAAGCTCTGGTTTCGAATCACGGCTGCCCGCGCGTGCTGTTTCGGGAACAGTCCACGATACGTTTTGGGCAGGTGCGTGCTACGTAATGGATAAGGGGGAAATACGCGATTTGCAGCAGAGTTACGTCAAGGCAGCAATGCTTGCCCGTTCTGCCGGGTTCGATATCATCAACTTTGCAACGTTGCAGGGCGCGACGATTCCGCTAATGTTCATGATGAACTACTTCAACAAGCGGGACGATGAGTATGGCGGCTCGTTCGAAAACCGAGCCCGCTTTGCACTCGAGACGCTCGAGATGCTTAATGAGGCAGTTGGCAATTCTTGCGCGATCACCTGCCGGTTCTGCGTGGACACACTGCACGGGACCGACCTGGGGATCCGGGTCGAGGAGGAAGGCGGGGCTTTCATCGAACTCGCCGACCACCTGGTCGATTTCTGGGATCTGCAGGTCGGCGGTGAGACCTGCTCATATTGGCCGAAAGATACCGGACCAGCCCGTTTCTTCGAAGAAAATTTTCAGGGGAAATGGATCCAAATGGCTCGCTCCTTCACCGAGAAACCAATTGTCAGCGTGGGCTGGTTGAAGAACCCTGATCTGATGGTCGACCTGATCCACAGTGGGAAAGTCGATATCATCGGTGCCGCCCGCTCCTCGATCTCCGACCCGTTCCTACCCAAGAAGATTGAAGAAGGTCGAATTGACGAGATCCGCGAATGTATCGGCTGCAACGTTTGCGTGTGCAGATACAACCATGGGGGGCGAATCATTTGCACACAGAACGCCACGACGGGTGAGGAGTACCGCCGTGGCTGGCACCCAGAGCGGTTCAACCAGGCGACCAATCACGAGAGTGACGTGCTCGTGATTGGCGCCGGTCCCGCTGGCCTGGAATGCGCAACCGCATTGGGTGAACGCGGGATGCAGCGCGTCCATCTGGTGGAGGCGCTTGCGGAGGTCGGCGGCCACCTCAATTGGGTCGCAGACCTGCCCGGGATGTCCTCATGGCGGCGAGTGGTTGATTATCGTGAGATGAAGCTCTCGAAGCTGTCGAATATTGCTGTTGTCACACACACAAGACTCTCAACCAATGACGTGCTCGAATATGGGGCTGAGATCGTTATTGTGGCGACTGGATCACACTGGTCGAAGGATGGATGGAACCGAATCGACCGCGGGCCTATCCCGGGCGCGGGCGCCGAGAAGCCCTACATCCTGACGCCGGAACAAATCATGGTTGAGAGGAAGCCGATCAAGGGCAAACGCGTGCTTGTCTACGATTTCGAGGGTTACTTCATGGGCGCGACGATCGCCGAGAAACTCGCGCGCGACGGACTGAAGGTGTTGCTTGTAACACCGTTCCCAGGAGTTGGCCCGACGATGGATTTCACAGGC
>CAZMZL010000286.1:0-3454 GCA_964570595.1 uncultured Anaerolineaceae bacterium | reverse complement strand
CCGCCCGCTGGAACTTCTCGTACTTCCACGCTAAGGCATCCTGGCTCGGCCATTGCTGCATTTCCATTACCCATTGCCATTGTCAAGCCCTCGCCGGGTCAAAGCATTCGCAAGAGCCAACGGACGTCTTGCGACACCTGCCCTGGCGGGCGGTGCCAGGGAAACCGATCGTCTGGATGCACATAATCTGGCCCATTTTGCTCGGGTTGTCCAGCCCCCCCAGCCCGGCCGCTTCCTTCAGCAGCTCACACACTCGCCGCCAGTGCCTGATCCAGGTCTGCTAGAAGGTCGTCGATGTGCTCGATACCCACACAGAGCCGCACCATATCTGGGGTCACGCCCGCCGTTAACAATTCATCCTCTGAAAGCTGGCGATGCGTCGTCGAAGCCGGATGTGCCGCTAGCGATTTCGCATCCCCGATATTGACCAACCGCTTAAACACCTTGAAAGCATCGTAGCACCTCACGCTTGCCTCGAATCCACCTTTGCCACCAAAGCTCAGCAGTGCTGATGGCCTCCCTCCCGTATACTTTCTCGCCAGGTCAAAGTAGGGTGAATCCGGTAGTCCAGCGTACTTGACCCACGCCACCTGTTTATGTCCCTGTAAGTATTTCGCCACCACCAGCGCATTGTTAACATGTTTCTCCATACGTAGCGCAAGCGTCTCGATCCCTTGTAAAAACAAGAAGGCATTAAATGGGCTCATCGCAGAACCGGTGTTGCGTAAAAGCACAGTACGAGCCCGGGCAATATACGCTGCCCGTCCAAACTCTTCAGTGTAGATCACGCCGTGGTACGAAGGCTCAGGCGTGGATAACATGGCGTAGCGCTCAGGTTGAGCAGCCCAAGGGAAATTGCCACCGTCTACGATGACCCCACCGAGCGAATTGCCGTGACCGCCCATATATTTCGTCAGAGAGTGCACGACGATATCCGCGCCGTACTCGATCGGCTTCATCAGTACCGGGGTTGCTACGGTGTTATCTACAATCAGCGGTACGTTATGACGGTGTGCCATCTCTGCTATTGCTTCAATGTCTGCGATATTCCCTGCCGGGTTGCCAATCGTTTCTGCGAACACTACTGTAGTCTTTTCATCGATCAACTTTTCAAGGTTTGCCGGATGGTCATCCTCTGCGAAGCGAACCTCGATTCCTAGTTTGCTCAGCATATGGGCGAAAAGGGTATAGGTTCCGCCGTAGAGAAGCGGCACGGAGACGATGTTGTTTCCCGCTTCTGTGATCGTGAGGATCGAGTAAGTTACTGCTGCGCTACCAGAGCTTAATCCGAGCCCCGCAACACCCCGTTCCAACGCCGCGCATCGTTTCTCGAGCACATCCACCGTGGGGTTCATGATGCGAGTGTAGATATTGCCAGGAACTGATAAATTAAAAAGGTCCGCACCGTGTTGTGCATCGTCGAATTCGTAAGCCACTGTTTGATAGATCGGAACGGCGACAGCCTTTGTCGTCGGATCCGTTTCGTAGCCTTCGTGTATTGCAATCGTTTCATCCTTCACGGGAAATCCTTTCGGAGGGGGAAGCCCTCATAAGTAAACATGACGGTTAGTCTGAGTGCGAGAGTAGCCCGAGTGGATCTTTTGGATCCACACCCGACATAAATTGGATATGCCTGTCTACATGAGTCAGCTTGTATACCAGACCAAGCCAATTATTGAAGATCGATTTAGCTGTATCCCCCCAGGTATTGTCCAGATAAGGTTCGAACGCCGATTCCGGAAATTCGGGGGTTGTGCCACCACCTTTTATAGCCTGCAAGGCTTGATCAAGATACGTATCTGCAATCCGCACAGCCTCGCCTGAGAAAAAATTCTCCGGGTACGGAGGTGGCGCCTCGATCTCACAGTTTATAAAGCGCAATACTTCTCGCTTGTACTCCTTCAACAACGAGATGCGATCGTATTCCGGATGACCTTGAAAATAGACAATGCGGAACTGATCCGGGCTAACCGCAAGATGCACTCCAGCATCATCGCTTTCTACCAGGATTTTTAATCCCGCCGCAGTCAGGTCCGCTCGCCGTACCTCATTCCACCGAGAATGAGGAACATCAAATCGTGTGTTGATATCCTGCAAGAGCGGATGGAGCCGATTTTTCACCCGATGAGAATACACACCCCATTTTTTCTGCGGCAATGGATAGCGGTTGATCTTGTAGAGATGACTCACCAGCGCATGTGTAGCAAGGCAAGAACACAGGATACTGGTCACATTATTCGTCGCCCAACCAATCACCTCTTGCAGTGGCTCCCAGAAGGTTTCCTTATTTAGATCGGGATTGGTCACATTTGCGCCGGTGATGATCAACGCATCCAGCCCTGCTTCGCGTAACAGGTCGAAGTCATCGTAATAATCGTCGATATAGGCTTGGGCGGCAGAGCTGCGTGCCAATCCAGGAATAGTGAATGGGTGGACGTAGAATTGAACGATTTTGTTGCAGCTTCCGATTAAGCGCATGAACTGTTGATCGGTTAAGGACAACGCTGCATCCGGCATCATGTTTAGCAAACCGACATGGAGTTCACGGATGTCTTGAGAGAGAGCGCGATCCATGGTGAGAATTTCTTGACCGCGATCCTGCAAGGCTCTATATAATGGTTGGTCAGTATGGGCTACAAGGGGCATGGTCTTTTCCACCTTCTCACGCTATCACCCCATCCTGTGATGGGTCCTTTGCATGATTTCGGATCTCGATCCTCGTGATCCCACACCATCATGTCCCTCATCTTCAATCGCATCATCACCAAGTTCTGCTCACGATCTGGCATTCATCCCTCCGAACCAAAAAGCGCTTCCCGGTTGGGAAGCGCTTTGAAATTCCATACGTATACTGTGCTACAAAGGAAACCAGAATTTCTTAAAGCGATCCTTCCCGGGATGATTACCGGGACAGAGCATTGCATCGAGGACGCGATGGGCTTGCCTTGTGGAATTCATGATGACAGATTGTACCATGATCTGGATCCTGCGAACCCACTGGCGCATGACCTGCGTTGGATCCGCTCCTCATAGCCTGGACCCAATTCGCGATGCACCTGTTTGCGCCGCGGCAATAATTCGCCCGGTCAATTCAGAGAGCAGATATTCCGATTTTACATAATCGGATTTCTGATCCCCTATTTCTCACCCCCATATGATGTATCCAAGGACATCTTTCAGTCCAATCAGCCGCTTCAGCGATTCAAATCCGGAACCATTGAGGCACTCGATGAAATGATTTCAGCATGAACAACCTCGGGCACGATGCTCGGCCTGGAGTTGCTCCATCAAGGCTCCCCAACCTCCCGAAGGTTCATAACCTTCGGGAGGTTTCACGACGCGGGTCGCGCAACCGCAAGCGTTCTCCAGCGCAATCAGCCCTTTCAGTGTTTCAGCGGTTCAACCTCGGAACCACTGAGACGCTGAGAAAAATGAGTGCGCTGAAAAGAACTAT
>CAZMZL010000285.1:0-3457 GCA_964570595.1 uncultured Anaerolineaceae bacterium | reverse complement strand
GCAGAGTTTCCCATCCTCATTCATAAAGAAGTCGATGAAGAAATATGGAAGGCGGCCTGTCAGGAATTGTCGCAAAACTCTGCGACACCATGGGTCTTGCTCTCCGCAGGTGTCCATTTTGACGATTTTCAGCGACAAGCCGTCGTGGCCATGGAAGCTGGCGCGAGTGGCGTACTCGCAGGTCGAGCCATCTGGGGTGATGCGGTTAAATATCAAGGCTCAAAACGAATTGAATTCCTTCAAACAACGGCGGCTGAAAGAATGGCGAAACTGTGTGCATCGTGTGCCGCCCATGCAAAACCATGGATCGAGCACTTTCCTCCTGAGCATATAAGTGCACATTGGCATCGATCCTACAAAGACCTCAACTGAGCGATATTTGGATCATCGAGTCGTCGGCGATCTATTCTCGAGACCATGGATTTTTTGTAACCCGCATTCGGCCCGCTTTGAGATCTAGACGGCGGTATTGACACGCACGGACTCCACTCTTCCACATGGGTCAAGGTTGCAAAGCGAGATGAGATCCCGTCCTCTCGAGAGGCCTTTGAAAACACATTTGGGGTAAATATTTCTGATACCCTCGCCAAGCGGACATGCGCCCAACCAACTCGTGCCCAAGTGGAGCGAATCGCTGGGTGTAAAGAAGCCCTCATCTGGAGCGATGATGGGAAAACCGTGCCCCTCATAAGCCTGGACTTCCAGCTCGGCCCCCTCTCTCGTCCAAAGCTGATCAAGCGCCTCTTTCGGGAGTGCGATGACCAGATTACTCCCACTCGGTAAGTTTTCCTCTCTATGAGATCCCTCTTAACGTCGATTCTCTTCTTGATATTGAATGTGAGCCTCATCCCAGGCTTCCAATTTTCTTCTCGACTTCATCCAGAATCGCCCCGGATTTCACGAGCGCCTTCATCCGGTTGTGATCGGGGTAGAGCGGGCGATCTTCATCCAGATGATCGACGTGCTCCCGGATGACTTCATGCGCTGTCCGCACGCCGACCCCATGCACGAAATCTCGAAAATCCAGCGCCTGAGCGGCGGCCATGAACTCGATCCCCAGGATGCCGTAGGCATTGTCAATGATCTGAGCATTCTTAATGGCCGTGTTCATTCCCATGGAGACGAAATCCTCCTGATCTGCAGCAGCAGGGATCGATTGAATGCTGGCCGGGGCGGAAAGAATGCGCTGCTCTACAATCATCATGTCGGCTGTGTACTGGCTGAGCATCATTCCCGAAAACATCCCAGCACCTTTCGTCAAGAAAGGCGGCAGACCGACGCTGAGGGCAGGGTTGGTCAGCCGGTTGAGCCGGCGCTCCGAGAGGACGCATACTATGGTGATCGCTATGCCCGCCATATCCATGGGTAGACAGATAGGCGTCCCCTGAAAATTGGCGCCTGTCAAAGTCTCCTTGTCTTCCGGGATAAAAATCGGATTGTCTCCAACTCCATTCAACTCGATCTCAACCTGTGAGCGTGCGTATGCCAGAGCATCGTGGGCCGCACCGATCACCTGCGGCGTCGATCGCATCGAGTAGGCATCCTGGACCTTAACCTTCATCTTCCCGGTTGCCAGATCCGACCCATCGATACACTTCATGAGAGCCCGGCAGCTCCGGATAGCACCTGCGAACCCACGAAGCCGGTGCAGTCGTTGATCGTAAGGTTTCAGATTTGCGAGCAAAGCTTCCAGGCTCATCGCCGCAGCGATCTCGGCCTGCTTGAGGAATCTTTCCATATCATAGAGATGCAGCGCGCTCATCGCAGTGAGAACATTGGACCCGTTGATCGTGGCCAACCCATCACGAGCAAATAGATCAGGAACCGGGATGGCGGCTTTCTCCATGGCTTCTCGGCCCGGAAGGCGCTCCCCTTGGTAGAACGCTTCACCCTCGCCAAGAAGAAGGAGTGCGATCTGGGACATAGGAGCTAAATCTCCCGAGGCGCCCACCGAACCTTTTTCACAAACAACCGGGGTGACCCCCTTATTCAACATATTGATCAATGTGAAGGTAATCTCGGGACGACAACCGGAATTGCCATGAGCGTGCACGTTAATTCGTCCAGCCATCGCCGCTCGCACTGCCTCGATCGGGATAGGGTCACCGATACCGGCAGCATGGTTGTACACGAGATATCGTTGGAATTGCTTCGTCTGATCATCATCGAGAACAACCTCTGAGAATTCTCCTATCCCCGTGTTTACCCCATACATGATCTCCTTCGCCTGGATCTTCTCTTCGAGCATCGCGCGACAGACTTCAATCCTCTTCCGGGCATCGGGCGCAAGCGAAACTTGCTCTTCGAACCGTGCAATCCTCACAAGTTTCTCGATCGTCAGGTTGCTGCCATTCAGGGTGATCGTCATCAATACCTCCAATTTCACTTTTGAATGCTCTGCGAGCCATCTTTTCCATATGACCGCACATGGAGCCACTCGTAAGAGAGCTCTGGTTTGGAAAGCCATGGCGGGCGTTCTATCCTAAAAATTCGGTCCTTTGAAATGCTTGCATCTCAATCCTAATTTTGAACATTTGCAAGTGTAATTGTAATCCGGGAATATTGTATTTGCAGTATTGCCAGAAACAAATGTTTAGGACTATTTGCCGCCATGAAGCGCCGGCGCAATAACTTTCAGGTGTAATCTCCTACAGTCTACAAAATGCATTAAGCCATCAAAGTGCGCCTAACCTAAAGCTCGAATGATCATTGAGAGTCTGGCGGCAGCAAGCGGGTTCGCGACAATTTGCCGCAATCGTTTGTTTGATATCCGATGGGCAACCTGATCGCCAACGACGACAACAATGGCCATGATCATACCAAGCAACCCTCAACTTGAAATCAACCTGCGATGGCTATTGAATGGCTTGGCTCACACCGATAGCTGCCAGGACGGGGATCCTGAAAACAAGAGATATGGGCAGCAGCAAAACAGGACCTCGCATTTTCTTGAGCACCCATTCTCACACAATCGAATGTGAATCGATCCTTGGACCAGGACGATATCCGGAGGCTGGATAAAAAAGACTAAGGTAGATTTGCGCACGAGAACAGTCCCGGGCATAATTAAAATCTCAATTGCGTATTTTGTCACAAAACTCAGTGTTTGGGCGTTACAAGGAAAGACACATCGGAGCGAGTAATTTTCGCGGAATACTCACAAGGAGGCTTCCCATGAAACACAAGCTCGTCATCCTGCTCGCAGCATTATTTCTGATGCTCATGTTGGCAGCATGTGGTGGCGGAAACCCACCGCAATACTGCAACCCCAACAATCTACAACCGCCGGTACTGACCCATCCCAACGATGGAGGTCAGTACATTCTGTATCAATCCATACTGACCTGGCACCACCCGGATCCTTCTTGCGAACCGGAAGGTTATCGCATCGAGGTTGATACCGTCAGCGATTTCTCGGGGAACGTGTACGGCGCTTCCAGCACGATGCCAAATTCTA
>CAZMZL010000284.1:0-3480 GCA_964570595.1 uncultured Anaerolineaceae bacterium | reverse complement strand
GGCGGGAAGGATATGGGAGAGGCGGGGCTCTTATTTACCCCCCTCACACCCGAAGGGAGAAGGGAAAACCAAAAGGGATGAAGCGAGGAAGAAAAAATGAGGAAATTCCCCAAAAAATTCAAGGGGAGGGAAGGATGGCATGCTGGTACTGAAAGAGATGCACAATCACCCCGAAGGCAAGGGTGGGGCGAAGGGGAGGCAGAAAGTTGAGATAATCTTTCGTGATGATGAGGTAGGGGAGGGGATGGGGTACGGGATAGTAATCGAGAAAGGGCTGAGTCGGGGCGAGATGGCAGGCAGGTTAAGGAGATGTGCGGAGGCGATGGAAAAGGAGGAGGAGTAGATGTCGAATTATCACCCACCGGCAGGAGAGAAAGCGGTATACCGGGCCATAGAGTGGCCTGAGTCGGGAAATGCTTTTATAGCGAAGTGCCCGATGGCGAAGTTCAACGACAACGTGATGCTGGCGCAGGGCTGCAATGCGTGCTCGCACTTTCGGGGGTATCGGGACGATGACGGTACGCCGAGGAACCAGCTACAGCGGTATGTAGGCCCGTGGTGGAACCGATGCGCTACGGTACTGTGTGGCATGGCGAAGTTCGTTGCGGTGCCTGAGAAGGCCATGACGGCGCTTCAGAAGAAGAAGGCGAAGGAAGTATCGGCGAAGCTGCACGCTGAGAAGAAGGCTGGATTGAAGGGGAAAGATGCCGAAGATTCTGGAGAAGATCAAAGCTGAGGCTGAGAAGCTTGTAGTCTCCGAAGAAGAGCTTTTCTCAAAGAGTCAGGACGTGCTCATTCGGTGGCGGGAGAAGCCGGTTCTGTTCGTTGAGGAGGCTATCGGGGTCAACGAGAAGACACGGCCCGGATTGAAGATGTCCTCGCAGCAGAGAGGGGGGTTGCGGGAATTAGCGAAACTGACAAAGGCGAAGGACAACATATGGCTTGAGCAGAACTCTAACGGGCGGTACAAGGCGTCGAGCGAGGATCGCGAGTACGCAAAGAAGATCGGCATTTCGATCATGGCTGGACGTGGTCCGGGAAAGGATGCCTTTGCGGCGTGGGCGATTATCTGGTTCATGACCTGCTTTGAGAATCCGAAGATTCCGTGTACGGCACCGTCAGCCGGGCAGCTTCAGTCGGTGCTGTGGTCTGAGATAGCCAAATGGCTCGATCTTCGAGATACTGACGGTAACAACGTCTGCCTGGTGCGTGATTGGTTCGAGCTTCAAAGCACGAGGATGTTCTACAAGCACCCGGATCTGAACATTCGGGGTAAGCGGTGGTTTGCCGAGGCGCGGACGGTTTCTCAGAATCAGTCGCACGAGCGGCAGACGCAGACCCTCGCCGGAAGGCATGAGAAGTACATGCTGTACATCATTGACGAAGCTGCGGGCGTTCCTGACCCGGTATTCGACGTTTCAGAGGGAGCGTTGACGCAGAAGTGCAATATCATGCTGATTATCTTCAACCCGGTGAAGAGGAATGGATTCGCATTCAAGACGCATTACGGCAAGCCCGGCGAGAAAGCGCGGTGGATACGGCTTCGGTGGGACGCTGAGAAGTCCGATCTTGTGACGAAGGAGCATATCGACGGCCTGGCAGAAGAGCACGGGCGGGAGAGCAATTTCTTCCTGGTGCACGTGAAGGGTCTGCCGCCGAGAATAGAGTCGGATACGATGATCCCCGACGATTGGGTTGCTGCGGCGATTGAGCGGAATGACGAGATCATGCCCGCCGTGGACGATCCGAAAGTGATGGGTGTTGATCCAGCGCTGGGCGGAGGTTCCGAGGCGGTGGTTTCGATTCGGCACGGTGCTCGTCAGACTGAGCAGCTTATATATCCCCTGATAGCGGACCCGGACGAGTTGGGAAAGCACGTAGTCAACAAGGCAAATGAGATCGACGCGGACGCCGTTTTCATTGATACAATCGGAATCGGCATAGCAGTGTATCAGTACGTCAGGAAATACTACGACAGATCGAAGGTTCATGCAGTGGACGTTCGGCGGAAGACGTCGGAGTTTTCCAAGTGCCATAGACTGCGTGATGAACTGTGGTGGAAAGCGCGTGAAAGGTTCCGTCTCGGCACCGTGGGGATTATCGAAGATGAGGTACTGCGGTCGCAGCTTGCGTCGATCAAGATGATCGAGCCGAGTACCGAGGGGAAATTCCGGGCAGAGACGAAGCCGATGATGAAGACGCGGAATGCGGGCGGGCTCGACAGGGCAGATGCTTTAATCTTGACGTTTACCTACGATGACGCTATTCTCAAAGGCGCGAAGAGACAGAACGATCTTGACGTGTACGAGAAGCCGGAGTATCGTCGGGAGTACGCAGATAGGAATTCTTGGATGGGGGCGTGATGAAAAAAGGGATTCGGAAGATCGAGGAGTACACGGATCATGAGCACCGGCGCGTAACCGTATTTCGATCGATTGACAATAAAGACGTCGCGTTTCAGGGCTCGTTGATGCTGTTTGACATGGCGTGGGATTTCACCATTGAAGCAAAGAGGCTCAAGGAGGCGTTTGCGAATTACGACGAGATTGAGAAGAAGGCTGCCGAGGGAATAACAAATGAGGTGGAGAAGGCGCGGGCGGAAAGGTCTTCCAAACTCGCCGCCGCCCCGAACGCGCCGATGGTTGTTCCTGCATCAGGGCACGATTTGAAAATGGCCGATATGGCCGCGAGCATCCGGGGGGGATAGATGCCGAAAATCATCAGGACAACGAAGGACGAGCGCCACTGGCATATCGCTTTCGTCCGTGACGACGGTTCTGGATACACTTCGGTAGACAGTGAGCATGCTCACAACATTGATCGGGAAGTGATTGAAGATCCGGTTATGAATCCCGATACCGGACAGACGATGCAGAAAGCGGTTCTCGGGGCATCGATAATCGAGGAGGCAAACGGGCATATCCACGAGTTGGGAGAAATCGAACTTGTCGAGCCGGTAGAGGAAGAGGATTCCGAAGTCGTCGGCGACGTGCTCGAAATGTGGAAGCAGGTTAAAGACATCGAGATGGAGTCAAAGGAAATCGCCGGAAAAGCAGAAGGGTATTACTCCGGTGACGGTCAGTGGGACGAAGGTCTGAAGAGGAACCTTCAGAGCGTTAGCCGGGCAGCATTGGTGCTCAACGAGATCGAACCGAAGATAGACCTCCTCTCCGGATTCCATCGCCAGAACAGGCTTGATATCAGATATCTTCCCGTCGAAGGTTCTGACCAGATGGGCGCGGACATTCTCAATATCGTCGTGAAGAACATTCTCAACCAGAACGGATTCGAGATGGAAGAGACGGAAGTGTTCGACGATATGCTCATCGCCGGCCGCGGCAGCTTCAATTTCTACACGGATTACGACGCGAATATCGACGGCGATATCATCGTCGAGCATTTCAACTGGCAGGACGCGTTTTACGGGCCGCACAACAAGAAGAACATATAATGCGTCGCAATCTGCCCGTGCTCGTGGCA
>CAZMZL010000283.1:0-3487 GCA_964570595.1 uncultured Anaerolineaceae bacterium | reverse complement strand
GATCGCAGATGGGACGCTATCTTCACTCACCATCGTCCTCCCAAAAAGCTTCGAGTTCAACACCTAGCCCATCCGCTAATCGATTGACGTAGGCGAAATAGCCGGTGATCTGGTTGATGTCCAGGATCGCGGAGTCGGAAAAGCCTCGTTCTCTCAGCCGCTCGACGTCGTCGGCGACCATCTCCCATGGTGTCAGAGTCAGCTTGACCGCGTAGTCCAGCATTTCCCGATCCGCCGGCGAAAGACCGGCCTGCGTGTAATCTCGTTTTAGATGATCTACCAGTTCGTCGTCTTTGGTTAGTCTATGGAGACCCGCCCCATGATGCTCCATTCAATAGTGGCAGTGGTTTGCAGTCGAGGTTGCCACGGCGATCATCTCGCGCTGCGGGCGGCTGAGCTCCGATTTGCGTTTCATCAGTGTGACGTACAGGTCCTGATGGGCGCGCATCGAAGGCACGTTGAGGCTGTGGATCTTCAGGATGTTATCCACCCCGCCCCGAGGCTCCTTGATTACACCGTAGTATTCGGCGAGTTCGCCCTCTGCCTCGTTCTCTTGAATCACTTCAATCCAGGCCATGATTTGGTGGTCTCCTCAAAACCTACTCAGCGGAATCTGGTTCCGAACGACCGACCCGCGAAGACCATGTCCGCAAGCCGACGAACAAGGCCAGCGCAGCGATCGGCAAGGCAATACCGACGCCATATTCCAGAAGAATGGAAGGGTCGCGGGTGTAAACGACGGAGAGGAAGTTCACCGCCAGCACGACAACGGTCACGCCGATCAGATTCATCTCCAAATCCTCGGTGCTGTCGATCTTTAACCATCCGTGGAACTCGACTTCCGAAATAAAGAGCTGGTATAGGCCCACAGCGGTGATGTAGAGGACAGTACCGATAAGGAAGGTGTGCACGTGTTCTATGATCTCGATAACGAAGGGGATTTCCTCCCCACTCGTTTCCGGCGGGTGGCCTTGGAAAAGTCCGATCACCGCTTCACCGATCGTAATGATCAAGTTGATGCCCCCGAAAACGAAGAACACTCCCGCCGCGAGCGCCAAACCCAGGACGGGGACCAGAACCAAGAATCGCGTGCTGGACAAGAAACGAGCCATAGTCAAACTCCTTATATCGAATCGAACGAATGAGACGTTATTGGGCCGGTTAGGCTACTCCTCTGAATCGACGTTTTCCAGGTCCAATTTCAGCTCGAGGCCCCGAACTCTTCGAACCACGTCAAACATCGTCAGCAAGAGGATCACACCGTTCAGGCCATAGAAAATTGTAATCAGCTTAGTGATCGGCCTGGTGGGCACAAGGTCACCGTAGCCGATCGTCGTAAGAGTAACGACAACGAAATAAAACGAATCAAGCCAGTCCCATCCTTCCAGAAAATGATAAATCACTGCCCCGACCGCGATCATGACAATGATGTAGAAGAAGATCTTGCGGGTCGTCTTATCGATAAGCAGATCGATAAATAGCGTTTGCCTGAGCGGTATGCGGCTGATGTGTGCTCTTCGAGACATTTCGTCCTCCATAATCGGAAAGTTCCAGCGAATTCCCGGCGCGGACCGAACCGCATTCGAGAAACCTGGGTTGTAAAGTCAAACTGTGGATGTGGAGTCTATTCTAAGTTAATACGAAGTCGGCGGAAGCCGCATCTGCGCCAGCCGGGGCCTTGCCCTTGAACTGGCTCATATAGAGCGAGTAGTAAAAGCCGCGAGCGGCCATCAGCTCGTCGTGCGGCTCAGGATCTTTCGCCCCGGCACGTAGCTGAAATCGACATCCTGGAACTCGATGCGCCCACCCTTGAATTCATAGTCGACCGCATCGGGGGCATCGGTGATTTGCGCTTGCTCATCGATGATCTCAAAGACCCGCCGACCGCCTGCTACTGCGTTGAGGGTCGTGCTGGTCAGGTTAGCAAGCTGGGAAAGCGGCGAAGCAAGCAGTGCCGCGTAGCCTGAAAAGGCGATCACCAGTCCTAAGGTGGTGATCCCCTCGATCACCATCAGGCCCCCGGCAACCATTACTAAGACGATCTGGAAGGTCGAAAATGACATCGTCAGCGGATACTGAAGCAAAGCATTGAAGAAAGCCTTGCTGCCGAGATCAAACCCCTCTTTGGCCTGGGCGTTGCTTTGCTCGACGGCCCATTCCTGGCGCCGCTTGCTGATGATCACCTTATGTCCAGAGAGAGTCTCTTCCTGAAAACCGCTCAGAGATCCAAGCTCGTCTTGCAATGCAGCGAACGTAGGCGACGAAGCTCGTTCGATGACGAGCGCAGCTATCAGCATGAACGGCACCACGATCAATGCAACCAGGGTCAGGCGCCAATCCGCGATCAGCATCACCAGCAGAATCATCACAATCTGCGTGAACGATCGGATGATCGGGCTGACACCCTGCTCGTAGAATAACGAGATGACCTCCGAGTCGTTCGCCACCCGGCTCAATAGCTCCCCAAGCGGTTGGCGATCGAAGAAATTCAAGGACAGCGATTGCAGATGTGAAAACAGATGATTTTGCAGCTTGGCAAGTGCCCTGGTGGCCAAATCTGCATAGATGCGCTCTGCCAGAAGGCTGAATAGCAGATACACGGCGGCGGTAATACCGCTTCCCAGCTGCGATTCATAAATTTCCTGGTAAAGCGGGCTGGTCTGCATCAGCTTCTCATGCGTGCCCATGGCAACGATCTCACCGTTCTCAAGCAGCACGATCTTGTCCAGATCGATAACGGCGCTGATGCGCTGGGCGATATAAATCGTGGTGATGTTCTCGGTGAACACCGGGATTGCCGCTTGTTCCCGGCCTTCTGTGGAAGCGTCCAGAGCACTGGTGCTGTCGTCTAAGACAATGATGCGCGGTTGAGAAGCCAGCGCGCGTGTGATCGAAAGGCGCTGACGCTGGCCGCCGGAGAAGTTGTATCCGCGCCGCGCCACGGGTGCATCCCACTTCTCGGGTAGATTCATGATGAACCCGTGTGCATCCGCGGCTTTGGCTGCATCGATCATCACATCGTCGTCGGCCTCCGGATGGCCAGCGGGGCGATGATGAGCGTCAGGTACTGCTGAAATGCGATGAGCTCGCCAATATCTAATCCGGTACCGGTCAGGACCGCGGTCCCGCCCACGGCCAGCGACATAGCAATCGCCGATTGCGAAATGCCGGTAAGCATCGGGGAGAGAAATCCAACCCGAAATGCGGCGGTGTACGCCGGCTGTCTCAGCGCATCCGACCGCTGTTTGAATCGCTCGATCTCAAAGGCCTCCCTGGTGAAGGCTTTGACCACTCGCACCCCAGTCAGATTTTCTTGCATCGTGTTGTTGAGATCGTCTAACCGCTTTTGCCGCGCGTCGTAAGCGCGGAATACTTGCGGAACCAGGATCGCCATGATGCCAAGAACCACCGCAATCTGCACGACCAGTACCCAGAGCATCTCCGGCGTGTTCACTGCGGTAAGCACGAAGGTCACCAGGATCATGAA
>CAZMZL010000282.1:0-3487 GCA_964570595.1 uncultured Anaerolineaceae bacterium | reverse complement strand
ACGGGAACCTGGGTGATTGGTTTTGCGAAACTAAAATTGGCAGAAAGTACATGGCTCTTAAAGCCAAGGCCGCTGTTGGTCGCGGCCGAAAATCCCTCGAAATCAACATCTTTAACCACCTCTACACCTTCTTCAGTAGGTACTACCAGGACGGTGATTTCATCTCGAAGCGCCGGTATTCCAAGCGCCAGAAGTACGCCATCCCCTACAACGGGGAGGAGGTCTACCTGTACTGGGCAAACAATGACCAGTACTACGTCAAGACCGCCGAGCACTTTCACGACTACACCTTCACGTCGCGCGGAGTTAAGGTGCACTTCAAGCTGACGGCGGCGGACGTCGAGCAGAACAATGTCAAGGGTGACAAGCGGTTTTTCCTGCCACGCGTCAAGGAGACGGAATGGGACGAGGACGCCGGCCAACTCGTCATCCCGTTCGAATACCGGCCGCTGACTGGGCAAGAAGAGATCACCTACGGGAAGAAGAACAAGCAGGAGGCGATCATCGCCGAGGCCCAAACCGAGATTCCCAAGCGGTTGAAAAAAGCCCACAAGGCGCTGGCAGCGCTGACGGCCGAAAGCCGTAAGGACAGCAACGGCCTGCCCGTCACCTTCCTCGAACATCACCTGCGTCAGTACACGCGGCGGAACACTTCCGACTTCTTCATCCATAAAGACCTGAAAGGCTTTCTCTCCCGCGAACTCGACTTCTACCTGAAGAACGAGGTGCTGAATCTTGACGAGATGGAAAGCGCCGGCGAGGACCGCGCCGAGAGCTGGTTCCAACTGATGCGGGTGATCAAGGCTGTCGGCATCCGGATTATCGAGTTTCTCAACCAGATCGAGTGTTTCCAGAAGATGCTTTGGGAAAAGCGCAAGTTAATCACCGAGACACAGTACTGCATCACCATCGGCAGCATCGACGAGGGCTTCTATTCCGATGTCACCGCGTGTGAGCCGCAGTGGGATGAGTGGAAAGAACTGTTCCATATCGACGAACTCGATGGTGACATTTTTTCCGGCAATCTTAAAACGAAGAAGGGCCGCATCGCCTTTCTGGAGGCCCATCCCACACTGGTTCTGGACACCAGACACTTCGACGATGATTTCGTAGACAAGCTGCTGGCGAGCTTCGATGACCTGGACGAAATGACCGACGGCCTCTTGGTGCACAGCGAAAACTGGCAGGCATTGAACCTGCTGCTGGAGAACTACCGCAAGAAAGTCAAGTGCATTTACATTGATCCGCCGTATAACACTGAACAGGATAGAATCCAAGGTAAATTCCTTTATAAAGACAATTATGAGCACTCTACCTGGCTGACGATGATCAACCAAACCTTGTTGAACATGCAACCGTTGCTTGAACCTGGTTCTGTTTTCTTCGTAAGCTGTGACGATAATGAGAATGCACGTCTGAAAGAATGTCTTGATCGTGTATTTGCGCCTCGGAATTTTGAGTCACAGATCATTATACAATCAAACAAACGTGGTCAAACCTACAAGTCAATAGCAAAAACCCATGAATATCTGCTCGTATACGATGCTGATGAAAGCACTACACTAAATGGTCTTCCTAGGGATATTAAAAGTGGCGAGCGCGACGAATATGGTCACTATGAGCTTTGGGAGTTGAGAAACAGAAATCCAAAGTTTGGTCGCTTCAATAGGCCGAATCTTTTCTACTCAATTTATGTTTCCCAGGTGGAGTATGATCAAACTGGATATTCCTGTGTTTCTGTCAAAAAAACTGAACACTTCAGAATCCCAGTATATCCACGGAATAGTTCCGGTCAAGATTCGTGTTGGCGATGGTCACTTCAAAAAGTAGAAGCTGCCAGCCAGGAAAAAGATAAGGTGTTGATTGCGAAGAAGATCCGTTCAGGTGAGTGGCGAATTTGGGAAAAATCCCGCAAGTCGGTCAAAGCTCCTAAATCAATATGGGCTGATAGCGGTGTAATCAATGAAAAAGGCACAGTGGAACTAGGATCCTTAGGTCTGAAGAATTTCGGTTTCCCTAAACCTTTGGATCTACTCAAAATAATTCTTCGAATTGGAGCCTCGGAGGGGGATCTTGTTCTCGATTACTTCGCTGGATCCGGCACCACTGGTCATGCGGTCATCAACCTGAACCACGAGGACGGCGGGCAACGCAAGTTCATCTTGGTGGAAATGGGTGACTACTTTGATACCATCCTTCTGCCCCGCATCAAGAAAGTCACATTCACGCTGGAGTGGAAGGACGGCAAGCCTAAGCGCATGGCCACGCAGAAAGAGGCCGGCCGGAGTCCGCGCATCATCAAATACATCCGCCTCGAATCCTACGAGGACGCACTGAACAACATCGAATTTGACGAAGCATCCGGGCAGGCCGCCTTTAAGTTCGACGACTACTTGATCAAGTATATGCTCAAGTGGGAGACGAAAAAGAGTGAGACGCTGCTGAACATGGAGAAACTGGCCCGGCCGTTCACTTATAAATTGTACATCCATGAGAAAGGCCAAACCAGCGAGAAGGTGGCGGACATTCCCGAGACCTTCAACTACCTGCTTGGTCTGCACGTCCAGACACGGAAGACGTATGACGACGACGGGGGGCGATACCTGGTCTACAGCGGCCGGATCAATCACCGCAAAGTCGTGATTATCTGGCGCAAGACTGACGGCTGGGAAAAGGCCGACTACGAGCAGGACAAGAAGTTCGTGGCCGATCAGAAACTGACCAAAGGTGCGGACGAGGTCTTTGTCAACGGCGATTCCTTCCTCTCAGATGCCAAGGCCCTGGAGCCTGTTTTTAAAGCAAGAATGTTTGATGGAGTGGAATCATGAATGCGAAACTTAACATACCAAAAGAGAAGATTGCCGATTTCTGCCGAAGAAATCATATCCGCCGTTTTGCATTTTTCGGATCGGTGCTGCGGGATGATTTTGGGCCCGACAGCGATGTGGATGTGCTGGTGGAATTCGAGACTCGGGCGCAGGTGGGGTTCTTCGAGTTGTACGATATGGAGCAGGAGCTTTCGCACCTTCTGGGCAGCCGGAAAGTGGATATCAATACCCCCAACAGCCTGAGCAAGTATTATCGTGATGAAGTACTGCGGGAATCGGAGGAACAATATGTCCAGACGTGACCCTATTGTGCGGCTGCTGCATATGCGCGACTACGCCCGGAAGGCCGTTGCTATGATCGAAGGGCAGACGCGCGATGATCTGAATAGCGATGAAAAACTCCGGCTGGCCCTGACCCACCTTGTAGAGTTGGTCGGTGAGGCTGCGAGTCAAGTCCCTGTGGAAGTTCAATCTCAACATCCGGAGATACCCTGGCCAAAAGTAGTCAGCATGCGGCACCGTTTAATTCATGGATATGATTTTGTAGATTACGATATTCTGTGGAATACCATCACACAGAGCCTGCCTGGGCTAATTGCTGAGTTGGAACGTATTCTCGAGGAGCATGCGTAAACGATGGCCCGTGAGGGAAACGCCGG
>CAZMZL010000281.1:0-3512 GCA_964570595.1 uncultured Anaerolineaceae bacterium | reverse complement strand
GCATTGGATGTCCTGCTCGATGAAAATCCGTAACATCCACCGCAGATTTGACCTGAAAATCCCGAGGACGATGTCGGTCGAGAGGCACAAACGCAATTTCTGGCTTTAATTCGAGGACGAAGCTCGCAAATCCGGCTTCTGCAGAATTGTTGACCCCGTCCACGGTTGAGATAATCTTTTAAGGTATTACTAAGCTTATTCGGAACACGGGATCTTGAACTATACCACACTAGATATGGGGGATGAATCTGCCTGCATACATTTATCTGGGGGTGAAAGTTCGTGGGTCGTCTCTTTCTCCTGTAACCAGGTTGAACTTCATCAACGAAAAATTCTTTAATATCTTGTGATCTTAAATTTATTAAAGTTTTTAGGTTAACCGCGACCTATGTATTGAAGGCATCGCCGCATTTTGTTAGAATTCATCCACTGCGGGTGATGGAAATATTGGAGGAGAAGGGTGCTTCACGAGCCTCCCCAAAATCGTGAAGCAGCCCTATCGCACCCTCGGCGGTTGATCACCATCACGAAGAAAAAAAATTTACAATAAGTCATTACCCGGTCATCATCTTCCTTTCCCGTAATGAGGGAACAGGCAGTCCCCACGGAGGTATGGATGAGCGCTGAGCGACTCTGGCAAGCTGCGCTTGGGCAACTGCAAATTGAAATGCCACGTGCGGCTTTTGACACCTGGGTCCGCGACGCAGAATTCCTGGCTTATGAAGATGGGACATTTGTCATCGGTGTTCAAAATGCCTACGCTCGCGATTGGCTGGAGGATCGACTCCTCTCCACCGTCAAGCATGTACTAACGGGTATTGCGGGGCGAACGGTCGCGGTTCGTTTTGTGGTTTGGCAGGGAGATCTGGGGGAGTCGCCCAACGAGTCGGTGGTGCAGGAGCCGGAAACTCTCGTTGTGCAAGACCTGATGGACAACCCCATACCCCAGAACGCCCGCTACACATTCGATACCTTCGTCGTGGGCCCGAGCAATCGTCTCGCGCATGCGGCTGCCCTGGCTGTGTCGGAGAGCCCGGCGACAGGATACAATCCACTCTTTCTCTATGGCGGTGTTGGGTTAGGAAAGACACATCTGCTTTTTGCCATTGGTCAGGTATGTATCCAGTCCGGTCTGCGTGTTCGATACGTCTCATCGGAAGAATTTACCAATGACCTGGTCAATGCCATCCGCGCGCACCGGACGGATGGTTTTCGCGAGCGCTACAGACAGATCGATGTGCTCCTCATTGATGACATTCAATTCATCGCCGGAAAAGAAGCAACACAAGAGGAATTCTTTCATACCTTCAATACGCTGCACGGTCAGAGCAAGCAAATTGTCATGACTTCGGATCGTTCACCGAGAGCGCTGGTTACACTCGAAGAACGGTTAAGGTCGCGCTTCGAATGGGGCCTCACTGCAGACATTCAGCCGGCCGATTTCGAGACGCGTCTAGCCATCCTGCGCTCGAAAGCCGATCGCGACCGGAGGAACGTGCCCGACGACATCCTCGAGACAATCGCCAGGAAGGTGCAGAACAACATTCGAGAGTTAGAAGGAGCGTTGACGCGCGTGCTGGCATATTCCGATCTGCGAGGGGAACCGCTCTCCAGTGATCTGGTTGCAATTGCGCTGGCGGATATGCTCATTAAAGATGAGACGCTGACGCCGGAGCGCATCATCTCGGAGGTCGCTCAGCAATATGGGCTCACTCGCGAACGAATGCTCAGTAAAGAGCGCTCACGGGAGGTTGCACTACCGCGACAGATCGCGATGTACTTGATACGGGAGGAGACCTCGGCCTCTCTTCCGAAGATTGGCGAAATGCTCGGTGGACGCGATCATACAACGGTCATGTATGGACACGGTAAGATTTCCAAACAATTAGAAACAGACGAAGCGATGCGCCGCCAACTCGTTGCGATCCGCGAGCGCTTGTTCCAAAACATTCAAATCGTTCCCTTATCCAACCATCCCGTCAAGATCAGTGCTTCCTGATTCTGGGCCTTCGGTCTGATCTCTTCCTCGGACACGCTCACCTTGATGCTCGCAGTGGCCTGCAAATGGTGCCAGCCGACACAATTCATGTTTGGCTTAATGAGGACGAAAGGGATTTTAAACAGGTCCTGGTTTGTCGCTGAGACGAGCAAAATGCGAAACGAACGCTGGGTAGTAAGACGTTATCCCTGTGGCGGCTTGCGGGGGTAGGCGAAGACGCCCACGACGCCGGGTCCACCATGGACGGCGAGGGAGGCCGTTAGATCGCCCATCAAAGTCTCGGTTACATTCAGCGCCTCCTCGGCCATCTTTCTTAAAATTTCACCATCCTCGGCTGCCCGTGCATGAATGACGGCGAGATTAACAGGCTGCTCGGCGCCGACGGTTTCCTTCAAGCGCTCGATCAGACGCTCCAATGATTTCCTTCTTGTTCTCACATTTTCCTCCGCTTGAAGCCGCCCATCCACCATGGAGATGATGGGCTTGACGTTAAGGAGTGAGGCGAGAGCGCCTTGTAGTCGACCCACGCGGCCGCTCATTCTTAGGTATTTCAGCGTCTCTGGCGTGAGAAACAGGCGTGCACGCTCGCGTATCCCCTCAAGCTGCGATTGAATTTGTTTCCGAGTATGGCCGCGCTTGATCGCTCTCGCCGCTTCGATGATCATCCATCCAGTCCCAAGAGAGATGCTCTTGGAATCAAACACTTCGATATCCGCTTCTGGGACCATCGCTTTGGCCATGGTGGCCGAGTCAAACGTTCCGCTGTGCTCGCCCGTCACGGTGATGACCAAGCCGCTCTCGCCTTTTTCTGCAAGTTCCTCGTAGTAGCGGACAAACCAGGCCGGCGCGGGCTGTGAGGACGTCGGCATCCCCAGCCTCTCGATTTTTTCGTAGAACAGATCGCGATCGATGGTGAGCCCTTCTTCATATGTTTCATCACCAAACTGAATCGAAATGGGCGCTACACGGAGGCCTAATCTCGCGATGGTTTCCTCAGACAAATTGGAGGTGCTATCGGTAATAATCTTTAGCATGGATTGAATCTCCTGTCCTTGATCCGGGAAGCTGACATGGGCTGGGCAGGCTGACTCAGGGGCAGAGAGCATCAGCACTCATGCCCTGCTCGAGTGAAGTTGGGAGGCTGGAATGGGGCATTCCAACTGGGTGATTTGTGGACATGGACGACCTTCCACCCATCGTTCACGAGCACGATCACCCGGGTTTCGTTGTAGCTCAGCACCCTGACGCCGCTCGATGATCCTTTTGAGATAAGAAGCGTGTACGAACAAACTGCGGTGTCGTTGTATCTTTGCTCTTTGTAATTGGTGATATCGAATCGAGCTCGCGGTTTTTCCACCGATGGCTCTCCGGCCGGATTCGGATCCAACGCCATGCCGGCCGAATCTTCGCGTGACGATTCTGTCATCATGAACTCGTGAAATGGTTGACCATCGATGCTATGTGGTGTGACGTACCATTCATACAGGGTTAAGTCCGAAGTTGTGGTGGCCTC
>CAZMZL010000280.1:0-3553 GCA_964570595.1 uncultured Anaerolineaceae bacterium | reverse complement strand
AGCTACTGGCGGCTGGGCGAAACCGTGCCCGGACCGCTGGTCGATTCGGGCGCCGCCGGCAACGACGCCGTCAACAACGGCACCATCCTCGGCGGACCGGGTGCCATCAGTGGCGACAGCGACGGCGCCATTCACGTCGACACATCGGGCTACATCGAAGTCGCCCACGATCGCCAGTTCCATGGCATGGGTATCTGCGATTACGTCCGCCACCTCTGCGAATCTATCGGGAGTCAAACTTGCCCATTATTATCGACGGCCACAACCTCATTCCACACATCCCTGGCATCGAGCTATCCGATCCAGATGATGAGGCAAAACTCATCAAGCGTTTGAGAACCTACTGCGAACGATCCAACCGGAAGGTGACCGTGTACTTCGATTCCGGCTTTCCTGGAGATGAGCATCCCCATCCTTCGCGAAATTTAAGCGTTCACTTCATCCGTCCCCCGAGAACTGCAGACGACGCCATCATTGAGCGCATTCAACGCCTGGGTCGAGAAGCTCCAAATTGGACGATTGTATCGGACGATCGTGAGATCCAGACAGAAGCGCGCTACGCGCGTGCTCGCATCATGAGCAGCTCATCTTTTGCGCGCTCGCTCACATCTCCCCCATCGATGGCCATGAAAGATGAGGAAGAAAAACCCGTTCAGCCCGTCAATGCGGATGAAATCCAGGAGTGGGAGCACCTATTCCGAAATCAAGACAAGAATCAAGATCGCTTCTGATTCCTTAGAATCTTTTAATGTAATTTAGACCTAATTGGTGTATTATTTGAGCAGGATGGGTCTATTTTCGTGAACTGTGAGGTATGGGGCCCATCTCAGGGGAACCTCCCTACCGTTTTCGTGCCTCCCCCTGCACGAGCGCTAGGTACCCCGAACGAATTAAATCCGCCGGATGGTTCCCCACGTCCGGCGGATCGTCATATTTACGCTCGTGATCAAGCAACCTTGCTCCCCCTGATATTCACCCCAGCGGCTACCTGCATCCCGACTGGCACCGCCTGCGCCTGATTGTGCGGGGCAAAAAGCAGTTAACAAGTACCCGTGGGACGATTGAGGTTCTATACAAATGGAACGTCTGGGAATTTCGCAGCGACCACCGTGATATTGTCAGCTCCCCCAGATTTGTTCGCTTCTGTCACAAGTGCTTCCGAAATCAATTGAGGGTTATCCAGCTCATGCACGATCTCTAGAACACGATCGTCGGGTACGACGCCCCAGAGACCATCGGTGACGATCACCAGATAGCTGCCCGGTGGAAACACGTGTGTGGCTACATCGACCCTCACATCGATCGCCTTCCCGAGTGCGTTCCAGAGGACATTTCGTTGAGGATGAACTGCAGCTTCGTCTTCGCTGATCGTACCCGTATCCATGAGCTGTTGGACAAGCGAATGGTCGTTGGTCAACTGTTCCATGCTGTTTCGATCAATTCGATACGCACGCGTGTCCCCTACATGCCCGATGGTAGCTTCATTGTCAACCACGAAGGCTGTGGTTAGTGTCGTCGCTCCCCCCTCTGCCTTGGCGCGTACTTCCCGATTTGCTCGTTCCATGGCGAGCTTGACCATATCGTTTAACGAATTACTATACCGAACCGGGTCTGGGGCGAGTAAATCCAGGATTGCTCCCTGCGTAAGGCTTCCCGCGATACTGCGCACAGATATCGCACTGGCCTTCGCCCCATTTTCAACCCCCCCCAAACCATCGGCGACACAGAGCAGAGCGAAGTCGGGCAAACCATCGCTGGATACCGCCGTACCACTCAATACCAGAAGCGAATCGTCATTGCTCCTCCGCTCTTCGCCCATCGACTGGAATGTTCCCGTCAAAAGATGTGGCTTCAGATCGTCGACGATATAATCGGAGAGGGTCATAGGATCCAGGGGCGCCGTAGACGCCTGATCAGGAGGGACTTTCTCCTTCTTGCTGAATAATCGTTTAAAAAAATCCATAGCTATCCACCGAATCAGAGTTTATTGAAATCGCTCACTTTGAATTGCCCACCAATTCTACAATTCACCGCACCTACAAGCAAGGTGTCCATTTGGCACGTTGGGAATTGCGCTTCCAACCTCGATCGCGTATCATGATCGTGTCAAAGCCTCATCCATGTTCAAACAGATTCCAGGTCCATTTTCCTTAACAAATTGAGATCCTCTTCGCAGAAGAACCTGGGGGTTGCCACCCCCATACCCCGCTTGCCATTCATCCCTGCAGCAAGCTACAGGGTATTCTGGCTTTTTCCCATAAAAGAGCCTTTCATCGTCGCTGTTAAAGTTCACCATACCAGGAGAAACTGTTCGGGTGGAATTTATATAATCCATGATCGTCCAACGGAGTGGATAAAACGGACGGAGAGGGAATGAGCGCAGGATTTTCTTATCTCCAGAAATTTGGGTTGAGCGCCTGGTCAGCCAGACATGAATGGGCCCGGTAGGGATCGAACCTACGACCAACCGGTTATGAGCCGGCCGCTCTAACCACTGAGCTACGGGCCCTCCTTTCTGATTTTAGCAGAGCAGGGAGCAACGTGGAAGGGGGGCCTGGGCATCACACCCTATGGTACGATGTAACGATTTCAGCCCCGTCGAGGAGATCCAATGAACCGATACCGAGTCAAACCTGGAACCCAAGTCACTCTCGGAGGCCGGGATCCCGGGGATACCTCCGCTTTTTCAGGGGGCAAGGATGCATCGAAGAAAGTAATGCGAGATCTCGTGGATGAGCTCTCAGATCTCCAGGAAGTCCTTTTCGCCGAGGGGAAACATAAAGTGTTGATCGTGCTCCAGGCCATGGATACTGGCGGAAAAGACGGCGTCATCCGCAACGTCTTCAGCGGCGTCAATCCTCAAGGGGTCCAGGTTGCAAATTTCAAGGTGCCCAGCAAAGAGGAGATCGGTCATGATTTCCTCTGGCGGATTCACCAACACACGCCGAGGGTGGGAGGGATCACGGTATTTAATCGCAGCCACTACGAAGATGTCCTCGTCGTTCGGGTTCACGAACTGGTCCCCCGGGAGATGTGGTCACGTCGCTATGACCATATCAATGATTTTGAACGAATGCTCTCCGATGAGGGGACGACCATCCTCAAGTTTTTCCTTCACATCAGCCTGGAGGAGCAGAAAGAGAGGCTTCAAGCGAGATTGGATGAACCTGACAAACGATGGAAATTCAATCGAGGCGATTTAGATGAACGAGCCCTATGGCCGGAATACACGCGCGCCTACGAGGATATGATCAGCCGTACTAGCACTCCTTGGGCGCCCTGGTACGTCGTGCCGGGGGATAGAAAATGGTACCGGAATTACGTCGTCGCCTTCAACATCATCCATGCGCTTCGAAATCTCAAAATGCGGTTTCCACAACCGGATGACGATTTAAGTGACCTCGTCATCACGTAGGCTGCCGCCGCCGGTCGTCATCAGCGCTTTTCAAACTTATCTACTGCTCCGGCCGAAGAAGAAAGCCGCCCATGCGGGCGGCTAGAGCGGGCGACGGGATTCGAACCCGTGAATGTCAGCTTGGAAGGCTGATGCCTT
>CAZMZL010000279.1:0-3581 GCA_964570595.1 uncultured Anaerolineaceae bacterium | reverse complement strand
AATTCCCAATCCGCTCAACATCAAGAGGTAGCGCAGCAGATCAAATGCGGGGTGGGGGAAGGTGTAGACCAGGATCCCGATCGGCAGATAGCCAAACCACAGGCTGAACTTGAGCAGTTTTTCCAGGAAGGTATCGCCGGGCAGGGCGAAGGCAAAGAGGAAGAAACCGAGGTAGCTGCTGTGGAACTTGAGCTGGCTCCAGATCATGCGGTCTTGCAAATCGGCGAGGGCGATGGGAAGCCCGTTCAATGCGGTCGTCAGTTGAGTGAGGATGTCGTGGTTTTCGAGCAAATCCAGGTAGGCGGTGATCAGCACTGCGGCCAGCCCGACGGTGACGAGCAGCCGGTTCTTCTCATCCCATACTGCCATCGCCAGAAAAATGAAAGCGGCGGTGTAAAAGGTCAGGAAGAGATTGTCGAGGGTCAGGATCATCCGCAGGGGCAATTCTGCGGCCAGGATGTTGTTTGTGTAGGTTTCAACATCAGATAACAGCTCGAAATTTTGGGCCGTGAGGCCCTGATTGGCGATGGTAACGACCAGCATCGCTGCGAGCATCGAGGCGGCGGCGAAGGCAGTGATCGCGAGGTATTTATAGATTTGTGTTTTTGTCATCGTCTCTCCTTTTCATCCTTATGTACTGTCATCTTGAACCGCTTACTCTTTCACGATCCTCGCAACTGTTGTTCGGATCTCGGCCTCAAAAAGCGCTCTGGCATCACCGTTCTCTGGGTCAGGGACGAGATGTCCAAACAGCTCCAGCGAAACCAACCCGTGGATCTGCGCCCAGCATGCCAGGGCGAGATGAATAACGCCGGCTGATCCAGCGAACTCCAATTTGTCCACCCAGGGCTGTAAAAAAGCCAGTAACGTCGGGGAGGGTGCATCAAAATTGAGGGCGCCGTCACGATGGGCATCATCCAATACCTGGATCAGCACGGACATGCTCTCGGCAGCGGCGGGCCCCGTGATCTCCATGGGGGCATGATAGCCGGGGATGGGGGTGCCGAAAATCAGGTTGTATTCTTCAGGGTGGGTGAGCGCCCAGGTTCGATATGCGTCCGCTGAGGCGATGATGCTCGCAGCGTGATCGACGTGATTTGCACCCCGCGTCTCTGCCAGAGCTGCGGCCATTGAGTGGTAGGCATCGACGATCAGCGCGGTGACGAGGTCGTCGCGGTTGGGGAAGTAGTTGTAGATCGCCGGGGCGGTGATGCTCAACTGGCGTGCGATCGCTCGCAATGAGAGCGCCGCCGCGCCGTGTTGGGCGATCTGTTCCCTGGCCACTTCCTTGATGGCGGTCTGCATATCAGGCTGCTGCTGGTTGCGTTTTGGCCGCGACATACTTGTCTCCATAACTAAACACTGTAAATATACAGTGTTTAGTATTTGTTGTCAAGATAGGAGCAGATTGAGAGACATTCCAATCTACAAGCCGCCTTCGTGGAGCAGAAATTCCCCTGTGGTTTAGACTGACTCTCCATTTCTGTGAGTCATCTCGGATCCGAGATGGATTGGCTAATCATCCGTGCGTGGCAGCACCAACCAGGAATCCCACACTCCCAGAGATGGACGCTCCTCCCCCTCGCCTTTCAGAAAGCCGGTCTCGCGCCACGCCTTGAAGATTTCCACTTCCCCGACCTGTTCCCTAATCCAATCGTAGAGCGCGTCGTAATCTTGTGGTACGAACAAGGCTACGAAAACCGCGTTCAGATAGTTCAATTCTTCCAGCATAAAGGCCACATAACGTGCCTGCCAGTTTTCGGTTGCCTCGAGTTTCACCCGCCACCAGAAAACCGGCCCATCTTCAAATCTTCGGCGGGATATGCGATCTCAGCGACCAGAAAGGGCTTGTCGGCGGCCAAATTCGTCCATTGAGCGAACCAGTCGCGCCGTAGATGGTCCGGGTTGGTTTCTTTAATCTCCATGCCCGGAACAATCCAATTTGGGTATGTGCTGATGGCGACATAATCGGAATGTTCGTGCACCTTTTTGCCGAGGTCGAAAAGGACGTTGATGTCATCGTGATGGTACGGTTCACCCTTCAACGCTTCCGCCCAGGGGATGCCTTGTCCAGGTGATAGAAAAAAAGATCGGCATGTCCCAGGACAAATTCGTACGCTGCTCCGACGGCTTCCTCCGTCATGTCATAAGGGAAGGGCTGGATCCCCTGCAGGACCGTGCGGCTGTCGGGCAAATCTTTTTGCAGTGTGCCCTGACCATCTCCTCCGGCGGCGGCGGGGTTGCAGTTTCACCACAGTCGAGAATGGTCAGCGTAAGGGCAGACATCGCCAGCAATGGAATAAGCGTGCATTTTTGATTGGGCTTCATGAGTCCTCTCCGTTTTCAAAATGCGCTGACTGCCTCCCGTCATTGCTTCGGACAGAACATGATACATAAGCTTCACAAGAACAGAATTCATCCAGCGTCTCACCAACGAGTCATTCGCGAGCGAGAATTGCTATGAGTAAAGTTTTATTTCCATAATGCGCACGACCTAGGTTGAATAGATCAAGACCGGTATTGGAATTGTCTCATTGCTTTGTGATACAAACGAAGGGAGTAATAAATTGCACTTCGTTTTTGAATCCAGGAGACTTATTACGTACAATAAAGCGACAGAATTTTGTTTCGATGACACCTTGCCGGGAGGATGGGTCCCTCGAAATTATGCCCAAATCAGAATCGCAATTGCGTGAGCACCTGGGCATCCCCCAGGATGCGGACAAGATCATCATCTTCGCCGAATCCAGCCACTGGGATCCCAACTGGTTGAAAACATCCGAGCAGTACTATGATGATTTCGTCCAGAACAATCTCGATCAGGCTTTGGTTTTCCTTGGAGAAGAACCACGCCGCCGTTACTCGGTGGAATGTGTTTTCTTCCTGCGCATGTATTGGGAACGCAATCCGGAGAAGCGCGAGCGGATCCGCACGTTGATGAACCAGGACCGGCTGTGGATGACGAGCAGCGGGGTGACCACCGCCGACACCCTCCTTCCGGGCGAGGAAGCGCTTCTGCGGGATTTCCTGCTCGGACAGGAGTGGCTGCGCTCCATAGGCGTGCATCAGGAACCGTGTACCGCCTACTTCACCGACAGCTTCGGCTGCACTCCAGCCCTGCCCAGTTTAATGCGCGCAGCGGGTTTTGAACGCACTGCCTTCACGCGTATCGACGGGATGTACTTCCCTGGCTGCGACTATGAATTGGCGCGGAATTTCCCGCGAGCAGGTTCCAGCGCGGAATTGCTAGGAGAACATATCAAGGCCCAGGACTTCATCTGGCGGGATGCCAACGGTGCGGAAATACTCTGTCACTGGAACGCATTCAGCTACGGTCAGGGGGATTTGCTCGCTGCACGCGGCATCTCGCGTGTTTATTTGTTCCCCTTTTATATCCGTGACGCCTCCCATCGCAATGTGCGCAAAAAGATCGAGTGCTATTACAAACAGCTTGCCCCGCTGGCGAGAACACCCTATCACTTCTGCCCGATCGGGTTTGACTTCGTCCCGCCGATCGAAAACCTGGTGGAGATCCTCGATCGCTACAATCAGCAGGAATATCCACAATCCGGTATCTGGGC
>CAZMZL010000278.1:0-3612 GCA_964570595.1 uncultured Anaerolineaceae bacterium | reverse complement strand
GGAGGCCTTTGACGCAGGGGTAAAACAACTGATCATCGTCCCTGATCGAGTGCCCATCTACGATGTCTTAGAGATTTCCCGCGCTGCCAAGCGCTGCAACGGGAAGTTTATTGGACCGAACACACTCGGTGTACTTTCTCCGGGCAAGGGAGTCCTGGGGATGATTGGAGGCAGAGCTTCTTCTGCACGTTCGTGGTTCATACAAGGTCCTCTGGGAATTACGTCTCGTTCCGGAGGGATTACGTCATCCATGGCATATTATCTGGCGAAAGAAGGATTGGGTGCGACGACCCTCGTCCATGTTGGCGGCGATGTGGTCGTGGGGCTCCCCCATCCTGAGGTTGTCAAACTATTCCAGGATGACCCCCAGACCAAAGCCATCGTCATGTTTGGAGAAATCGGGGGCACACAAGAAGAAGATGTCGCTGCGCTGGTCGAATCAGGGATAATTACAAAACCGATTATTGCCTTTATTGGCGGGAAGGCTGCAAAGAGCGGAACACGATTCAGCCACGCCGGCGCGATTATTGAGGGCAATTGTGGGACCTACGAGGGAAAGGTGAAACGATTGCGCGAAGTCGATGTGACCGTTGTGGATGCATTTGGAGATCTGCCCAAAGCCACCGCTGAGGTACTGGAGAAACATGGGATACGTACATGAGTGATCTTAGTTGGAAAACGTCGATTACAAAGATTGGACCCAATGAGGTTCGACTCCGGGGCTATCGTGTGGACGAGCTCATGGGACAGATATCGTTCTCGCAAGGCATTTACCTTGCCTTGATGGGCGAACTGCCGGGCGATAATGTGTCAAAAATGCTGGATGCCATCCTGGTTTCATCGATCGACCATGGCGCCTCACCCCCATCTGCACTCGCAGCCAGGACGGCTGCCTCGACAGGGGCATCGCTAAACGGCGCAGTCGCCGCCGGCCTGCTGTCGATCAATCGCTATCACGGCGGCGCGATCTACGATTGCATGGCCATTCTTTCAAACGGGATTGACCGAATCGCCAGCTCAGATTCCACCAGGGATGATATTGCCAGACAGATCGTTGAGGAACATAAAGCTGAAGAAAAGAGGATCGCAGGCCTTGGCCACCGTTTGCATACAGAAGACCCAAGGACGCTCAAGCTATTCTCGCTGTCCGATGAACTTGAGATTACCGGCGCCGGCGTCGCCATGATCCGCGCGCTGCAAAGCGCGATCGCCAACGGTGGAAAAGCTCTTCCCATCAATGTGGATGGCGCCATTGCCACAGTCCTGGTCGATCTCGATATCCCACGAGAACTGGCAAACGCCTTCTTCTTCATGGCTCGTGTCCCCGGTCTCGTGGCTCACGTCGTTGAGGAGCAAACTCGTGAACGCCCGATGCGGCGCATCCATCCCACCGATTTCGTCTATGATGGTCCCTCAGATCGTTCAATCTAGCTTGTGGGGAGATCCCGCATTTCCGGAGGAGAAAGCATGAAGGATGACCTGATCGAACTCATCCCTGAATTCAACGACATTGAGGATGTGGATCTGCGAGAGAAAGTATTTGCCGTATGGATTGAAGCGCTCGAGGTCGGCGGTTGGGATCTCGAAGATTTGTCCCGAATACCCTACACCCTCCTCCTCGAAGATGTGGACATATCTTTCCCCGAACATGTCAGTGTGGTCTGTAAATTGTGTATCGCCATGGAAGATGTTCTGCATTCGTTTTATGGCGACCGTTATTCAATTGATCGGGACACACTCATCGCCGGGGCACTCCTTGCAGATGTGGGCAAATTATTAGAGTTCAGCGAACAAGACGGGGAATATACTTGGTCGAGCACGTACACCTACCTGCGTCATCCATTCACGGGCGTGGGTCTCTGTTTCAAACATGAGGTTCCTGAAGCGGTCATGCATGTTGTGGCGACGCATTCATGGGAAGGCGACAAGTTCAAACGCCGGCCCGAATCGATCATCTTTCACCACGCCGACTTCACCGACTTTGATTTGACCAAATCGGGAACGAAATAGGTTCACTTAGCGAAGAGCAGACGTATATGGGAAAGACTTTTGCCGAGAAAGTTCTCGCACGAAACACCGGACAACTGGAAGTGCGTCCTGGTCAGATACTCGAGATTCATCCGGATGTCGCCCTCTCCCACGACAACACCGCGGCGATATTCGGCATCTTTGGCCGGATGGGGGCGACCCGAGTCCGTGATCCCGAGAAGCTCGCCATCTTTCTCGATCACGCCGCCCCCGCACCCACGACCAAGCACGCCGAAAACCATCGCATCATCCGTCAATTTGTCGTTGATCAAGGGGTTGAACATTTTTTCGATGTGGGTCGTGGAATCTGCCATCAGGTATTGGTCGAGGAGGGGTTGGCGCTCCCAGGCGAAATTGTGCTCGGATCTGATTCGCACACGCCACATGCAGGTGTTATGGGCGCGTTCGGAGCGGGGATTGGCAGGAGCGAGATGGCTTCGATATGGGCGCTTGGGTCCATCTGGCTGCGAGTACCCGAATCGATGAAAATCAATGTTCGCAACGCGCTGCCTCACAGGGTGACATCAAAGGACCTGGCGCTCCATGTCGTCGGTGAGCTTGGCGCGGATGGCGCGCTTTATATGTCGGTAGAGTGGCATGGCGAGGCGATCGAACAGCTTGATCTCAGTCAGCGAGCCGTCCTCCCGAATCTAATGGCTGAAACAGGTGCGAAAAACAGCTACATACCTCCCGACGAAATTGTCCACCACTTTCTGGACAAACGAGCGGCTCGAGAATATGACGCAATTCACCCTGATCCGGATGCAGATTATGCGATAGAGTTGAGCGTGGACGCGGGAGCGATCGAACCCATGATCGCCTGCCCGCATACGGTGGACCACGTCAAACCGCTCTCCGAAGTCGCGGGGATCAAGGTCGATCAGGCGTTTCTAGGGACCTGCACAAATGGGCGATTGGAGGACATCGCAGCCGCAGCGGATATCGTGAAGGGAAGGCGCATATCGCCACGCACACGTTTGCTCGTGATACCGGCTTCATCGCAAATCTATCTTGAGGCCCTGCGGCTGGGTTATCTCGAGACCCTGCTCGAATCTGGCGCGCTTATCGAAAGCCCCGGCTGTGGCCCATGCATGGGTAATCATATGGGGGTGCCGGCCGAGGGCGAGGTCACGATCAGCAGCGCGAACCGCAATTTCCAGGGCAGGATGGGCACGAAAAACAGTGAGATCTATCTCGCCAGTCCGGTAGTCGTTGCAGCGTCGGCAGTTGCGGGTGAGATTACGCATCCGGCAGAACTGGGATGAGGCTATGAAGACCATCAAGGGACGTACGTGGAAATACGGGGATAACGTCAACACGGATGTGATTTTTCCAGGAAAGTACACTTACACGGTGAGTGAGCCTTCCGAGATGCCCGCCCACGCGCTCGAGGATCTGGATCCATCGTTTGCCGGAAATGTACAACCCAGTGACATCATCGTCGCGGGGAAGAATTGGGGCAGCGGATCGTCGCGGGAACAGGCCGTCACGTGTTTGAAGGAAGGCGGTCTGGGTGCCATTATCGCCGTTTCCTTTGCGCGCATTTATTACCGAAACTGCATCAATGCGGCCCTGCCTGCATTG
>CAZMZL010000277.1:0-3646 GCA_964570595.1 uncultured Anaerolineaceae bacterium | reverse complement strand
ACTTCTTTGACGAGACTCAAGACCTCATCGTAATCCGAGGAGGACAACGAAAGTAACCCGACCTCTTCAAACCCCGTGGCGTCGATCGCCTGACCGATAGCATCTACGATTTCATCAACAGCCCGCTCTCTGACAGGGCGCGAGATCATCCCCGCCTGGCAGAAACGGCAGCCGCGCGTGCAGCCTCGCATGATCTCGATGGGGACGCGGTTGTGGGTGACATCTACGAAGGGGACGATGAAATCGGTCAATGGGGGCGGGAGCTTCGGCACAATGCGTTTGATGACAGGCATCCGGGCAGAATCATCGACTGGGTAGACATGGGAGATGGTCCCACCTTGGAAGTAGTCCACTTCGTATAGGGAAGGGACGTACACGCCCCAGAGCCCGGAGAGCGATCGCAGCAATTCCGCCCGATCGTTTCCAGACCCCTTCCAGGCGAGCACACGGTTTGCAATCTCGAGGATGACCTCCTCGCCTTCGCCGATGACGAAGGCATCGATGAACTCCCACATTGGCTCCGGGTTGAGGGCCGCATGTCCGCCGGCGATGACGATGGGGTGGTCCAGCGTGCGCTCCGCAGAACGAAGGGGAATTCCAGAGAGATCGAGCAGGTTAAGCGCGTTGGTATAAAGCGTCTCGTAGGGCAGGCTCAACCCGACCAGATCGAAATCTGAGATGGCGTGTTTGGTCTCGAGCGAAAAAAGCGGCACATCGCTTTTGCGCATAGCCACTTCCATGTCGGGCCAGAGCGCATAGGTGCGTTCGGCGAGCATGTTCGGCTGCTTGTTGAGGATGTCGTACAGAATGGCCAAACCGAGGTTCGACATGCCGAGGTCGTAGATATCGGGGAAGGCGAGCGCGACGTGCAGCGGGGTATCGTCCCAAGATTTGACGACCTGGTTGAGCTCGCCACCGGTGTAGCGTCCAGGCTTCTGCACGGTGGGGAGTATCCGGTCAAGATTGCGCTGGATTTCATCCGGTTTCATCAGGTATATTTCCCACGTAAGTTAATCATTTGTCCGTCACAGTCTGAAAAATTCTATCACAAGGGGCCTTTGAAATAGTCCGAAGTGAATGGGTTGCGTTGACGGTGCATATTGCGAATGGTAGAATGACGCACGCTGCCCCCATCGTCTAGTGGCCCAGGACGCGGCCCTCTCAAGGCCGAAACCGGGGTTCGAACCCCCGTGGGGGCACTGGAAACCGTTCCTCAGATGATGTGGAGCGGTTTTTTTACTTCCCTCTACGGGGAAAACGTGTGACAGGACAGGTTTTCAGGCGCTCCTGCTTCGTCCGCAGCTATACCTCCCTCAAAACTGAAGGACGCTTCGCACACTCGATCCCAGCCCGATGAGTGGCCCTGGATAGGGGCCTGTGGGCGGCCCTCGAGCACTGCGAGGATTTAGTCATAATCTGGGCGAGTCGATGGATCAGGGTCTTTGGGAGTATATCCACAGCGCGCGTGGCGTTGCTCAAACGGGAAGGGATCTCAACCCCCATTTCAATGCGAAGCTTTACCGCTGAAGGGACCCTCCGCATGGAGGAGGGAGATCGCTGCGTAAGCAGACGCTCGCGATGACATGAAGGTTAGTTTCTTCTCAGGGAATCTCCATTGACGGTTGTCCTGAACATTGCAGGGAAAAGAAGTGTTTCACCGCAACAGCCCTTTCTTTAATGCGCATAACCACATAGAGGTCTTCCCAGGAACAGATGCCCCGTGGGGCTTTCCAAGTCGACGTTGTCTTGCGATAATATCCGTGTTTGAAAACTTGCGTGGACGGTGCAGATGGAGATAATGAACCATAATCCATGGTCACATGGAGCGGAGGGAAAATGAACAGGACACTGAGGTTCTTGCCGATCTTACTCATAGGTTTCTTGATATCAGCCTGTAATCTTAAGGCACCGGACGCCGACACCGCGGTTCCGCCGTCAGACCAGGGTGGCGAGATTGTAAACGGGACGGGGGGCATCGCCGGCCGTCTCTGGCACGATGTCTGTGGTCCCTCTCAAGAAAGTGACGTCGACGCCGATGACCTACCCCTTGGTTGTGTGATCGACACAGGAACTGGCGAAGTGATCGCAAACGGGAAGCTGGATGTGGCCGAGACCGGAATTCCCGGCGTGACCGTCACACTCGGGGAGGGGAATTGTCCGGCATTTGGATTGGCCACAACCGTGACCGGAGCTGACGGAATGTACCTCTTCAGCGGTCTCGAGGCAGGCACCTATTGTGTTGAAATAGACCCAGGGCTTGAATCCAATGCTGCCGTTCTCCAACCTGGTCGCTGGACATATCCCCCGATAGAAGATCCTGGAGCAGCGAACGGGGCGGAAATCGTCATCGAAGAGGGGGATGTCCGATCGGATGTCTATTTCGCCTGGGATTTCGACCTTCTACCCGAAGGCTCTCCACCCCTCACGCAAACGCCAGCCCCCTCGGCAACATCTGAAGAAACACCATCAGGTACGGAAACACCCGAGGGCGAAGATGAAGGGACCGCGACGCCGACATTCACGCCCACGCCGATTCTGGTTGAAGGTGATCCAAGAGGTTCGCTTGGAGAACCTACCTGGGTGGATACATTTAAAGAAACTAAGGACTGGCCGCTCTACGATGACAGCAATGTCCGATTTACTCTTGATGAGAGTAGGCTCGTGATGACGGCCTACAACCCAAGTTTCTACAATGGATGGATGCTTACATGGCGTGATGGTGTAAACTCCTATTTCGAGATGAGCACAGAAGTGGAAGAATGCTCGGGCAGGGATAGCTACGGCATCATGTTCCGGGCCTCCACGACCGACAAAGGATACGTGGGCTATCTATTTGGCATCGGATGTGATGGGACCTATGTTCTCCGGTCCTGGGACGGCGAGTCGTTGACGAAACTCCAGGAGTGGACGGCGAGCGAGTTCATCAAATCAGGGTCAGATCAAACCCATCGCATCGGTGTGTGGGCAGAGGGGACCACGTTGAAGCTGTACATCGATGGGCAGGAAGTCGCGAGCATCACGGACGGAACCCACCAGAGCGGGCTCTTCGGAGTGTATATCGGATCGGCCGAGACCCCCAATCTCACCGTCAACGTCGATGAATTCGCCTACTGGGAATTGCCTTAGATAGGTGCGCTGGAATCCAAGTTTCAATTCATTTTTAAAGAATGACTGCGATCGTAGTTTTCGAGACGATCGCAGTTCGTTCACATGGCGCAATGATTTCACTAGAGCGATGGTTTTTTCAAGGCGGCTGGTTTGAGTCCCTATTCTGTAATTAACTTGAGCGTTCTGTGATCCCCTTTTTAATGCCAGGGTGTGATTATTGGAAGGCAGATGTAAACTATTCGGGCGTAATCGAGATTAGAATTATCGAGGACCCGTTGTCTGATTCTTTCTGGCAGGATTCAGGGAATAAAATCTTACCCAAAATGGTTATCAGCGTCTGGAGTAGCACATGGCGAAGAAGTTTGGTTTGCTCACCGGGGGTGGGGACGCTCCCGGGCTTAACGCAGTTATTCGCGCCGTTGTAAAAACTGCGAATCGTGATTACGGGACGGAAGTCTTCGGAATTCGAAACGGTTTCGATGGGCTTGTCGACATCGAATGCGTCTCGCATCTGACTGTTGAGAATGTCGTCGGCATA
>CAZMZL010000276.1:0-3677 GCA_964570595.1 uncultured Anaerolineaceae bacterium | reverse complement strand
GTACTCGATGTGGAACCCGGCGACAATCTCAGATTCGGCTTCGAGCAGATCAAAGGGCGCCCGACCGACCTCAGCGATAGAACTCACAAAAAAGATCAGCGCCGCCACGGGCGCCAGGAAAAGAAACCACGAGAAATTAGCCTGGGCCTCGACAATGGATGACATCCCCATCGAACTGGCGAGCAGAACCGGGATGATCAGCGCCAGCATCATGGGCACGGCATAGGAAACCATCATGGCTACGGTCCGGAAGGCGCCCAGGAGCGCGTATTTGTTATTCGAACTCATCCCGGCGAGCATGATGCCCAACGTACCGATCGCCCCGATCGAAACGATGTAAAGGACACCCACATTGATATTCGCTCCAATGAAGGTTGGAGCGAAAGGTACGACCGCCCAGATTCCCACCACGGCCATCACAGCGAGCAAGGGCGCCAGGTTATAGGGGACGATGTCTGCGCCTGTGGGTGTGATGAGCTCCTTGGTCACCAGCTTCATAAGATCTGCGACGGTTTGAAAAACCCCAAACGGTCCGACGCGATTGGGACCCAGACGATCCTGTATTCGTGCGACAATTTTTCGTTCAGCCCAGATGAGGATGAACGTAGAGAGGAGAAGAACTGTGGCGAGCACCAGGGCACCGACCAGAAGGAGAAGGACCGTGACATATTCGGCGGGGATGCCAAGACCCTCAAGTAAATCTCTTAGCAAACCCGCAAACCATACAAATGTGTCATTGAGTGCTAAGTCCATCCAAAACTCCTAGATCAAGCGAAAGAAGTGGCTGATCGTAATCTGCATCAGCCACGTTGATCTAAATGTGTTGCCTAAACCCACTCGAGGGCTCCCTTGCGCCAGGCGTAAAGCAGCCCGGCCGCGAGGATCAGGATGAAGATGACACCCTCCAGAACCATATAGAACTGGAGGTTATCGTAAGCGACCGCCCATGGGAGCAGGAAAACCGCTTCGATGTCGAAGACCACAAAGATCAGGGCGAAGATGTAATACTGACCGCGAAGCTGGACGTAGGTCTCACCTTCGGTTTCGATTCCACATTCGTAGATCGACTGTTTGATTGAATTAGGTTTTTTAGGGGAGAGCAACCAGTTGGCCGAAATCGCGACGGCAGGAAGTAAGAGTCCTGCACCGAGCAACATTGCGATGAAGATCCAGGGTTCTAGCATCGGTGATTGTTGACCTTCGAAGCACCGTCCAACGGTGCTTCTCCTCCTCCACAGAGATGGGTCGAAGTTTACTATGAATATCAAGGCGCGTCAAAGGACCTGTGGTTTGCTTTTCTAAAGAGTCAACACGAGCAGGATGGGAACCATAGAATATTTACATCAACTTCAAGGTCAGGTGTTCAATCCGGGGGGAATTGGGGTCTCAGGAAATTTGGGGGAGACCCGTGGAAACGATGCCATCACGGATACTGGAGTGAGACTCGGAACCCTGAGCCCGTTAATGACATAAGCCCATGTCACTCTTTTAACTCCTTGATTGGAGCATAGAGATTTGGACCAACCTTGTCATATCGTCCGCTTTTCACTCCTCGATGAAGAAGACTCACAACAGAGTTCTTTGGATTCTTTGCACTCGATAATTTCCCTGCTTCTCGTAACTTCTTCAACACTTGATCGGCATGGATCGCTCCATCACTTGAGTTTACAATTTCAGCGATAGCCTCCGAGAAAGACAAGACAGCCAATCTTTCAGACAATCGTTCCTCCGTCACCCCCCCCGGTTTTTGCATCTTCCCTTGCTCGTCCTTCAATAGAATTCTTGCTGAATTTAACAGGGCCTCCATTCGGCTGAGCTCAGCATCTAAAGTGTCTATCTGGGCCATAATCCCGCTGATCCTTAACTCATAAGACCGGATTTTTTCTCGAAGATATTGAACATTAATTCCCTCAAGAAAAGCGGCCAGGCCTTATCACTCAGGTCAAAACGAACTCACACGCCATCGATCCCCCATGTGTTTGAAATTCCCGCATGAGTTTCCTTCATGGACAACCATAACGACCGGTCATTCCCCGATCATGTCTCGAACCTGGACCGAATGAGACTGGCAAAATGCAAAGCGAAAACCGCATTGGTATATAATGCCCCTGTGACTTTAAAAGAAGCAAATGCGGATTGGGACAAGTACATACGAGAAAATCCAGGTGCTCACATTCTCCAAACATCGACCTGGGGTCAATTGAAGTCGTCTTTCGAATGGGACTACGCAACTTCGATCTCGGGTGGCTCGGGAGCACAGGTTCTGTTCCGACGGTTCCCGCTCGGATACTCGCTCGCCTACGTGCCCAAGGGACCGCTCGGGGGTTGGTCGGCAGCCTTGATAGAGGACCTCGATCGACGATGCCGCGAGCACAACGCCTTCGTCCTCAAAGTTGAGCCGGATGCGGATTGGAGCACGGAAGGCGCCGACGAACTCCGCGGCCTCGGATTTGTTTCCAGCCCACAAACCATTCAACCACAGCGCACCATCATCGTGGATATTCGAGATGATGACGAAATCATTTTATCCCGGATGAAACAGAAGACCCGCTACAACATCCGCCTCGCCGCACGGAAAGGCGTGATGGTTCGAGCCTGGGGGGATGTCCCCTCCTTCTCAAAGATGATGGTCGAAACAGCCACACGCGATCATTTCGGCGCCCATAGCGAAGCATATTTCCAGCGGGCCTACGATCTCTTTCATCCGTCTGGGGCATGCGAGCTGCTCGCAGCCGAAGTCGAGGGAGACCCCGTCGCCGCGATCATGGTCTTTCGGCATGGCCCACGCGCCTGGTACTTCTACGGCGCGTCTACATCAAAAGCCAGGGAGCGGATGCCAACTTACCTTCTGCAATGGGAGGCGATGAGGTGGGCGAGGGATCACGGCTGTCTGGAATACGACCTGTGGGGGATCCCCGACGAGGATGAGGCGACGCTCGAAGAGCAGTTCACCCATCGCCGTGATGGACTATGGGGCGTGTATCGATTCAAACGTGGCTTCGGTGGCCGGGTCGTGCGCAGCATAGGCGCATGGGATCGACCGTATCGCCAGCACCTTTACCGTGCCTATGCATTCGTCTTCAACAGGCACAATCGGTCGTGAAAATTATGGAACTCTCATGGATCCATTCTAAAGAGGCGTGGAATCGCGACTTGCTCTGTCTGCCCGGTCATCACTTGCTGCAATCCTGGGAATGGGGTGAATTAAAATCGAAGTACGGATGGCGGGCCGAAAGAATGCTCTGGAGGGACGGGACCGGCCTGCCGGTTGCGGCGGCGCAAGTTCTCTACCGAAACCTCGGGAAACTGTTCCTCATGGCATACAGCCCCAGGGGACCCATTCTCGCGTGGTCCGATCAAGGCTCACGGCATCAGGTGCTTCAGGAACTGGCCGCTCAGGCGGGAAAGCATCACGCCATATTTTTCAAGATCGATCCTGCCATCATCATCGATGATGACTCCCAAACAGATCATAACTACCAAGCGGTTAAGTCGGACTTAGAAGGGGGCGGCTGGCGCCGGTCACCCGAACAAGTTCAATTTCGAAATACGTTTACGCTCGATCTTCGACCCTCCGAGGACGAGCTGCTCGCGAACATGAAACAGAAGACGCGCTACAACGTCCGCCTCGCCGGCCGGCGAGGCGTGTCGGTCCGGACAGGAAGCAGGGATGATCT
>CAZMZL010000275.1:0-3684 GCA_964570595.1 uncultured Anaerolineaceae bacterium | reverse complement strand
GGGCGTTGGATTTGCCGAGATTGTCAAACACCATTTCACACAACATTCAGCCCTCCTAAGGTGCAGGGCGTCTGTGACGCCTGCGGTGGGGAGCTCTATCAACGTGATGATGATAAACCTGAGACGGTAAAGGCTCGCCTTCGGGTCTTCCACGAACAAACTGCGCCCCTCATTCAATATTACCGGGAGAAGGATCTCCTCATTGAGATCGACGGTTCCGGTGACATCGAAGCCGTTGCAATCGAGATACGAAATTCGGTCAACGGTCTCAATACATGAGCAAACGCATCATTTCAATCCAACTTATAAATGTCTCCAAATGGATCGGGATGAGGCGCCCCCCTTTATACGATAGGGAGGATGCCCACGAATGGGTTCTTGCCTGGAGAGCGTTGGGTTCGTAATACTTGATCGTCTCGAGCGTCTTAATCATTGAAACCAAAGTGAGAGGTCATCATGACATCGATTTATTTCCTTCGACACGGATTAGCCGACAGAAGCGCCTGGAGCGGCGACGATTTCGAGCGTCCACTCACACCTTATGGCAAGGAACGCATGGCACAAGAGGCGAAGACGATTGGTAAATTAAACCTGGGGCTCGACCTCATCATTTCCAGCCCCTTAACTCGAGCGTTACAGACCGCTGAAATTGTCGCAGATCACCTGGATCTATTTGATATCCTCGTTGAGGATGAAAGGCTTGAGCCCGGATTCAGCGCTGGAGATCTTGCGGAGATCCTCGACGAAAAACCCGAGGTCGAGGCTGTGATGGTCGTCGGTCATGAACCCGATTTCAGTCTCACGATCGAGAGAATCATTGGAGGCGGCAGCATCGTTTGCAAAAAAGGCTCGCTGGCACGCGTCGATCTCACAGGGGCAGGCGCGCTCTCAGGTGAGCTCATCTGGCTGCTCCCTCCCAAAGTCTTGGCGAAATAACCATACTCCCGTCATTCATCATCCAAATCCCACCCGACTTCCACAATTCTTTTTAGTTGGAGCCACGCACCCCCCCACTCATCCGTCAACCAACGCCCATGGACACGAACGGGACGCCAGACAGGTGGTCGCGAGCGTATCGCCGGGATGGATTCATCGACTTTCACGTGGGTGTAATCCACTCCATCGGTTAAGAAATAACCAGAACCTCTCATCCAGCCGGGAAGACGGTAGCCGCAGGTCTCGATTTCCTCATCTTCGACCTGTGCATGGTTGCGAATCGTACTGCTGATTCGGAGATCACACTCAGCGATGTCCAGAGGGTTAACGCTGAGCGGCATCCCGAGCAATTCTCGTTCCCAGCGAAATCTCTGGGATGCGGGCTCGGTCGGGACCTTACGATCAGACATGAAATCGAAGCTTCGTTGTATCACGCTGGGATTAGCCAAAACGGTGTTTAAATCGGCAAGGCACTGCGCCCGGCTATTCACGAGGCCATCGAGAGCTCCTGCCTTGATTAAATGCGTGATCTCTTTTCGGCGCAGAGGTACCCTCTCTCTCAAGTCGACCAAACTTCCAAACTTTCGCTTCCGCCGCTCAGCGATAATTTGCGAGATGGTTTTCCTTTTCAGATCCCTCACACCTGACAGACCCATCCAGAGCGTCGTGGATGGTTCAGATGACGAAAATTGAACATCCATCGAAAATTGTCTTCCACTGAAATTAACATGTGGAGGATGAACCCTGATTCCCAGTCGGCGCGCTTCCGCGATATACACCGCAGGGTGGTGATATCCTCCGCCGTGCATCAGACGTGCACACAAGAAGGCAGCAGGCCAATGGGCTTTGAGATATGCCATCCTGAAACTCACATTCGCGTATGCGGTGGCATGGCCTTTGTTGAATCCGTACCCCGAAAAAGCCCTCACCTGCTCCCAGAGCGTCTCGGCCTGCTCCCGGGTAAAACCGGGACCGCCTGGAGATCTTCGACAACAACCCTCGACAAATTGGGACTCGATTTTCGACATTTCTCCGGACTGGAAGTGACTGATCCCTCGCCTAATCCTATCGGCCTCATCCCAATCCAGTCCAGCCACCTCTGTGGCTACGCGCAGAATTTGCTCTTGAAAGATCAACACCCCTCTCGTGGTCTCCAGAATGGGTCTGAGTGATGGATGGAGATAGTCCACGCGTTCTTCCCCTCGGTATCTCCGGATGAAGGCCATCGCCATCCCGCCTGTAGCCGGTCCAGGCTTGAAGAATGCATTCGCGACGGCCATGTCCTTGATCGTACGAGCACATAGCTGCCGAAGCGTCCGCTGCGCTCCTTCAGATTCACATTGAAAAACACCGATGGTCCTACCTGAAGATATCAAGTCAGCGGTGGATCTGTCATCCCATGGAATATCCTGCAAATCGATCCTAATTCCATGCTGTTTCTTCACAATATCGCACGTTTCCGCAAGGACGGTCAGCGCGCGAATTCCAAGAAGGTCCAGTTTCGGAATGCCGACATGAGCAATATCCTCGTGATCGAATTGGGTAATCAGAAATCCCTTTGGAGCCATCAGCGTGGGAATGAAATCCGTCAGCGGTCGCGGCGCAATCACCACCCCTCCGGGGTGCACGCTTATGTGGTGGGGCGTTCCAATGAGGTCATACGCAGATCGGATAACTGCTTTTTCTAACGCATCCTCACACATGGCAAGAGCATCATCGACCGTGAGCTTGGACCGCCGTCGTGGATCCGGGTGCCACCTGCGGGGAAATCTTAATGCGAACCTCTTTATCCTTTTTTCAGTGAAACCGTAGGCTTTCGCCGTCTCTCGAACGGCGGAACGGAGACGCAGCCTGCTCACCGTCGAAACGAGCGAGACCCGGTCCTCCCCGAACCGACGCCGGACGAAATCGAGCACCTCATCTCGGCGACGACTGCAAAAATCCAGATCGAGATCCGGCAAGTCGGTGCGGGCAGGATTCAGGAATCTTTCAAAGAGGAGATCGTGTTCAATCGGGTCGACATCAGTGATCCCCAGGCAATAGGCGACGAGAGAGTTCGCCAGGGATCCGCGCGTGTTCATGGGTATCCCGGTCTGGCGAGCGAATGAGGCAATCTCGCCGGCGATTAAAAAGAGGGAGGCAAAGCCCCGGTCGCATAAGACCTCCAATTCATGGCTCAAGCGCGCATTGATCGAATCGGTGGAAGCGAAGTCGTATCTTTGATGACTCCCCCTGAGGGTCCTCTTCCTCATTTCATCCGTGTCCGACCGGCCTTCTGGCAGATCAAGCGAGGGCCAGATCGGTGTCCCATCCGGAACTGTGCCGCGGCATCTGGCCGCGACATCCGCAGTTCTTTCCAACGCACCCGTAAATTCGGAAAAAGTTTCCGTCATTTCAGAAAGTCCACGCCAATGAACTTGATCCTCTGCGGCGCCCTGCGGCAGCATCGACGAGAGCACCTGTTCTCGAGTGCAGTTCTCCCGGATGGCTGCCATCGTCCTGAGGAGATCAACTTCCTCGCGCTCCAACGTGAAAATGGGCTGCGCAACCACCCCCGGAACCCCAAACTGGGCGCCAAAGGAAATCAACTCCTTCATCAAGTTTTTCTGGACCTGATTTAGAAATTCAATTCCGATCAGGTAATCCTCCCGGAAATGCTCTGAGAGACGTCCAAGATAAACTCGCATCTGCTGATCATCCTCAAGACGGCGCGCACGAGCCAGATATCCACTCATGCCTGCTTCAATA
>CAZMZL010000274.1:0-3692 GCA_964570595.1 uncultured Anaerolineaceae bacterium | reverse complement strand
TGGACTTTCACCAGCTGGATTGCAGCCTTGTCGGCCGCTCCGACGTCCCCAAGTCTCTCCCAGCAGTCAGAAAAACCTGAAGGGCATACAGTAGATTTGACTTCCCAGAGTTGTTCTGACCCACAAGGGCTTGCAACGGTTCGATCCTAATCTCGCCAGAGTCTACTACGGATCTATAGTTCTTTACTTGAAAACTGATTAATCTCATCCAATTTACCTCTTTTCGATACAATTGTACTCAAAATATTAAGCACAAAACTCCATCTCCTTTAAATACATGAAAAGGGGGGCGGCTCAAAGCTAATCATGTTTCTATCTACCCTATCTTTTTTTAGCCTCTAAACAAACCCTATCCGGGACCTCATTTTTTCAACCTTGTCTGAAGAAAGCGCCGGAGGATTTTCATTCATAGCCCGACATAGATCGTCTGGCCGGATGGGCCTCACCTCTTGGAGGGCCAGCCTTGCGGCCTCGTTCACAACATTTTCGATTTCAGCGCTGGTGTAGAATTCGCATTTTTCAGCCAGTTCCAACCAAGCGATCTTCTCTTGAGGACGTTCGGCCATGTAAAGTCGCAGCATTTCTAAACGGGCCTCCAGGTCCGGCGGGCTGATGAAGATCTTGCGATCGAAGCGGCCGGGCCGTAGAATGGCAGGATCAATGCTTTCGATAAGGTTCGTTGCTGCAATCACCAAAATTCTGTTTTTCCAGCAGTCGCTCAATTGGACCAGGAATTCGTTCACTTCGCTTTTGTAATGGTGGCCTAAATCCTGCCCGGCTCTGTTTGGGACGAGAGCGTCCAGTTCATCCAGAAAAATAAGAGATGGGGCTTGTTCCTTTGCAGCCTCAAAAAAAGAGCGTATCCTCTTTTGACCCCCATGAACGTAGATGCTGGCGAGGTCGGAAGGTTTTGCCTCCATGAAGTTGAAATCAAGGATTTCCGACAGCTTTCTGGCAATAAAGGTCTTGCCGCAGCCCGGTGGGCCGTAGAACAAAACACCCCTTGGAAGATTCACTTTGAAACGTTTGTAGAGTTCGGGATCTTTTAACGGCAGGATAACATCCCGTTCCAGTAGGGCCTTGATCTCCCGCATTCCGGCCACTCCTCGCCATATCCCTGCCTTTATACTGCGCTGCCTTCTCTTGATACCTGAGCCCTGGTCTCTTCCATGAAGATTGAGATATTCTTTCAGCGACTCCTTGAGCGCCAGGGCAGCCACATTTCGGGGATTCAGTTCGCATTCTAGACAGGTCCATGCCAGAGCCTCTGACAACCTTCCCCACTCCCTCAGCAAATCAATTCTGTAGAGCCAGGCCAGACGACGGTCCTCCTGCAAAGCCGGATCATCGCCGAAAAGCGGCATATCGTATTCGATCACGCGATCCAGAAGGCGCAAGGCGCGTGCCTTTTGGTTCCTTGCGATATAATGCTGCGCCTTTCGAGCCCAGGGAAAATCATCAGTCTGCAAAGATCTCAAATCCGTCATTATTCACAATCCATTCTGATGTTCGCGAATCCCCTCAGAAAAGAAACGCCGGGGCATCCCTAACTGCCAGTCATCTGTATGGAAGAAGCGCCTCAAGTGTACACTATTTTCCATGGCTGCCGGCTACCTGCACCTGTGATACATGGGTGCACCTGGACGCCAGGCCGGCCAAACTCATTTGTTCCGATATCTGGTCATGAGGGATCAAGAGATAGGTCCAGGACTTACCGCCATAAGTCTTCGCGTGAACTGTTGCATGTTCACACCAGACGAGGGCAGCATCCGCCTTTGACTGGACAACGTCATCTGAAACTTCGGAGGCGCGCTTGGGTTCGCAAAGGAATTTCCCAGTTGCGGTCTCGACGACAAAATCCGGTTCGTACGATTCATCGTGGCTGAAGTGAATCTGAAAATCACCTTTGGCGGGTTTGAACCACTTGATGACATTCTCGTCATTCTCGAGGATCACGGCAAAACGCCGCTCCGGATCGGAATCAAATTTCTGTGCTGGATACAAACATTTCTGAAATCCGCCGAAAAGCATGTTCGTAATTCGATTCTTCTGGCCTTCCGGGATCGGCGTCCTGAAGTCACGAACTGCTTGATCCGCGCCGGCAGTGTAGTTGTTCGGGCGCAGAGTGCGAAATCCCTTGGTAACGTGTGCCTCATAAGACGCAGCCGTCTCAGTAAAATGGTCCTGCATCTGGGAGTGGATCAGGTTCGCAAGAGCTTGTTGGTGGTATTGCAGCACATTCACCACGTCATCTTCTTCGCTCAGGTAGGAGCGCAGGTGTGCGACGACCTGACCAGCCAGCTTGTAGAGCAATGCCGCGTGATCGTCATAACTGATATCATTGAAATCGATCAATCCGCGCACCAGGTAATCTTCTGACCGTTTCTCCTCGACAATTCCTGATCCATCACGCAGTTTGTATCTTTGCATATCATGCAGGTGTTGAATCAGAATATCCTGAGCAACCGGCTGAAGGTTGATGTTCCTCGTGTCCAGATCAAAGTCTTTGTATCCTGCTACTACCTCACCCTTGGGAACGACCACGATCTTGGGAATGTCTATGGACATTTCCTGATATAACACAGTAGTATCCGCCACGACCTTTGCGACGGTCTCTTCTCCGAGAGAATCGAAAAGTTTCCCCTGTTTTGAGCGCACAATCTCTTCAACCTTCTTGACGATTTCCTTCTGGATCTCCGCGTCCTGAAGCTGGTCGCTGCCGCGCAGGCGTTCATACTGCCGGATAATCTGGAACGTGGCCTTCGCCACTTCCTGCTCTTCCGGTTTCTCGAAGAGGGTGCGAGTCTCCGGGAAATTCTCTTCTTCTCCAGTCTTCGGCGTGGATGATGAGATGATCTTCTCAAACTCGGATTCGACGATCACCGCCTTCTTCCCCGCCTCAGGGATATCCTTTCCAATGACCACCCCGGTGCGGATAATCGAGTTCGGATCGTTGGCGTGATCGATGATCTCCTGAAACCTGTCATGCGAGACGATGGTCAGGCGATCCACTGCCGGGACTCCCACACGCTTGCCGTACGGCAAACGCAGCCCCCGACCGATGGACTGTTCCACCAGAGTCCGGGAGTTCGCGGCACGCAGGGGAACGATGGTGTAGAGATTCGTAACATCCCAGCCCTCTTTGAGCATATTGACGTGGATGACGGCCTCGACCACATTGTCCGGGTTCTCAACGTTCAGCAACTGTTCGACGACCTCGTCTTTCTCCTCGCCACGCACATTGGAATGAACGGTAATCACCATGCCCTTGTATCGCCCCTCGAAGAAATTATCATCTTCCATAAGCTGCTGCAACGCATTGGCGTGCGTTGTATCCTGGGCGACAACCAGCATAAACGGCTTCACTATCGGCTGGTCGTTGTTTCGAGCATACACCTCAAGCTCCACTTTCGTGTTTTCATGAATACGGACACCGTCTTCGAGTTTGACCTTCTCAAGGCCTTCGTCCGAATAGTTCGCAGAATCGAAGTTCTCTCGCGTCGCCACCGCCGGTTCTTTCACGAAGCCGTCAGTCATCGCACTGCTCAAGGGATAACTGTAAATCACATTTTTAAAAGGTTCGGTGCGCTGGCCTCGTTCCACCTGGGGCGTGGCGGTCAGTTCCAGCCCAAGGATAGGATTCAACTCGTTGATCGCCCGCACTCCGGCGCTTGCGCGGTAGCGATGCGACT
>CAZMZL010000273.1:0-3698 GCA_964570595.1 uncultured Anaerolineaceae bacterium | reverse complement strand
TTTATGTAAGCCTCAAATATAACCTTCGATGGCGATGTTCACGATTCCGGCCCGTTCGCAGAGCACACCCGACATCGCACCCAGCGTGAGGGGCACAGCCTTGTTGAGCGTGCTGTTCATCAATCCACCGATGTTGAGCGATTTGTCTGCCGCCGCCCACACGAGAAAAGCAAAGATAAATACGCCTGCAATTCCCCCCAGTGCAAGGTTCTGACGCTCACCAAAACCGCGTATAAGCTGATATGCTCCCGCAAAGGCACATGCGAATGCGAGGAAGTTAAGCGTTAAACTCGCAGGCAGGATCCAATCGGGGAATGTCGACTCGACGCCTCCAGGCGTGAGGACAAACGTAGTCGTCAAACCCGATTCCACTTTGCTTCCGAACAGGGCCCAGATGGCGAAAGCGATGATGAGCAAGATTACGCCAATGACAATCTGCCTGGTGCGGGATGTGGCCTTGACGTTTCGTTCCATCGTTGTGGTTGCCATGGCTCAGTCGCCTCCCCATCCGCGCATGAAGCGGCCTTCCTGATATCCAACCGGCTGCTTCAACCTGTATATTGTGCGGATGATGGCGGGCGTGGCGATGAAGACCAGGATGAACGCCTGGAGGACGGAGATGATGTCCACTGGAATACCCGCAGCAACCTGCATATTCGTGGCCCCGCTCCGTAGAAAACCGAACAACAATGCCGCCAGGACGACGCCGAGCGGATGACTCCGCCCAAGCAAAGCGACGGCGATGCTGTCAAATCCATACCCCGACGAGAAAGCGAGCGCCAGGTTGTGGTTCAACCCAAGCACCTCATTTGAACCCGCCATTCCCGCCAGCGCACCGGACAGCGACATCGCCAGCACCGTCACCAGAACAATGCTCATGCCCGCATACTTCGCCGCATTGGGGTTCGCACCGACGGTTCGAAGATCGAATCCCCACTTGGTTCGGAACAGGTACCAGTACACCACCCAGGCCATAAACAAGGCAACGAAAAACCCAAAATGGAAGCGTATCGGTGATTCGAAGAAGCGGGGAAGCATGGCAGAATCTTGAATATCGGGACTGATGGGCACGAAGGACTCAGGCCTTTGCATCGGCCCGCGCAGCAGCCATTCCACCAATCTGAAAGCGATGAAGTTCATCATGATCGTGTTGATGACCTCATGCCCCCCTGTTTTTGCTTTGAGCCAGCCGGGGATAAATCCCCAGATGGCGCCTCCTAAAGCGCCGGCAAGAAATGAGAGGGGGATGTGGATGATCGCTGGAAGCCCCGTGAACGAGAAACCGACCCAGGCTGCAAAAGTTGCGCCAATAAAGAGCTGTCCTTCCGCTCCAATGTTGAAGAGCCCAGCGTTGAAACCGAATGCCACAGCCAGTCCTGCAAAGATAAAGGGTGTGCTTGCGACCAAGCCCTCCAGGAAGGGGTTGAAGGCTCGGCGGATCTCCAAAGCATCGCCACCTTGCAAGGCGGCGATCATCCTCCCAGGATCACCAAAAGAACCGATGAACAACGCTCCGTACGCGATGCGGACCTCGTCGACCATGGCTTTAAGACCGGCGGCAGGAGATTCGCCCCAACCCGCCCAGACTGATTCTGAAGAAGCGATGAGGAGAATTGCCCCCAGGATAAGCCCTGTTAGAACTGCCAGCGCCGGGATCAGCAGCGTTTGCCCTACGCGACGCCATCTTGGCAGATCCTCGGAGGGGCCTGCATTCAGCTCCTCGATTAGAATCCGGCTCGCTTCATCGACTTTGGAGTTTTTTTCTTCGGTCAATTCAAACCCTCGTATGGATTAAGCACTCGGTATTTATCAGCCCACGACTTCTTCAAATTTGTCCGAGGTAACCCCCATCATCAAGAGACCTACCTCTTCCTTTGAAACTTTATCGACATCGACGATGTCGATGATCTTCCCTCGGAACATCACGGCAATGCGATCGGAGAGCTGCATGATTTCGTCCAGCTCAGGAGAGACGAGGAGGACGGCCGTCCCTCCGTCGCGTTTCTCGAGAATCCTGCCATGAATGTATTCAATCGAACCCACGTCCAACCCCCGCGTAGGTTGTGAAGCGACCAGCAGCTTGATCGGGCGCGAGAACTCCCTTGCCACGATCACTTTCTGCTGGTTTCCGCCCGATAAAGAGCCGGTCGTTGTATACACACTGGGTGTACGAATATCAAATTGCTCGATGAGTCTTTCGGATTCGTCCCGTATCACCGCATTCTGCATGATGACGCCCTTGGTGAAGGGTTCTCGATAGTAAGTATTGAGCACAAGGTTGTCTGCCACCGAAAAAGTCAGGACCAACCCATCGCGCTGACGGTCCTCTGGTACGTGTGCGGTGCCCATCTCTGTCACCTGACGCGGGGTTGCTCCAGTCGTCTCCTCACCCAGGATTTTAACGCTGCCGGAGATAGGCTTCCGCATCCCCGTGAGGACCTCGACGAGTTCCGTTTGTCCATTTCCTTGAACCCCCGCAATCCCGAGGACCTCGCCGGCGCGCACTTCGAACGAGACCTTATCGACGACAAGCTGCTTACGGTCATCTATGATTTCAAGTTTCTCGACCTGAAGAACAGAATCACCAATCTGTGGGGCAGATTTGTGCACCGTGAGCTGCACCTCTCGACCAACCATCATCTCGGCAAGCTTCCGTTGATCCGCCTCCGCCGGGATCGTCGACCCAACGACCTGCCCGGAGCGAAGGACTGTAATTCGATCGGCAACATCGAGAACCTCTCTCAGCTTGTGGGTGATGAAAATAATCGACTTCCCTTGATCGACGAGCGAGCGCATGATCTTAAACAACTCATCGGCTTCCTGTGGCGTCAATACCGCAGTTGGCTCATCAAAAATCAAGATGTCAGCTTCGCGGTACAGGAGCTTGATAATCTCCACCCGCTGTTGCACGCCCACTGGGAGATCGCGGACATATGAATCTGGATCGACTTGCAGATGATATGATTCAGAAATCTCTCGAATTCGGGAAGCGGAAGCTGCGCGATCGAGAAAATCGCCTGCTTTTATGGTTTCATGTCCAAGCATCACGTTTTCAGTTACGGTAAAGACCGGAATCAGCATAAAGTGCTGGTGGACCATCCCCACACCCGCGGCAATGGCATCTTTCGGTTCATCGACTTCAAGTTCCTTGCCGCGGACATAGACCTCACCCTCGTCGGGCTCATAAAGCCCGTACAGGATGTTCATCAACGTCGTCTTCCCAGCGCCATTTTCCCCGAGAAGCGCGTGAATTTCTCCTTCTTCAAGGGTCAGATTGATGTGATCATTTGCCAGGACACCGGGGAATTGTTTGGTGATGTTCTTGAGTTCAAGGACTGGAGCCATATGCACCTGCTCTATGGATGGTCAGATTTTACGTAGAAGACCTAATTTTATAGCAAGTCACCCTCACTTTACAAATCCAGCGTATGCACCTGTCCACAGGGTAAACACCCTTCAATCCGTTTCGCAAGACATCACATTGGGATTTGACAGAAGCAATCCATGAAATCGATAACGGATTCTGTTCCTCCGGCGCCGCTTTCCCGGCAAGTTGGTCCAATTACAATTTTCCCCGTCCTTTTCCGGACGATCCCGTGTGTACACGAACACAAAACCAGAATAGCTCGAGGAAATATGCTTCGACAGGAACCGGCACCACTCCCCTCTCATCATCGATCGCTGCAACGGCTTCCCTC
>CAZMZL010000272.1:0-3735 GCA_964570595.1 uncultured Anaerolineaceae bacterium | reverse complement strand
TTTGGAAGAGCTCACACGTCCGATCTCCGAGGGGAAGGCCGTCGCTGTGACCGCACGGCAGATTCCTTACCCGGATGCATCTCCGCTGGAGGAGTATGCCCGGCACGCGAATTACCCGGAGCGATCGCATACCCGCACGGAGGCTGATGTGGCCGAAATGGGCGTGATGGCGTATTTCTTTTCGAATGCTGCTTCGGCGGTCAGGCGAGATGCCATCGAAGCCATCGGCGGGTTTCCGGAAGACGTCGTCGTCAATGAGGATATGAAACTCTGCGCTGATTTGCTCCACGCGGGTTATGCCGTGGCATACCAGGCCGAAGCGGAGGTCTTCCATTCCCACTCGTTTGACCTCCAGGACCAATTCGGACGCTATTTCGACATCGGCGCCTTCTTTGACCAAGCCGGGAAACCGATTGGGGATCTGAACCCGATTGGAAGAGGTCGCATATTTGCATTTGGGCAGCTCCGATATCTGGTGGATAAGCGTCAGTGGAAATGGATTCCAGCCAGCATCATCGAATCGATGGCAAAGTATGCTGCTTTCCAAATAGGAAAACGCCAGCATTGGCTCCCCCAGGCGCTCAAGCGGCGATTGAGCCGTCAGGAATCGTTCTGGAATTGAGGGCCTTATCCCCCTTTTTATTAGCAAGCTGCAGAGTTCCTGAACGAATCAGGGCGAAATTGAATCGTGCTTCAGAAAGCCAATTTTGTCGGTGCAGCGATGACCCCATGGGTAGTACGCCTCGGTACTGATCGAATCCAACGATCGATTTGACACTTAAGCTCGAATTTTGTGTCCAATTTTCAGACGCATTGGGAGTGGTGCGTCTATTTTTTTAATTTGATCGTGAATTCAATCTTACAGGAGTGTGAAAAAGAAGGAGTCTTTGGAAAGGGAAAAGTTCGATCCATAACAACAAATTTCTCTCATCTGTCGAAAAGACTTGGGGTGTATTTCGTGAACCGAAAAGTGGGGACAAAATGCTTCAAGAAGATTCTGTTCTTGTGGACATTGCGTTTGGGAAACTGCACCGGGCATGGATTGCAGGCCTGTGTTCGAATATCAATGCGGTGACATCCATGAATAGTCTTGTGCGGACAACTTCCCACAGTTCTTGCCAGGGACGTTGTTTAACGCCTGTGAGTGCGGGTTCCACGACGATCTCGCCCGCGGAAACTGAAGGGAGATTTGGGACCTCGCCCAGATATTCAAGCACGAATGAAACTTTATCGAGTAGAGTCCGGTCGTGACGGCGTGGACAGACGTGTATGTTCACCTATCCGAATCCGTGTAAAATGCTTGGGATAGATTCCCGCGAAAACTTCATTCGGGAAGAAATCGGGAAATCATGGGATTTGACCTCACAACGCTGGTATTGCTGCTCATACTTGGCCCCATTGTCTTCATATTGGGGTGGATGCGGCCGTTCTGGGTGCTCTCCACGCTCGTCCTGCTCCTGCCGTTCCGCGATTTGAGCATCCGCATCCTGAACGCGTTCACGGAAATCCCCATCGAGACGGTGAACTCGCTCTCAAGGTGGTGGTTCGTGACCGTGCTGGCGCTGCTGGGGGTCTGGGTCGTGAAGGGCCTGCGTCGCATGTTGGATCGCCGGCGGTTTCCGAAACCCGGAATTATAGACGTCATCCTCGGCGTGCTCGTCGTGATGGGGGTGATGGAAGCCTTCCTGTCACCGAATCGATTGGCCGGCATCACCTCCCTGCGCGGCTATCTGCAGCCCTTGATCGTCTTTGTGCTGGCCCGGGCCTTCTTGCCGCAAAAAGAACGGGACCTGCGCGTGCTGCACATCGCGCTGCTCGTCGTGGGCGCGCTGCTCTTCGCCATGGCGCTCTGGCAGTTCACAAGCTGGACGGAGGAGACTTATAAGGCCTGGGGTTATATCGACCAGATCGGACGCATCACCGGCCTGTTCCGGGATTATGGTCAAATCGGGGTCGCATTCATCCGACCCGCCTCGACCGTGAGCGGCCCGAACGAGCTTGGTGTGCTCTTCCTCATCTTTTTCTATCTGGCGCTGCAATGGGCCCTCTTTGGGGAGAAGAAACTGCGGCTCGTGATGATCCTGCTTTCGATCGCCTTCCTGGTAGGGGTGGCGATGACCAACTCGCGTGCGGCATTTGTGGGATTGCTCGCTTCGGCAGCCGTGCTTCTCATGTATCTGATACAGATCTATGGCGCAGCCCTGCGGGGGTTCGACCGGCGCAAATGGCTCCTGCTCTCAGCCGCATTGCTGATCGGCTTGATTTTATTTATCGTCATCATGAACTCGATCGGCATGCTGAACATGGTCGTTTACACCATCCGGAACCCTCAAAAGATGGATCACATCATGAACAGTCTGTGGGCGCTTCAGGATATCGCTCGGGCTCCCTCGGGCGTCGGCATGGGCATGGTATGGCCGAAGGGGGCTGCGCTGCTCAGGGCGACAGAATCGCTCTACCACGTGGAGGGTTCCCTCTTCCAGATCGCCTTTGAATGGGGTGTTTGGGGGTTTGCGGCCTGGATGGCCTTCATCGGCATTGCTCTCGTGCGGATCTGGAAGGCCTGGGTGGGGACCGGGTCGTTTCAGGTGAGGGTCCATTCCGGGACGGCAGTCCTCGGCTGGGTGGGCGCGCTGCTGGTGTTCATCTTCCTGCCGTTGATGCAGAGTGTAAACCTCATGGTCCTGCTCTGGTTTTTGTTGGGGTTGGGTGTGGGATTGGCCCGGGCAACAGGTCCAGGATTCTTCAAAAAAACCTCTGGATCTGGAGAAGCGGCTTAAGAAGGTGGGTTAGCAGGGTAGACGCAGGAGGGACAGGCACGCGTCATCTGACATCACAGGGAGACTGCCGTGGATGTGCACAGCCAGGGACATCTCGATAGAGCCGCACGCTTCGATCTACACAAATCCGATCACGAACCAACAATCTCGGACCCGCCCTGATGATTCCCGGGCGCAATTATGTGCCCAGTCCCCGATCCCATTTATAGGGGGCCCCAGAGAAAAGTCTCCTTTCAGAGAGTGCTTCGCCTATCTTTCAATTGAAAAATATTGGTGTCTTCCGTCGACGGAGAGCAAATACGCTCTCAAACTTGAATTCCCCGGAATTCAATCCGGCAGCATACGGCCTCATCTACAGAACTCGAATGTACACGATTTGGGTTGGTGTCCGAAACCTGAAAGTTGCGATAGGAAGGTACCCTTGGTTGTGGTCGCGTCGCTCCTGCGCTACGCAATCGGGGCGCGTTGGGATGCCGGTGCCTTTCATTCGTGATTGAGAACGATTAAACTTGTGTTGAGGTTATTGAAGCGATGTTGATCGTTCTTCCCCTGCTCTGCTTCCTTGTTTTGTTCTTCCATCTGAACGGCGTTCGGGTGCAGAAAGGATCCTTTGAGGAGGATTGGAGGGGGGCGTTTCTTCGAGCCGTTGTGATCCAGGGAGTCCTTCTTGTGATTGCCATGGAAGGGCTCACGCTCTTCACGGCGATCAACCCGATCGGGTTGGCCACATACTGGTTGATCGTCTTTGGTGTGGTTATTGTCATTGGGCTCAAAAAGAATACCTTCGGTGTGGGGAGCAGAGATTTGCTCAGAGGGTTTCGAGAACTCAGCCGGACCGAAGTTTTCTTTACGCTGGCGATGGTTGCCATTGCCATCATGTTGTTTGCGATTGCAATCATCGCTCCCCCGAATAACGTGGATTCTCTCCTATATCACATGCCCCGTGTCGTGCATT
>CAZMZL010000271.1:0-3748 GCA_964570595.1 uncultured Anaerolineaceae bacterium | reverse complement strand
GTCGTCGCTGTCGGCGTTCGTCAGGTTGGGAACACCGTCAGGGTCGGTGGGATCGTTCGCGTCGATCTCCGCACTCGCGTTGGGCCCCAACCGGGCCTGGTCGAGGTCGAGGGTGCGCGCCCCGTCCGAAGAGAACAGAGTGGGGAAATTGCCTCTCTCGGCAAATGGACCGGGGTAGCCGGTCAAATCGCCGTCCGGCGCGTCGCCGTAGTCGGCGAGCGGCGCGGATCCCGGCGCCGACCCTCCGGGAGCCTGGGGTCCGGCTCCGGACTGGCTGCAGGCTGCGAGCATGAGCAGGGCGATGATGAAGATGGCGCGTCTGAGATGTTTGAGGTCGCGCATGGGTCTTTTCTCCTTTATGATGGTGGAGACAGCGTAAGGGTTTCAAGTGGCTCTCAGGGAAGACGAGACATCAGAAGGGCCGATCCTGATTCATGGTCTCCAGGAGGTTCAGTGATCTCAAACAGATATTACATTGAGAAAATCGTTTGAGCAACTTCTGGCGGCGCTCGGGCCATACTTGGTGCCCGGGAATGGCCAACCGTCGATTTGCCAACGAATATCAGCCTCCTATTCGGCCCTTATCGAGCTTGCCCTGCTCGCCGGCTGCAGGTTGGCGTCGGTGGCGAACTGATTCTGTGGGGTGCAAACATGGATCGTCAGCGTGGACGATGGCCTGATGAGTGAGGGCGTGGATCGGGTGTTCACACAAAAGCATTAGGGCGGGGCAGCGTAGGCCTTGCCTCTTTTTACGCTCGCAGGATTAGGGGCGAGAGAATCTCGCCCCGACAAGGTTGCGGGATGCCCTCCCAGATCAAACTATTTCGTTGTCATACGGGGTCACTACTGCGAACGACTCCGTTGCTTGTAAATGTAAGATTAGATGTCTTCGTTGCATCAAGGCTATGGATAGAACGAATGAAACAGGATGTTTGTGTAGACCACCTGGCTCTTCCTTCAGAGCCCAAGTCTATGTCATTCCAATTATGTCGCGCCTGGTTATGGAGGTATGAACATGAGTGATTGGAATAAAGCTGTTATCGACGAATTTCGCGCCAACGAAGGCAAGATTGGCGGGCATTTTGAGGAAATGACCCTGCTTCTTCTGCACACAAAGGGCGCAAAGAGCGGGGAACCTCGCCTGAATCCAGTGGCGTATCTCGCCGAGAGTGAAAAATATATCATCATCGCCTCGAAAGGCGGGGCTCCGACCAACCCTGCCTGGTATCACAACATCGTCGCCTATCCTGAGGTTACGGTTGAGGTCGGCGCCGAAAAGTTTCAAGCCCATGCCGAGGTTGCTCAAGAACCCGAGCGCACAGAGCTTTTTGAAAAGGTGTCGACGCAATATCCCGGTTTTGCTGAATATGAGGAAAAGACCACTCGCGTAATTCCAGTTATTGTATTAACACGCTTGCCCTGAACCATGTGTCGTGATGTTTTGAGGATCATTTCACTCGGCGCATCCGTGGTCCCGGGGGTGAACCGCTGGAACACTGGAAGGACTGAAAATTCAACTTCCATCCGATTCGAAGGAATGGCAGAGTAACGATGCCTTAGTGTGGAAATTTGAGAAGTTCCAGCGGGCGGCTTGAAACCATCGATTGGTAAGTCGAATGGACCGGCGTGATGACATAGGCAGGCATTGGGGGAATTGCATGGTTGGCGAGCGCGCGAAGTTCTTGGCTAATCGATCAGAGGTTTCCGAGCTCTACTTCTTGCGGGCCTATGACCGACAGGAAGTCGGCCTCGCGTAGAGAAGGGGGGAGGGGTTTTGAAGACAGTGAGTTCAAGTGGTCGTCGCCCAAATCCATTTCCGCTCCAATTGTGTGGAAAAAGGGGTACCCTGAGGCTGGTTTCTCCGACATCACAGCGGATTATTCCCTGGATTTTGTCCTCGGCCGATCACCGCGCGATCGGGCTTTCAACTCCAGAACAAAACGGGTCGTTTCGATCCATTCGAGCAGGACTTTACGCAGGAGATGCGGGTGAATTCTCCCCCCGGGATGGTCCTTTTGGGCTAGAATAACCCCCGTCCGGCGACAGGATGTTTTGAACACAGGCCTTCCCATGAGTGAACGCTAGAAGTGAAAACCATCAGGATTTCGGGGCTCGTCAAGATGATGAACCGCGCCCGCTGGCACATGGGGACCGGCATTCCAGCTTCGGATGCGCCGGCCTTCCGGCGAATGGTGGAGGATTCAATCGCCTTTGTGGATGGGACCTGCCGCGGAGAAGGGCTCTCCCCCGACGACCTGCCGGCGCCCACCCGGAGGGCGTACCGATACTTGAAGAACCTCGACCTTGAGAATCTCCCCATCCTGGACGACGACCAGACGAGAACCACGGGGGGCATCCGCATATCGAATGTGGTTTCGAGATGTCGGGCGTTCCAGGGGGAATTCAAAGAGCTGGCTCGGGCGGGAGCAGGGGCCGAAAGCGAGTTCACCGAAATTCGGGCCGAGCTCGCCCCGCTTCACGAAAGGGTGATCGAGCTCGCCGCGCGGATCGATCTCATCTGCGAAAACATGGGTGCGAGCCCGTCAAGGCTGCCGGGCCCGACGCTGCGCGCCTATCAGTGGCTCAAGTTCCTGAACGAGGAGTCCAATTTCCTGGGGCATGTGAACGCCTTGCAGGGGGCCTATGGGGTCTGGGATGATGGCGAATTTGAGTTCTACAACATGGCAGGACTTTACAGGTCCCAGGTCCGAAAGGGCGTACGTCACATCGTCGCCAGCGAGGCCTTCGTCGGCGCGCCGAAGCCGGTCATCGAGGCGCTGGTGGCCGCGGCCCTCGGCCGAGCGGGGGTTGGATTCAAACCGCACATCCGGAGCTATGCAGATACGGACGAGTTCAAGGAGATTCTCATGGAGCTCGAGCTCATCGGAATCGAAACAGGCGAGATGTCCCGCGGCGTCTACTATGAATTGGGGGAAGTATTCTCTCGCGTGAATGAATACTATTTCGAGGGGCGCGTGGAACGGCCGGTCTTGATCTGGAACAGAACCATCACGCATGCTGTCTTCGGTCATTACGCGCCGGCGTCCGACACGGTCATGATCAGCATCGCCCTCGATTCGCGCCGTACCCCGCAGTACGTCATCGATCATGTGATGCACCATGAATTGCTGCACAAGGAGCTGGGCGTGCAGATCGTCAACGGCCGGCGCATGGCGCACACAGCGGAGTTCAAAGCCCGGGAACGAGCGTTCGAAGGATTTCAGCGCTCGCGGGAGTATTTGAAGGCGTTGTCCACCGAACTGCGCGCCTCATGATCGAGCGCTTAACCTCCCGAGGGTTCGAAACCCGCGGGAGGTGGGTCACTGCTCTTGTGAGCCACGATAAGCGCCATGGCGTGCTCGTCGTGCTTCCGATCCTGGGTGGAAGCAGGAGCGCTTACGATCCGATTTCATGCTCGAACGGCGTGAGGGCTCCGTGTGTCTCAGGAACCGGGTTGGAGCGTCCAGCTCATGATGGAGCCGTCGGGGAGTTCCAGGGTGCCGCCCAGGTCGAGGCCGGAGGCCGGTAGCGGCAGACCTTCAAACCACCCGGCGATGCCGGCCGTATCCATCAAACCGAGGTAACCCAGCGGACCGACCTCATCCACGGGCGCCAGCCCGACGATGTCTTCCGTCCCCTGTACCTCCATCGCGTCGTACAACCCTTCGGGGAAAATGGCCATCCCATAGATGCCCGTCTCCAAATCCATCCACAGCATGGTCTCACCCGGGTCAAGCGTGGCCTCACC
>CAZMZL010000270.1:0-3765 GCA_964570595.1 uncultured Anaerolineaceae bacterium | reverse complement strand
GTTAGACCACCTTTTCCAGATCGGAGTTGTCGCAGGCGCTCCGACCGACCTTGGCCATGGGTATCCAATCCCCATGGACCTTTACCTTAACGGCGTCTGCGGTGAAATCTGTGACGTTGGGACCGCAGTTGGCGAACAGGGATGAGCCAACTCCATAGATATCCACGGGTACTTCAAGCCGTTCGAATTCCTGGATACGCCGGGGATTAAACCCTCCTGTCGCAATAATTTTTACGGATTGGCAGTATTGGCGCGCTCGGTCTTTCCATTCGCATGAAAGATCCCAGGATGTCCAGGCCTGATCCAGCGCTTGCCTCACTGAAAAAACCAATCTTGGAGTCACGCCAAGATCCAAGTGTGGATCGCCGAGTGGGGGGACGCTCACATCGCGGATGGATTTGCTTGTATCGAGACGGACGCCATAGAGCCGATATTTTCTCGCCTCCTCATCGGCGCCTCTGGAAACAAGATCTCGATACAGCGTGAACATCCTTTTCAGGGTTGTGAGTGAGTCGCCGATTGAATCATTGTTGAAATCTACCAATGCGATGCGGGGTATCTCCGGGGGAAGCGTTCTGGCGAATGCGCACATGGCTTCCGCAGTGTCGCCCAGGAAACATGCCAGAGCGGCATGTGCGATCGTACCGCCGCCGGCGCCCCCCCACCAGTCCCCTTGTGCATCCGTGGAGATAAATGGTCCAAGACGACCGGCGAAATCCTTGTTGAAGCGCTGTACGGCGATATTGTAGGCGTAGCCATCCGCGGCTTGAACTTCGTGAAGATCGAACCTGGCCGGGAAGAACAACACCGGCTTGCCTCGCGCCGCGATAAGTGTCTCGTACACGTTCGTGGCTACTCTTGAAGCTCGCGTGAGGATCCCAAGCGTGGGCGTCTCCAGGAGGGCGAAGTCTCGGTACCTCCCTCGAATACGTATGACGGGGCTTACTTTTCTGGGATCATCGCGGTATTCGACGGTGGCGCCATCATGGACCGCCCAAACGTCGAGCTTATCCCACGTCTCCTGGAAACGATCATCTTCCCAGTACCCCGTACAATGACGAAACATGGAGAGTGCCTTGTCCACACCCACGACCACAGTTTTCCCTGGGCGTCGCGTAAACCATTGAATTTCGACCTCGAGGTCACCGATGTAAATATCCTTCTCCGAGACGCCGGCTGGCAGGTGATGGTGTTTTCCAGCATATGTGTAATTGCTTATCGAGAGCTGCGTGAGCATGCGGTCGATATTTTCGAAGTATTTATCCGAGTACCATCCGCGTCGCATTCGTGCGACGTCGAGTTTGAAGACCTCATTCGTGAGCCGTTTTCCATCGAAGATACTCATAGCGCCCTCGTTCGCCCTTCAGGCTTGGATCCTGTTTTGCAGGATGGAATTCAAGGAGTTCTCTTTATCGTTTCATTGGATGGGATGACTTCGGGATTAGATTAATTTCGCATAAATTTCTACGCCATTGAGCATCATGCTGTACAGAAAAATACGGTGGAGCAGTTCTGCATCGTGAGGGACTGCGCCGATATCTTCAGCGACATGAACCGGCAGATCATAGGTATCCACACAATCGACGGGGATGATGACCTTTCTTTCCAGTTGGCGGGCATTTGCATCCAGACGAAGGTGCATGGCGAGCTGGTACGTGCACAGATCGGTGCAGTCGCCCGTTACGATGAACCGATCGATCGTGGGGTGATCGGAGATCCAGTCGGAAAGACCGGTATCCAACCCGGAGTGGATAGAATTTTTCTCAATGATGGTCATGTGGTCATAAAAAGGCAGTGCTTTTATTTCCGGGACGGTTTCAGCCTCATTCGTCCCTCTGACACAATGCGGAGGGTATTGATCGAACTCGACCGCGCTCATCTCATGTGTGTCTTGTGTAAGGACGATTTCACGGACACCCGCCTCCCAGGCTTTCTCGAGGAGCCTGGTGATCGGAGCGATGATTGCCTTCACCCGAGGGCTGGATAGGGGACCCTCATGACAAAACCCATTGATGACATCCACGGAGATGAATGCGGTCCTGCTAGGATGGTCCATAACTGCGTCGAGGTTGCCGTCCGACAGTTGTTCATACCAACCGTCGAGATACGTGAGAAAGGGTTGGCTGCCATCAAGCCACTTAATTTCCATGTCCCTGCTCCTTCCATCGGTGGCTGAAAGTGAAAAATCTGTATAAAGTATAACTGCTGTGCTCTGGAATTGAAGAGATTTTACAAGGTAAAACTCCGACTGCGCGTGAATTTCTCGTGGGTTGGGAGGGACCGTGGCTCCACCAACCGTGCGGTGTCGGCGGAGGTGATATTGAGGGCAGAATGAAATGGACTGTTATCCTCCAAAATAGGATTTTTGGTTGTCCCGCGTATGACGGTCTACACTCGAGATGAGATCAAACTGACGGTATCTTTATTAATAAGCTCTGGAGGAAAACATATATGGCAAAGGGCAGAATAGTCATCAGTGACGATCTCTGCAAGGGTTGTGAGCTCTGTACATCCGTGTGTCCGAAGGACGTGATCAAGATGGATGTGGAGAGGTTCACACCCAAGGGTTATCACCCTGCAATACTCGTCGACCCTGAAGAAGATTGCACGGGATGTGCAATCTGTGCCGTCATTTGTCCAGATGCTGCCATCTCGGTATTTCGGTGGGTGTCCAAGGATAAAGTCCTCGCAGCAGCGCTTTGACCATAGGAGATGAACAGGTGACAAAGGAATTGCTTAAGGGAAATGTCGCTTTCGCAGAGGCGGCGATTCGAGCCGGCTGCGAAGCGTATTTCGGGTATCCCATTACGCCTCAGACAGAGGCTCTTGAACACATGTCCAAGCGCATGCCCGAACTGGGGCGTGTATTTCTACAGGCTGAGAGCGAGGTGGCCGCCATCAATATGGTGTATGGTGCTTCTTGTTCTGGCGTGCGGGTGATGACATCGTCGTCCAGCCCGGGAGTCAGCCTGATGATGGAAGGACTCTCCTACATCGCCGGTTCAGAGGTTCCAGTCGTTCTCGTCGATATCATGCGAGGTGGCCCGGGGCTTGGGAACATCGCACCTTCGCAGGCTGACTACCACCAGATGGTCAAGGGAGGGGGGCATGGCGATTATAAATTCATTGTGCTCGCCCCCGCGACCGTCCAGGAACTGATTGACCTGACCGTCGAAGCGTTCGATCTGGCCGATCAATACCGTACCGTTGTCGTGATCCTGGCGGATGGAAGCCTGGGACAGATGATGGAACCCGCGCAACTCCCTGAGATGCAGAAGGTACGTTCTGTGGCTGACCGACCAGCGTGGGCATTGACCGGCGCAGAAGGCCGGGATCCAAATGTGATTTCATCGATCTATATCGATCCTGTGGAAGAAGAGGTGTTCAATATTAAGCTGCAGGAAAAACTGGCCATCATTGAGGAAAACGAGGTTCGTTTTACGACCTACAAGATCGACGACGCCGAGATCGCCATTGTGGCGTTTGGAACGGCCGGAAGGATCGCTCAATCCGCGATTACAATGGCTCGCGAATCCGGCATTAAAGTGGGTTTACTGCGACCCATCTCGCTTTATCCTTATCCCTATGCCGCGATAGCTGAATTGGCCGAAAAAGTCAATAAAATACTCGTCGTAGAGATGAATGCGGGGCAGATGGTCGAAGACGTCCGTCTGGCTGTTGAGGGGCGTGTACCGGTCGAGTTTTATGGACGAATGGGCGGGGTGATCCCCTTACCTGATGAAGTCATGGACCAAATAATGAAAC
>CAZMZL010000269.1:0-3823 GCA_964570595.1 uncultured Anaerolineaceae bacterium | reverse complement strand
ATACGCATGGGGGCTTCGGAGAACGGCGCCATGCAGCATCGCCTTGATTCCAAAGTCCATACTATAGATCGTTTTTCCGGTGACCTTCCCAAAACCATCCAGACGAGGGAGTGAGTGTCCAACGACGCGTCGTGGTGTGTGAGTTCGATTAACCATTCCCGGCCCTCATCTCCGCACTTGCGGCTTGGACGGCCGCGATAATCTTCGTGTACCCGGTGCATCGACAAAGGTTTCCTGAAAGCCCGGTTATGATGTCTTCATCCGTCAATGGACGTTCCGATTCCACCAGCGCCATCGCGGATAAAATCATACCGGGGATGCAGTATCCACATTGAACGGCACCGTATGCGAGAAATGCACGTTGAAGCGGATGCAGCCCCTCGGGCAATGTGACCCCCTCAATCGTCGTAATTTCTTTCCCAATCGCGTGCATAATGGGGAAAATGCATGAATTTACCGCGTCTCCGTCCACCAGAACAGTACAGACACCGCATTCAGCATCAAGACAGTTTTCTTTGGTTCCGGTAAGCCCGAGATCATCCCGGAGAACGTTCAACAAGGATCTCGAAGGATGCACTTCCAGCTCATATTTATGATGATTGACACTCAATACAATAGGGGATTTTGGCATCATAGAGCGTGCCCCGTGAGTGTGACATGGCACCGATCCAACGCACGTTTGACCAGAATACCGCATATTTCTCGACGGTATTCTGCGCTTGCACGCACGTCGGATATCGGTGAAATGGAGCGCCGTACGATCTCGGCGGCCGAATCCAAGATCTTCGTAGTTAGCTTCTGACCTTCCAAGATCTTCTCTGCCTCAAGCACGCGCAAAGGTGTTGGAGCCACCGCACCCAGAGCGATCCGAGCGGTTTGACAAATATCTTCTTCCCCATACGTCAGGCGAGCCGCGACGCTGGCAATCGTAATCTCCATTGCGGACCGACGTCCATACTTTAAGAAATCCGTTGCTGTCCGTCCCGGCATCTCAGGGATGCGGATGGAATGCAGCAGTTCGTGGTCATTTATGGCGGTGCTTCCTGGGCCATTGAAGAATGAATCAATCGAGAGAGTTCTTCTGCCGCCGGAACCATAGAGTACAATTTCGGCATCCATGGCGAGCAGGGGAGGTGCAGAATCCGCCGCAGGTGATGCGTTGCAGAGGTTTCCCCCGATCGTTGCGACATTGCGAACCTGGACTCCCCCGACCAGGGAAGCCGCACGCACCAAAGCTGTGTGCAATGGAAGAAGCCCGGCTTCTTGTTCAATTCTACGAAACGTTGTCCCCGCGCTGAATGTGACCGACCCGCTCAACTCATAGGATCCCCAGGAGGGCATTCGCGACAAGCTGATGATGTGTTTCGGCGAGATTGTCCCATGGTTAATCTGGACCATCACATCTGTTCCGCCAGCAAGAACGACCGCATCCTTATCGAATCGTTCTCGAAGGGCCAAGGCATCTTCCCATGTCTGGGGAGTAAAAAACAAATCAGAGCGTTGATTCATAAACACCTTGGATGAGTTTGGAGTATTCCATCATCGGATCAAAGTCCGTTGACAGAAACACTGACTTGATCAATTCCTGACTCAACCAGAACGGGGTTCCTTTCTATAGAGTGCTGTGTAATCCCATCATTATCGTTATCCGCAAGATATCGCTCAGATGTAGCGATCAAAGTAGTGAGCAAGGTCTGTGTTTAATTGCGTGGCCACGGCTCGTAAATCTGGTACCCAACCCATGAGTTGTTCCATACTCACCCGGAAACTCACTGCCGCGATGCTGACTGCGCCCACGACCTCTTGAGTGCGGGCGAAAAGGGGTGCCGCAATGCATCGGACTTCCTCTTCATGCTCCCCATCATCTATTGCGAAGCCTCTCGAGCGAATCTCCTCAAGATGAACTTTAAGAAGTGCTGGTTCGGTAATGGTCGTCTCAGTAAATCTCGTCAACTGGTTGCTCTGAAAATAAATTCCAAGCCTGTCTTCCGGTAGGGAAGCCAAGATCGCTTTCCCAACCGCAGTGCAGTGCAGCGGGACACTCATCCCGATGTTTGAATACATGCGTATGGGATTCGGGCTTTCGACCTTTTCAATGTAGACGGCAGAGTTATGGTCTAGAAGAACAAGATGGACGGTCTCTCCTGTTGCTGTGGTCAAATTTTGCAGCAGCGCACGAGCAACATCGTGCAGATCGTAGTCCTGCAACAATCTACTTCCCAACTCCAGCAACTTTAGGCTGGGAAGATAGTGACTGGTGGTTGAATTTTGAAGGACATACCCGTTGTTCATCAGGGTTTGTAGAAGACGATGCGTGCTGCTCTTCGAGAGCAGCGCCTCTTCGGTGAGTTCTGTGAGAGGAAGCCCGTCTGGGGTATCGGCCAGTATCTCTAATAACCGAAGTCCACGCGAAAGCGCTCGCACTTCAGGTGCTGATCGTGTTGGGGATGTTTTTGGTTCTACAGAGTGGAACAATATTCCACCTCGCGGTATTTTATAGCATGGGCAAGGGGATTTTGTCAATTTTCTTGCGACTGTGTGGTGGATGCGAAAATCGACGTATCAAACGAGGCAGATCACATGAAAATATCGAGCATGCAGATCAGAGCGGAGCTCACTCGATCGGATACCATCCGAATTCGAGGGCGGCATCGATCATCTCGAGCAAGTTGGATACCGGAACATCCGGTTGAACATTGTGGACCGGATTGAGGATAAACCCACCGCCGCGGGCTAGGGCGGTGATCTTCCCTCGGACCTCCCGGCGCAGCTCCTCTGCTGTTCCCCGGTTCAATACCCGCATGGTATCAATCCCGCCCCAGAAAGAGAGGCGGTCACCAAAATCCCCCTTCAATTGAAAGGGGTCCATCCTGACTGCCGATGTCTGGACGGGATTCAACGAGTCGACGCCAATATCGATGAGGTCTTCAATAATGTCGTATACGCTGCCACACGTATGCCACATTACGGGTGCATTGGAACGTGATTTGACAACTTCCATCATACGGGCATGCCGAGGTTTAAAAATTCGCCGATAAGTATCTGGTGACATACACAACCGATCCTGGTGACCGATGTCGTCCGATACGGAGATCACATCGACGAGATCGCCCACGGCGTCTGTCACCATCTCCAGCGGCCCAAGCATCGACTCTGTAAGGCAATCGACGATCGTTTCGATTAACTCTGGGGCTCGGATCAGATCAATGAACCAATCCTCGTATCCGCGTATGTTTTGGCTGCACTGCAGGACCCAGAGGGAGAGGTTGAGCACAAGGGCGTGGTCGGTCTTGTTACGCAACGCCTCGACACGCTCCCGCAGACCGCGCGTATATCCCGGATCGTTGGGTTCTGGCCACGGATGATTCAGGATGTCTGCTTTGCTTATCTCACCTGCAAGGGGTGGTTTGTAGAGGTCATAATAATACGAACTCGGCGGCTTATGCCACTCGATCCCCCACATATCCCGATAAAGGCCTTCCCCCAATTCCACGGATTGGTTTTGAGACAGTTCGGGAGGATTATAGGAAACAAATCTTGTGTCTACGGAGAGCCTCTGCAGAATTTCTTCATCGATGAAACATACCTGCATATTCCGTTCCATCATGACGGTTGGACGATCAACTTCAAAGTGCTTTTTTAAGCGTTCGTAAAAAGGAATTGTCGTTGTAGAGATCCAGGTACTTCCCAGATCGATGGGTATGCGATCGGTCTCCTGATGAGCGAGCGCGGCCAGTACACGCTCGCGCGAGGTCATCGTCTCCTCGCGCCTTCCTTCTTCGGTCATTCGTCTTCCCACAACCTCATCCACCGCTCGTCTTGA
>CAZMZL010000268.1:0-3837 GCA_964570595.1 uncultured Anaerolineaceae bacterium | reverse complement strand
GAGCTCTCGCTCCAAAATAATCGATTCAGAGGTCAGCCGTTCAAAAGGTTTGAGAAAGATGACACCTTTTGCTCCACCTTCAGGGATGTCTTTGTTCTTCTTCCGCAGTTTATGTTTTCACATTCAGGTCGATGCAGCCGATTCGACGCCCTCTGCGATGGGCATGGTAAATCGATCCCTCGATCGCAGATGAAGCAGGTAAAAACCTACAACTGAAATTGCACAAAATATCCCGGCCAGATACCAGACAAGGTTAGGATCGTAGTCGTCCAGGACGATGCCGGCGGCCCACGGTCCAATTGCCGATGGAATAGTCCATGACAACCCATAAATGGCCATGTATCTTCCGCGCTTGTCTTCGGGGGCAAATCGGGCCACAAGAGCCTGACCGACCGGGATGACGATCATCTCGCCGACGGTGATGATTAACATGGCCACAGCGAAAAGCAGGAAGATCTCCACAAATCCATAGAGGGTGAAACCAATCAAATACAATCCAGATCCGAGCGCCATCATCAGCATCGGGGCGTATTTTTTTGTCTTTCGAGTAAACCAGAACTGCAGGAGCACGACCGTCGTGGAGTTCATACTCATGAGGAATCCAAAACCTTGCGGTCCGATGCCGTGGACATCACGCAGGTACACGGAAAGTGTGCTGTACATCTGCAGATAGGCGAGCAGCATGAATATCGAAACAACCAGAAAGGACATGAAGAGCTTATCTGCCAGGACATGGCGATATCCGGCGAAGGAGCTCAGAATACTTTCGGGTTCCTCCCCCGTGACTCTCTCGGGTTTCGTCTCGGGGATCAAACGGTACACGATGCCTGCGGTGATCAGGCTCGAGATGGCGTCGAGCACAAAGAGAATCATGTAGGATTGGGTGGCCAGGAGCCCGCCGATGGTCGGGCCGATAATCCAGGCGAGGTTACCGGCCACCCGGAGAATACCAAATCCTTCGGCTTGTTTTTCTTCGGGAAGAAGGTCCGCCACCATCGCCTGGCGGGCGGGTCCACCGATGTCGGACAGGAAACCGACTACGACGGCCAGGCCATAAAGGACATAAAGGTCGTTAACCAAGCCCATCCAGAGGCTGCTCAAAGCGCTGACGACGAGACTGAATATGACGATGCCGCGACGTCCAAACTTATCCGTGAGCGCGCCACCCACCAGGTTCCCGAGAAATCCGGTGATCGAGAATATCCCAAACAGGATGCCTGCTTCGGTCATGCCCACGTCGAATTTTTGGGTAACGTAAAGCGCAAAGAAGGGGAAGATCATCGTCCCGCCAAGGCGGTCGATGAAAGTAGCTAACGTGAGGGTCCAGAAATCTCTTGGAAATTCCTTCCAGGTACCCTTCATTCGATCAAGCATCATTGACCCAATCTTTAGAAAGCGTTTACGAGGGCAGGTGTCAATCATATCCTCCGGTTCGATAATCGTCCAGACAAATATCTGAAGCTCCTGATCTGGATCGCTGCCAATGAAAACCCACTTCCTTCTGATCCTTGGTAGAATCCCAACTCATTCCTGGAAGCATCCGGAGGAGAGATGCCATTGATGTCTCATCGCATTCGCGGGCTTATTTTGGTCGGTTGTATTGGACTCTTCATCACTGCGTGTGGGCGCGGCGAGGTCGATCGTATTCCCTCACAGAATACGGCCAAGGCTGAAACATCCGGAGAACCCGTCAGCACCGCTCCACAATCCGTGAATACGCAGCCATCAGTCACGACTGCAACCATGACACCGGACCCTTCTCCTACACCCTCACCGACGACCTTCCGGGTCGGTCCCTCGTATCTCGAGAAATACAATCCCCTGACGGGGGAGCCCGTCGTCGACGAATCGCTCCTGTATAAGAACGCAATCCTGGTCTCGGTCACAAATTTCCCACCATCTGCGAGGCCGCAAGCAGGGCTCAGCGCGGCATCGCATGTATGGGAGATATCCATCGGTCAGGGGATGACGAGGTTCCTGGCCGTGTACTACGGGGACTATGTGGAGGATTTAATAAGCATGGACGAGTCCCGTATCGATCAGGGTGAGACGTACGTCGTCGGCCCGGTTCGTTCTGGGAGGGTGCCTTACGAGGAAATTAAGCTGCTTTATCCTCCGGGAAGATTGTATATTCGCTATGCATCACCAGAGGTCCTTGAGCAATTAAGTGGTTGGGAGACCGTGTTTGCCGAGGATCCCAACAACGTCAACAGCGCGGGGATCTTCATCGAAGACCTGGACGAGCTCTCTAATGAAAGCGCGAACCCGGAGGATCTCGCCGGGCTGGTCTTCGATTCGCTCCCGTCGACATCGGGGATCGCTGTAGAAGATTTTACAATCGTCTACAACTACTTCAATCATGTGGGTTGGAGATATGATCCTGCCAGTGGTACCTATGAGCGTTCTCAGGATCGCTCTGTCGGGGAAGGGGAACTGGTCCCTTCAGTCGAGCGTATGACGGGGGAACAGCTCCAATTTGAGAATGTCCTCGTACTGTTTGCCCGGCATAGGTTTGAGAATCTCGTGGGGACGATTCTGGATATCGAATTACAGTACCTTCCGAGCGCGGTGGGCTATCTTTTCCGAGACGGGAAAATGCAGGAGATCCGCTGGTCGACCAGGAGCGCAAATTTGACGTTATGGGACCTTGATGGGAACGTCGTGCCGCTCAAACATGGAAGGACATTCTTTGAGGTGCTGAGCTATGAATCTACATGGGACCTAGAGACACGCGTGTTCAGGTTTCACAGCCCGCCTCTACCGACTCTCACGCCGACACTCACGCCCACAAGCACGGCTCAACCCACGCCCACAAATACGCCAACTCCATGATGGTGCGGTGGGGCTCTGTGATACGAACCAAAGGTCACATTGATCGCCGCATGCATCTTCGCATAGAATGCCTGTTGAGATGAGAATTGGTTTCGCAAACCTGGATCAAGATCCACGGATTAGAATGATCATACGCACAAGTGTGCTTCTCGGCGCATCAATTTTCTTGGGAGCATGCGGGAGCGCGATGGCCATCTTTAGATCGCCGACACCGACTCCGACGGACACGTCCACGGCCACCGCGACCGTCACAATGACCCATACGCCCACGATGACACAGACGCCGACGATCACGCTGACGCCGACGATCACGCTGACGCCGACGATCACGCCCACTCCCACGATCACGCCCACACCGACTTTTGATTTTCCGGATGTGACCGTACAGATGCAGGCAAATTGCCGTTATGGCGCTGGAAAAGCTTACTTATACGCGCACGGCGCATACGAAGGTGATCGCGGCATCGTGCATGGACGCAGTCCCGATAGTCAGTGGGTATGGGTGATCTTGGACACGAACCATTTTCACTGCTGGCTCCATACCTCGGTCGTCGAGATTGATGGGGATATCCGCACGGTTGCCGTCGTGGCCAATCAGCTGCCGCGCTCCACCTTGTACGGTCAGCCGAAGAAAGTCGGCGCCGTACGTCAGGGAAACAATGTGACGGTGAGCTGGCGGCGTCTAAATATGACGGAGGATGACGATCGCGGTTATCTTATCGAAGCTGTAGTATGCCAGAACGGCTTCCTGATCGACGTCGCCGTCCGTACGGACGATACCTCGTACACTCTGCTGGATGAAAAGGGCTGTGATGGAAAATCGAGCGGCCGCTTGTATGCGGTCGAGAAACACGGTTATGTGGACCCGGTGATCCTTCGGTGGCCACAGCCGAATTGAGTCAAATCTTTCCCAGCGCAATTTTGGGTATCTTAACGTCGGGACCGTCCAAAAAAGGGGAGTTCACGGAATCTGTCAGCTTGCTGATGGGAAACGAGCAAGCTCCC
>CAZMZL010000267.1:0-3874 GCA_964570595.1 uncultured Anaerolineaceae bacterium | reverse complement strand
ACCTGAGATGAGCCACCAGAGGAGAAACAGGCCTCCGAGGGCGATATCCAAGACGTACATCCGCCTGCGGATGCGTGCGTATTTCTTTGCGCTCTCTTGCTTATCTGGGTCCAGATCGAGTTCTTCGATCTGCTCCATGTGCGTTTCTTCCCTCTCTGGAGATAGGAACTCGGACATCAAAATGCCAGCTCGAGGATTTCCTCCAGTTCAGCATCTGTGAGTTCGATCGGATTTCCTTTCATGCTGCTGGACACTTTCGCCTTCTCGATCAATTCTGGGGAATGGTTCATTTCGAACCCGTAGGTCCTGAGCGTTGGAATTTGAAGTGTTTCCACGAGATTCCGGATCCAGGAGATCCCCGCCTGCGTGCTCGCGGATGGTTCGGATGTGACCATTCGTGCGATGTCTTTAAGGCGTGACAGGGCTTCATCTTCAGGCGCTCGTGCCTCGAGTGCTTTGCGATTGACCTCGAGGACGTGCGGGAGGAGCGCGGCGCAGATCGCTCCGTGCGGCGCGTGGTACATCCCGCCAAACGGACCTGCGAATCCGTGCACCCCGCCGAGACCTGCGTTCGCGAGGGCGAGCCCTCCCATCAAACTGGCGATGGCCATATCTCGACGTGCGCCCGAATCGCTCCCATCCATATACGCCGGCTGCAAAGCATGAGCTGCGCGCGGGATACCCTCCCGGCAGAACCCGTCGGTCATCGGATTCCGGCGCCGCGAGATGTAGGGCTCAATCACCTGGGTGAGCGCATCGAGCCCTGTGCTCGCGGTGATATGCGGGGGGACATCGCGGGTGAGGGATGGATCGATCAAGGCGACATCGGGAAGCATGGATGCACTGCGCAGGCTGACTTTGACGTGGTGTTCTTCTGATGCCAAAACCGCATTGCGGGTCACTTCGCTTCCCGTTCCAGAAGTGGTCGGGATGGCGATGCAGGGTTTCGATGGACTCAGGAGCGGCTTGCCCCGACCGATGACCTCGAGGAAATCGAGCGGATCGTCCCCGTTGGTTAAGAGCACTGCGATAGCTTTCCCGGTATCGAGCACGCTTCCACCGCCCATGCCAATGACGACATCCGGGGTGAAAGCTCGAGCCAATTGAAGTCCCCTGGTCACCAGCGCGATCGACGGCTCTTGGGCCACCGAGAATTCGGCATGCAGGATGTCATGGGACTGCAGGGTGTCGAACAGCGGCGCAGTGCGCTCGGAGGTGGAGCCGGTCACGACAAATGCTCTGTGTCCATATTCGGACGAGATTTTTCCGATCTCCCCTAGCCTGCCGTCGCCGAATAGAATGCGATCTGATGTAGCAAAGGTGAATTCCAATGGTCACCCCCAGCCCTGATCATCGGGGAACAAGTTGTTGTATTTCACGCTGTGACGCGGCTCAGCCATCATGCTCTCCACAGTATTACGCCAAACCTCGTAGTGCTCGGTTTGTTTATGCGACCCCGGATCATCCTCGCTGCGGTAGACCTCTACCAGCACAAAGCGCGTGGGATCCCCTTTCTCCTGAATAAGGTCAAAGCGGGCAATGCCGGGTTCCTGGACGCTGTGGCGTGCATTTTCCAGGCTCGCTTTGACGAAATCTTCGATGGCATCATTCTTTACATGAACGTGCACTTGAACGATCAACATCAGGGGCCTCCTCAATCGTCATCCTGTGACGGCGAACGTAATCGGAACATCTCTCTAAAAACATGGTCATTCGTTCTTAGGGCTTCGGTTTTTACTGTAGGCTATTTTACACATTCGATCCTGGAAATGCGCTATGATTTTGATATGCGAAATTTGCTGTTGTTCACTTTGCTTGGTTTGTTGATGGCTGCCTGCTCTCCTGCGGCGAATATTTCCTCCCGATCAGAGGGTGCTCCAACTGTTGAAGCGACTGAGGTCTTCGCTCCTACAGAAGTGGAGAAGGAAAGTGATATGATCGGATCACCTACGCAGAACCCTCGTGTGGACGATCCAAAAAACTACGAATTCCCGCAACTTATTCCGTTCGACGGCATCCGCCCTGTTTACGATCCGCAGTTCTCATCCGGGGCCGACGCCCCCTTGCAGGATGACGAGCTCGTACTCGGGGTTGCCTGGGACGGGGAAGCGAAGGCTTATCCAATTACTGTGCTTCGGTTTCGTGAGATAGTGAATGATGAACTTGCGGGAATCCCGACGCTGGTGACATGGTGACCGCTTTGTTACACCGGTCTCGTGCACGATCGGAGAATTGACGGCGAAACCGAAATATTCGGTAATGCCGGCGCGCTCTTTATGGGCGCGATGACATGGTATGACCATACGACCCAATCCATCTGGTCGCAGCCATGGGGTCGAGCCATTAAGGGCTCACGGAAAGGGATCGAACTGTTCCTGCTCCCTTCCAAAATCACGACGTGGGGAACGTGGAAGAGCGAACATCCCGATACGCTGGCGATGATCAATGATGTGGATCGTCTGGGGGGCCGCCGCCAGGAATTCGATGAAGATTTTGTGATCGGTCTTCTTCTCGGAGATGCCGCGAAAGCGTTCTACTTCAGGGATGTGGTCGATGCCGGCTTGATCAATGATTGGTTGGGTGAATTTCCCATCATGGTCTGGGCCGAGGGTGACAATTTCCAAACGTACCTCCGAAAAGTTGGTGATCGCGTTCTGACGTTTCGAGACGATGTTCAGGATGGACTTGTGGATGAAGAGACAGGATCTTCCTGGGATATCGTTCGTGGAATGGCTATCGCCGGGCCGTTAAAGGGGGAGGTACTTCAACCAGTGCCGGGTTCAAGTGCCTTCGATTGGGCCTGGCGAGATTTTTACCCCGAGTCCGAGTTCTACGTTCCCCCATAACCTTCGTGCGTAGTCCCTTGCCACAATCTATGGTAAATTGAGCCTCGAATCGGACGGGGAGGATGGATGACGGATCTTGATCTGGCTGCTCGCTATAACTACGATGAATTTACCCCCGAAAAATTTATCCCATGGATGAAATTCGATGCCAGCCCTCCTCTGGGCGAACGTGCGCCCGATTTTCCTCTCTGGGATCTGGAGGGGACCGAGGCGAGCTTGGGCGCTCGCTGGTCCGAGAATCTCTACACGATTGTTGAATTCGGCAGTTTCACCTGACCTTATTGCGGGATGGCGGCGCCATCCATGAATGATCTCGCACATGAGCACGTGGACGCCGATGTCGGTTCAATTTTCGTCTACACACATGAAGCGCATCCGGGTGAAAACTATCCTCACCTGACTTCCATGGAGCAAAAATATCACCATGCTCGCGCCCTGCGAGATGAATTGAAGGTGACACGACCTGTTTTGCTTGACTCACTCGATGGGGCTTGTCATCGAGCGTATGGATCGATGCCAAACATGACCTGGATTTTCACACGAGCCGGTATCCCCGTCTACAAATCAGACTGGACGGACTGTAGGAGTGTGGCGAACGCGATCAATTATTTTCTGGACGGTGTGCAGAGGAGAAAAGATGGATCCCGTCTGGCGCCATTTCGTGTCGAACGTCTGGATTTCAGGACCCAGGACCGCGAGGCATTTTACAAGAGTCTTGAACGCAATGGACCCAGAGCGGTGGACGAATTTAAGGCTGCCTTTGGTTCTTAGCGGACCGATGTCCGGGATCTTTGCCCGAAACACTCGATCGGCCTTAATGCCCCGTTCCACAACACTTGTTATTCCACGCAAATCATTTGGAATGTAGATCTATGATGATATGTTGAGACGGTCCGCCGGTGCGTCTCCCCGTCGATCCACGACAAGAGAAGATGCGCCCTGTGGATACATCGATAAACCCTCACCCCAACCCCTCTCCCTAAAAAGGAGAGGGGCTTTAATTACCCGAACCATGATCACAAGAAGTC
>CAZMZL010000266.1:0-3886 GCA_964570595.1 uncultured Anaerolineaceae bacterium | reverse complement strand
GCCCACGCAGGAGCGTCGGCACGAGAGATTCCTGATCCCTTATCCCCGCTCACCATCCTAATTGTTCGCAATGCAATCGGTTTGATCGTTCGAAAATCAAGCGAGTGAAACCCACTCCACGGATTTGTCATCCAGGTCCACCAGCGCCAGCGTACTTGCCCCCTTCATCCCCATCAGCTCTCCCGGGTTCAGCAGCAGACAGTCCCCCACCATCATCTCGTGGGCGGTGTGGTCGTGCCCGTAGCACACCAGATCGTACGATCCCGAGCGTGCCAGATCGCGGGCGATTTCAGGATAATGATTCACGCCGATGCGCACCTCCTCCAACACCAACTGCGCCAACTGGCCATGGATCTGTATCTCAGGAAAACTATCGGCCACCTTCGATATCAGATATGGGTCCCCATCATTGTTCCCCCACACGATATGAACCGGTTTTCCCGGAAGCCCCTCCACCAGCCTCTTCACCATGAACGGCGCACAGAGGTCCCCACAGTGGATGATGGCGTCGGCCGAACGGAGATGGGGCATGGCATCCTCAAGCTTCCAGATGTTGTCGTGGGTATCGCTGATGATGGCAAGCTTCATGGTTCACGCTCCTTTTTGAGCTGAAGGCGATATGGCACTTAGGCAGCAATGTAATGAGGCACCAATACACGTCGGAACCAGGGACCAGAGTTGTGGGATCAGGCGTTTGAACTCCAGAGCGCCTGGACGATGATGCAAACACGAGCGTCTCACACTTATGATGATTCCCCGAATGACAATCATAACGATAGAAACAAGGAGCAGCGAAATCGCCGCTCCTTGAAGTTCGCCTCTCTTGCAGATGGCCCTCGTTCGTTATTTTCCTAGTTCGGCCTTGAAAGCCACTGTCAGGGCTGGAAGGACATCGAACAGATCGCCTACAACACCGAATCGTGATAGTTTGAAAATGGGTGCTTCGGCATCCTTGTTGATGGCTACGATCGTCTTCGATGTCCTCATCCCGGCAATATGCTGAATGGCGCCTGAAATCCCACAAGCGATGTAAAGATCGGGCGACACGACTTTACCGGTTTGGCCTACTTGATTGGCGTAGGGTACATAGCCCGCATCGACGGCCGCACGACTGGCGCCCACCGCCGCACCGAGCACTTCGGCCAGATCGGTCACCAATTTAAAACCTTGTTGAGCCCGCCAGATCTCTTGTTCGTGCTCATCGGTGATGTCCGCCGGCGGTTCCAAACCGGGGTTATTGGATACCCCCCGACCACCCGAGACGATCACAGCCGCGTCACTCAAGCTCACGCCGCCTTCCGCCTCGCCATAACCGACCACCTGCGTGTATACCTCTCCAAGATCAGCCTGGAAGGAAATGACATCTCCGGAACGTCCGCTATCAGGCTCAGGCTTCGAGAATGCACGGCTTCTCAATGTAAGGATTTGTGGCCGTCGGTCCTTGCAAATTACCTTGGTCAGCAATTTCCCTGCATAGATGGGTCGTGTAGCGACGATGGCGCGGTCTTCAACCTCCATCGCAATGACATCCGGAGCCAGACCCGTGTCTAAATCCACCGCAACCATTGCAGCGAGCTCTCGTGTTCGGCCAGATGTAGGAAGAAGGAGAACTTCGGCTTCTCGTGCCGAGCTCGAGAGCGCAGCCGCGTAGGGCTCAGGGATAAAATCCTTGAGCGCATCGACGTCCATCACAAGAACCTCGTCGGCGCCATAGTGAAAAGCTTGACTTGCGATTTCCTCTACATCACTGCCAAGCAGGACCGCGGACACACCCACGCCCATCTCGTCGGCCAATTCCCGCGCCGCGCCGATGGCCTCCCAGGAAGCCGGAAGAGGCTGTCCTTGAAAATGATCGATGTAGACAAGAATATTTTTCGACATTAGAGCACCTTCTCTTCCATCAGCCGCCGGACAAGAACTGCGGCCATCTCTTCTGCAGAGTCGCCTTCGATGAATTCGCACGCCGTCTCAACTTTCGGCGATGCGAAGACCTGCGGCCATGTGATCGCCGAGGTCCATTCCTCGGTGACCCCGATTTCCGCCAATGACCACACGGGAATTTCTGCTTTGGACGCCTTCCGGATACCCATGAAGGACGGGTAGCGGGGTTCGTTGATCTCTTTCACCACGCTCACGACACTCGGGAGAGGGCCCTTTACGATTTGACGTCCCTCATCGAGCATACGCTCTACCTGGATTTCCTTACCATCTGGATCGATTTCCTTGATCTCCGCAACGAGGCTGAACGATGGCCAACCCAGCCGTCGGGCGACCTGAGGACCAGTGACACCAGTGTCACTGTCGACGGAAGAGCGGCCAAATAAAACAAGATCGACGTCACCCAGATGCACGATGGCAGCCGCCAGTGCTTTTGAAACCACCAGCGAATCAGCGCTGGCGAGACTTGGGTCACTGAGCAGCACAGCTTGATCGACTCCCATCGCCAAAGCCAGCTTCAGCGCCTCGGTGGCGTCTTCAGGGCCCAAGCTCAATGACGTAACCTGACCGCCATGCGTTTCCTTTAAAAGAAGCGCTTCTTCGACCGCAAATTCATCCCACGGGTTGAGCACAAGGGGTGCATCTCCCCATGAGATTTTCCCGTCCTCAACCGTGACCGTGGCTGCAGTGTCGGGCGTTTGTTTGACGCAAACAACGATGTTCAAGAGATCCTCCTTTAGTGTGAATATTCAGAGATCGATTCGATGATTAATTGGATGGTACCTCCCTCATTCTGCCTGCCAGGTTTCTGCGTCATAGGCCGGCATCTCGCACCGCAATGCCTTATCGCGACGATTCTGAAGCGCGTACTGCGCTTGGATTAACGTTTGAATCTCGTTGCTGCCCTCGTAAATCATGGCGCCTTTTGCATTACGCATGAATCGTTCCACATCGTATTCATCGCTGTAACCATAAGCGCCATGTATCTGAACGGCTTCTGCCGCTGCTTCGAATGAGGCCGCCGTCGCAAATTGTTTGGCGAGGGAAGTCTCGCGCGTATTCCGGATGCCCTCATTCTTCTTCCAGCCAGCCTTAAAGTAGAGCAGCCGTGCAATCTCGTAGTCGCTCGCCATTCTGGCGATTTTCTCCTGAATAAGCTGATGCTCGGATATCGAACTCCCAAAGGCCTCCCGTTCCTTCGCATATTTGACGCTGGCATCCAGGGATGCTCGTATCAATCCGGTCGCACCTGCCCCGACCGTATAGCGACCGCTATCGAAGGCCGACATCGTAACCTTAAAGCCCTCCCCTTCTTCTCCAACCATGTTCGAGGCTGGGACACGCACCTCCTGGAATGACAACCAGCCTGTGGATCCAGCCCGCACACCCAACTTGCCATGGATGTCGCCGCGACTCACACCATGACTGGATAGATCGAGGATGAAGGTCGAAAGACCTCCACTCGGCTTTTTGGCATCCGGGTTTGTTCGAACCGTAACCATGGCGAAATGCGCCTTCGTCGCGAGCGATATCCACATCTTCTCGCCGTTTAAGACATAATCATCGCCATCCTTTTTCCCCGTTGCCTGGATGTTGGCGAAGTCGGATCCGGCTCCTGGCTCCGAGAAGGCCCCACAACCAAGCTTTGATCCTCGTGCGAGCGGGGACAAAAATTCAAGCTTCTGGGCCTCAGTTCCCCACTGGAGCAGCGTCATGCTCGCCAATCCGACATGCACCGACATCACTACCCTCAGCGTGGTATCGATGTATTCGAGTTCCTCACTGGCTAACCCGAGCGAGATGTAATCCATCCCGCTTCCACCGTATCGCACTGGAATACAAATGCCCAGGATGCCTAACTCCGCCATTCTGGGCAAAACATGCTCATCCATCGCCTGATTGCGGTCGGCTTCCTTGATCCCTGGAAAGACCTCCTTGGCGCCAAAAT
>CAZMZL010000265.1:0-3894 GCA_964570595.1 uncultured Anaerolineaceae bacterium | reverse complement strand
GATTTTTCCGCAGCTCTTCGCCCACTCAACGTATAATTGGGCTCTAAAATATCTTACGGCGACGACCGTATCGATCAGTCTCCTGGGCGAGCCTGTTGCAGCCACCTTGTTAGCTTTGATCATTCTCAATGAGGTCCCGTCGGCGGCACGCATCAGTGGAGCCGTTCTGGTCCTGATCGGAATCGCGATTACATTACTACGGTCGAGAGAACGCGAGTAAACTTAATGGACAGTGTGAAGAACGTCGCAGCAAAATATGGAGCAACTTCCAGGGAATAAGCCCGGATGGAGTTTTTATACTCCCATACCCAGCTTGCATTTCATCCTTGCAGAAGGCAACTGGGATTTCCGGTTTTTTCCACAAGCCGAGCTTCGATCACGTATTTGAAGGAGACCATTCATGCAAATCCGATGTTACCGATGTAATTGGAGCTTTTCAATAAAAACCGAGGAGATCCAATTCGCTCTTGAGGCTCTTGAAGAGAGCGGAGGGAATCATTACGACGTTCGTTGCCAGCGGTGCCGACACACCAACCGTGTTTCGTTAGAACAGCTTCGAAAAGCCGCACCGAAACCAGAAGACCAACCGGTCCAACCTGAGGGTGATGATTCCAAATAGATCACATTTTGATGAGCATCCATGTTCTCTTCGAAGCTTTTCTTGAAATCCGGAGATCGATTAATTCATGGTTACAGGAGAATACTCTTTCCATGCATTCAATTATTCCTGAACAACTCTCGCCGGTGACATTATGACCCCCGATCGAGATCGATATCATACGATTATCGAGACCGACGACCTCCTCGAGAATCTTCAGGAAGATTCCTGGGCGGTATTCGACTGCCGCTATGAGCTCACCGATCACGAGATTGGAGAACAAACCTACCTGGAAGGCCATATTCCTGGGGCTCAGTATATTAATCTAGAGCATGATTTATCCACCGTACCCAATGGAAAAAATGGCCGCCACCCTCTTCCCACTACCGATGATCTTGCAAAGAATTTTTCATCTTGGGGGATCGACAATGGGACTCAGGTTGTCGCCTACGATGCACGTGGAGGTTGTTTTGCTGCGCGCCTGTGGTGGTCGTTAAGATTTCTTGGTCATTTCAACGTCGCCGTCTTGAATGGCGGTTATCCAGAATGGGTACGAAAGGGTTATCCCGTATTCGAAGGAAGAGAAACGAGGTCCGCAGCCCGGTTCACGCCTGAGATTCAGGCGGAAATGCTCCTTAACCACAGCGAGGTCCAACAAGCGATCAACGCTCACGGGCTCCTCGGATCTGATTACGAGGACTGCGAGGTCGCCGTCCGTTTGATCGATTCACGCGCCCCAGAACGCTATGCCGGTCTTGAAGAATCATATGATCCTGTTGCCGGTCACATACCTGGCGCCATAAACCATGATTGGATATTGAATCTAGATCCGGAAGGGAAATTCGTGAGCCAGGCATCTCTCCGTCGTGCATTCAATGCCATCCTTGACAAAAGTAGACCCTCTGAAGCAATCGTGTACTGCGGTTCAGGCGTGACAGCTTGCCACAATATCCTCGCGATGGAGCACGCTGGGTTGAAGGGCGCCAGGCTATATGCAGGGTCTTGGTCGGAATGGTGTTCCAACCCCGACCGTCCCGTTGCATCCAACCCCGAGAATTGACCTATTGCTGGTGTTGCCCTGGTTCGTCAATCGCCTCACAAGGGATAAGTATAATCCCCGGCCTCTGTGCTCATGATGTACCATGTGCATCCCATGCAGGATTAGCTGGCGCATTCAAAATGGGCGTTTATGCGCTATTGGATTTCGGGGAGCAACAAGCGTGCGATGTCTTCAGCCTCAGCTTGTGTGAGGATGCGTACACCCGTAGGAAATCTTATATTGATGTATACGTCGCCGAGAAGAACATGGAGCCCATTCCAGGGATCATCCCCCGCCCCACCCCAATATGCCCGGTCGCCCAGATCGTCGACGACTTCGGTGTCACCTTCTGCCCCTCGGTTCCCATCGAAGAGATGAGAGACCGTATACCCATCGACCTGCATAAAGGGTTCGAATGAATCCGATTGGAAGATCACGATGTATAACAACGGTTCTTCTTCACTTGCAGAATTGAAACGACAAACCATCTCCCTGAGAGGGCTGTCTATGGATAGTTCTGCTCCCTTGGATATTGAGATTCCCAGAATTTCCTCTAACTCCGAGCTCGAAATGATTTCACACGGATGAAGATTTTCCACCCCACTCCCGAGCAACCCAATTCCAGGTCCCGTTCGTCCGATGATCGGATCGGAATTTCCGCTCTGCAGAAGGAGCACGACGATTGCGATGATGATCGCCACGACAAATGCGATGATGGCTGAATGTCCGAGCGTTTTTGGCTCTTCACGCTGCGCTTCTTTGCCGCCCTCTTGGTCTTCATCGTTGATCTCATCTTCGTACTCTGGATCCATGTCCAGTGATGATCCGCTGTCACCTTCCACCATCATCGTCTCCTCTGATGAAACTGCGGCGTCGAAAATATCGCCACTTTCCCGGATCCATTGAGAACCCGCATCGCCAAACTTTTTTTGTAATTAAGGAATTACACCCATTGTAGACTTTGTATCAAGGGACCTCAAGTCAGCAATCCCGCATGTCAATTTATGGTTTATCGAACTGGAAATCAACGATCCCATTCGTGCGTGGGTTGACGCATTCTTCAATACAGCTACGTGTAAAGATTATTCTGCTGGATATAAGCACTCACCAGCGGATCCACGAAGTCCTGGTAAGGAATCCCCTCACGTACTCGACGGCGGATGTCCCTGGCTGAAATGTCCAGAGAGGGCGCCTGGAAAATGATGATCTTCTTCTGCAGCCCCGGCAATTGCGATTCGAGGATGTCAAGATCAAGATTTATCATTGTCCGTTCCATCACACCGATCCGATCGCATGCATCGAGGAAACGCATCGGCAGTTTCCACGTGGGTAAATCCCGAAGCGAATCCGAACCCATGAGATAAATCAGTGGATCTGTATATTCCTCATGGAGCAACTCCATGGTTCGATACGCATAGGTTGGTGGATGGCGATCGACATCCACAAGGGACAATTCGAACCCAGGTTCGGATTCGATGACGGTTTTCACCATCGCTAATCTGTGTTCGATCGCGGCAGCGGCTCCGATGGATTTGTGTGGCGGGATGGATGTGGGCACCCAGAGGACCTTTTTAAGATGTAAGTGTCTAAAAGCCGCCCTGGCCAACGCCTCGTGCGCATGATGAGGGGGGTCGAATGTTCCCCCGAAGACTCCAATCATGTCAGCCATTCGAGATCATGATCGCTTATCCTGACCGTCTCACCCGATGTGATCCCGGCTTCTCGAAGTGCATCTTCCACCCCCAGATGGACGAGCAATCGTTGAAATCGAGCGATCGCTTCTTCATACTCCCAATAGGTCATGGCAGCGGCACGCTCAACCTCTTCTCCGGACACACGCCAGGCCCCATCAGGCTCACGCGAAATCTCAAACGGTATTGTTTCTTCCTCGAATCTGTACACGGGAAGTGTATCTTCAACGATCGGCTCGGGTTCCAACCGCGATAATTGATCGTGGGCAGACCAAAGCAGCTCTCGCAAACCCTGATGCGCCATCGCCGAGATAGCGAACGACTCGTATCCCCGATCCGTGATCATTTTGGTTAGAGAGGGAAGTCTTTCTTGCACTTCCGGGAGATCGATCTTATTAATGGCGACAATTTGCGGTTTATGTGCGATACCCGGACTGAACAAAGCTATCTCTGCATTCACCTGTGAAAAATCTGCGATGGGATCTTCTGACGAACCATCGATCACATGGATTAAGACTCTTGTCCTCTCGATGTGCCGCAGAAAGGCAAATCCCAGACCGGTTCCT
>CAZMZL010000264.1:0-3958 GCA_964570595.1 uncultured Anaerolineaceae bacterium | reverse complement strand
GGTCACTCTTCAATGGGCTTCGGTGGGTGAACTGCGTGAAAACGAGAGCTACAAGGTGACCGTAGAAGATATCACCGAGGGAACAGGCACACGGAAAATCATCGCTTACGTGACCGACACAAAATACATCGCCCCTACAACGCTGCGGCCCAATGAATCCCTTCCGCACATCATGAGATGGTGGATCGAGGTTGTCCGGCAAACCGGCGTGGACAACACCGGAGATCCGAGGTACGAAAGCGGGGGCGCGAAGAGCATCCAGAGAAGTTTCACCTGGTCCGGCACGACGCCTGACGCCACGCCCACGCCATAGAACGTCCAAGAAACTCATCTCTCGAAATCCTGGCCCTCTTCCGAATGGCATGGGTCACCTAGCGCATGCGCCTCCACCCTACGCCACAAGCTGGATCCCGGCTCAGAAAATCATGCTGAATGCGAAGCTATGCCTGGATCCGATGCGTTGAGGAAACACACGCTTTAGAGAAACTGTTGATTTTCCCTTGGCGACCATTAAGGAAGTGCCGTTTAACCTCCCGCGGGTTTGGAACCCGCGGGAGGTTTTCGATATGCGGGAGGCTTTTTCCAGCTGGACGCCTGGGATCGGGCAGGCAATTACGTGCGGCGCTCCCAAGGAGGATCAAGATTAGTTCAACAAACAAATGTGCGGGGTCATGCGCTGCTTCGATCGAACTAGATGTCTAACGATTCAATGGTCTCGCGCACATGAGCGGCAGACTCTTCCAGAGCGTGCAGTTCAAGATCGGAGAGCTGGTACTCCATCACCTTCTCCATCCCTCTCCGCCCAAGCTGTGTAGGTACTCCGAAGAAGATGTCCTTCTGGCCGTACTCACCATCCAGATATACGGAAGCAGGTACGATCAGGTGGCGGTCAAGCAGGATGGCCTCTGTCATTTGAGCCAGGGCTGCAGCCGGCGCATAGAATGCACTCCCGGTCTTCAACAAACCCACGATCTCACCACCGCCTTTGCGCGTCCGCTCGACGATGGCATTCAATCTTTCCTCAGAAAGGATATCCTCGAGCGGCGTCCCCGCGACGTTCGAATGTCGTGTCAGGGGTACCATATCGTCACCATGTCCCCCAAGCACATAACAATGGATGTTCTGCACGCTTACATCCAGCTCCATGGCTACGAAAGCACGCATGCGCGCGCTGTCCAGGATGCCAGCCTGACCCAGAATACGCTCCCGTGGGAGTTGACCGACTTTCATCGCCAGGTAGCTCATGGCATCGAGGGGGTTCGTGAGGATAATGAAGATTGTGTCCGGAGAATGCGTGAGCGCATTTTCCACCGCGGACTTCACGATGGCTGTGTTCGCGGCAAGAAGATCGTCTCGGCTCATACCCGGTTTACGGGGCAACCCTGCGGTCATCACAACAATATCAGAGCCGGCTGTATCCGCGTAATTATTTGTCCCCACGACCCTTGTATCCAAGGAGAGTATTGGCATCGCTTCGGCGAGATCGAGCCCCTTTCCCTGAGGCATCCCCTCGACGATGTCGAGTAAAACGATATCCGCGATTTCCCTTTCTGCCAGAAAGTGCGCCGTTGTCGCGCCGGTTTGGCCGGCCCCAATAATGGTAACTTTATTCACAGATCCTCTCCTGTCATACGAGCTAGAAATTTCCGAGGATTATCATAATCCAAATTCGGCTCGGTTTGATGATCTTGATCACACCGCAAACCAACACTCGTGAACATCGAATCCGGTGGGTAGGGGCAGATCGTGTCTCGTGTCTTCGACTGTAATTCCACGGCCCTTCCGAACACGACCGATTGCCCATATCGCGTTATGGGCAGCGCGCGCGGCTTCGAAGAAACGCTCGACTGTGCCTTCAGGGATCGCCAGAAGCAAGCCTCCCGAAGTTTGTGCGTCAAAAAGCATCAATTGATTGTACTCATCAATGGTTGGTGAGAATTTCACCCGATCGCCAAAGAACAATTGGTTATCCGCACTACCGCCTGGAAAATTACCTGCTTCAGCATATTTGCGCGCCCCTTTCAAGAAAGGGACCGATTGCGCGTTAATCTGTAATTCGACACCAGAGCCCTCAGCCATCTCCAGGCCATGACCGAGTAAACCAAATCCGGTAATGTCCGTCGCCGCTTTGATCTGATGTTCGACCGCAAGTTTTGCAACGTCTGCATTTAATTGGTTCATCCATGATACGGCCTGCTCGATATCCGCCGGTTGGGCAGTCCCGTTCTTGAGCGCCGTCGTGGTCACACCCACGCCAAGCGGCTTGGATAAAGCCAGAATGTCCCCGGGCCGGGCCGCCCCCTTTGTCATAATCGTGTGGGTTGTTCCCGACCCAACCGCAACGAGACCATATTTGGGCTCATCATCCTGGATGCTGTGTCCACCGGCAATGACGGCGCCAGCTTCTTTGACCTTCTCGGCGCCACCTCGAAGGATCTCCGCGATGACATCGGCAGGGAGCGAGATTGGAACGGCGAGTATATTGAGCGCGAACAAGGGCGTCGCGCCCATAGCATATAGATCCGAAAGGGCATTTGAAGCGGCGATCGACCCGTAGTCGAACGGATCATCAACAACGGGAGTAAAAAAATCCGTCGTGACAACCATGGTGCGGCCCTCACCCATATCCCAAACAGCGGCATCATCCGGCTCGCCTAAACCTGCGACGAGCTCAGGAAAGTCTTCCGGGGTGAATATCTCTTGAATTGGGCGCAGAACCTGCGCCAGCGCCTCAGCGCTTAGCTTGGACGCTCAACCCGCACAACTTGTGAGGCTCGTCAATCGAATGTTACGCGCTGCCGTGCTTCGCGGTTCTTCCTGATCCCCAACCTCTTCCACCGGCATATACTAAAACTCCTTCCGGATTCTTGATCCATGAAAGATTTTAGATGTTGGCATGCGGACTGTCAATGAATCCCGCGTTTGCGCACGAATTTGAACACCACGGCTTGGAAAACAAAGCGCCATCATTCCCGGGCACGATCCGCTCTTCAAGGTCGCCAAGCCCAAACGGCGATCTTTTGAGTGGTTCGAACAACGCCTGTCCAGAATCAACGTTGTGGTCATCTGTTTTTCTGTGACCACGCCTCCCGAGAAAAGAGATTGCTCGCCACGGTGGACACATCAATGTTGGAGGCAAAGAGATTGCTACGAAAAGGGCCGAGATCACGCCTTGATGGACAATAATCCACGGAGCTATATTACAGAGAGATCCGTGGACTCACACAAACCCGCGTGCTCGCTGAGGAACCACTCGGCGATCCAGAAGAAGAAAATGTGGACGGGGGCCGCTCTGCCATCCCGGCGATCCTGTCCGTCATCATCCAGATCGGTTGGATCGTCCGGCACAGCATTGGCTGAGCGTGCTTTCCGCACCTATCTGAAGAAAGTATCAAGTGGTTTGTTGAGTTTTTTGTCTGTGGATTGACAGGGTCCAGCGAATATAACTTACCGTTCATGACGCGACTGCCCACCCGAAGCGTCATCCATGCCGGTCACGATTTCCCGCAGCAACTCGATGTCGAGGTTACCCCCAGAGATCACACAGACGACGTTTTTCCCCTTTAATTTTAGCTGACCCGAAAGAACCGGGACGATGGCTGCTGCGCCGGAAGGCTCTGCAATAAGTTGATCCTCCGACAGGAGCCTGAAGACCGCCGTTCTCATTTCGTCTTCCTCGGCCAGCAATACCTGATCAATGAGGAGCCGCGAAAGATAGAACGGGATTTTTCCGAATCCACCGGCAAGCCCGTCTGCAATCGTAGCCTCATGATCGTAAGGATCGTACGGCTGGCCGTCACGAAGACTCAGGAAAGCCGCCGGGCTTGCTTTTGCCTGGACGCCAATGACGCGGCAGGAGGGATGGACCGCCTTAACGGCGCTGGCGATCCCGGCGATGAGACCACCGCCGCCCACGGGAACGATGATCACATCCATCTCGGGGAGGCTTTCTATTGTT
>CAZMZL010000263.1:0-3965 GCA_964570595.1 uncultured Anaerolineaceae bacterium | reverse complement strand
GCCATTAATGACGTTGAATAGAGTCGTTTTACCGGCGCCGTTGGGTCCAATCAACCCCAGTATCTCCCCCTCCGGGATTTCTAGGCTTACCTGATGAACAGCCTGAAGACCGCCAAAATACTTGGAGACCCCATCGATTTGTAAGATCATTCCAGCACCCTCCGAAGCTTGGGAAGTTTTCGCCTGAGCCATCCGATAAGACCTTCCGGGATGAAGAGCACAATGATCAGGAGAAACACCCCGGCAACCGCAAGTTGGATGTCCCCGAAAATCGGACTGACAAGCAGCAATCCTCGAAGTCGCTGGTAACCTGCGGCGCCGATAATTGGACCGAGTACGGTACCCTGCCCGCCCAGCATGACCATCACGATCGTCTCAATTGAGAGGTGTAATCTAAAGGCGTCCGGTGGAAGAATGTTCCCGTTCTTGAAGAAGAAAAGGACGCCGATCATTCCGGGGAATATCGCTGAAAGTACATAAGCCCAATTTTTTGCAATTGGAGCCTCGACGCCCATCACTTCGGCTGCGTCTTCATTTTCGCGTATGGCCTCCAGGCTCAAACCGAACTTAGAAGTTTTCACGAGGTAGCTGGTTGTGATCACAGCGATCGTGAGCAAAACCATTGCGCCGAACGTAATCCAAAGCGCTTGTAAGGCGCCTCCGTAATCGCTATATACCTTGAAATTTAAGGTCATGCCCACCGGTCCGCCAAATGGTCCGAAGTTGTTGACAAAGGCTCGGGCAGCGGCGTTGACCCCGATGGTGGCAAGTGCAAAGTAGGCTCCACGCAGGCGTAAGATCACCTTACCCAGCAGGAAAGCAAGCATTCCCGAGGCAAGCCCTCCAACGAGCACACTTATTATCAGGTGTACGCCAAGGACATCGAGCAGGTAAAAACCGAAGTAAGCACCGAATCCGAAAAATACGATGTTTCCAAAATTAACGTAGCCGGTATATCCGAGAAAAATATTCAGACTGGATGCGAGGCCGATGGCCATGAGGACCGTAAATACTACCTCCCGGTTGGCGGCGCTGTTGGTGATGATCGGCCAGGCAGCAAACGCCAGTACAAACAACAAGGAAATCCAATATCCGGGTCTTTTCCAGCGGTTCATGATTCGCTCCCGAAGAGGCCGTTAGGCTTGTAAAGGAGGATGGCGATGAACAAAACAAACTCGATGAGAGGGACCCAGGTGGTGGGCATAAGGAGCGGAATGGTGGCTTCAATCACCCCCAGTATCAATCCCGCCACCAGGGCGCCCAAAGGGTTTCCCAAGCCCCCCAGGACACCGATAATGAAGCTCTTCAATTCATAATTGGTTCCGGAGAGAATCGTGAAAGGGAAAAAGGTCGCGATCAAACCCCCGGAAACTGCTGCCAGCAACGTTCCAATGCCGAAACTGAGGGCAAGGATTTTCGTGGAGTTGATCCCCATCAGCTCGGCTGCGCCGCGATTATCTGAGACCGCGCGTATGTATTTACCCTGACGGGTCCGATAAAGGAATAAATACAGTAGAAGTGTGACAGCCAGTGCCGCAAATACTGCGGCGAGTCGTGTCATGGGCAGGACGATTGGACCAAGCCGAAGGCTGCCGAGTGTAAAGTCGATATTGCGGGGAGTCGTCGTGAGGACTGATGTGCCTATTCCGATGATGATCATGCTCACAGAGAAGGTCGCGAGCAGGGTAGAGAGGTGGGGGGCATCGATCACGCGATGAACGGCAATAATGTAAATGATCATTCCGAGAATGAGCCCGACGACTCCAACCACCAGCAGTGCAAGGTAAGGGTTCAAGCCAAATTTCGTAAAAGTCAGATAGATGCCGAACATACCAAGGGCCATGACCGGGCCATGAGAGAGGTTGATCACATTCATCACTCCCCAGATCAAGGTCAGCCCCATCGCCGCCAAACCATAAACAAAGCCAAGGGAGAGTCCGTCGGCAAGCGAGGACAGCAAGGTTTCAAACATATAGATCTCCTCACTTTATTAAGATACCCCGCAGGTGGATGGTCACCTGCGGGGCAACTGCATTCGTAGGGATCTACCGGAGGGGATAGATCGTCTCTGCGGTAGCGCCTTCCAATGGCCAGACGACTTGTTTCACAAGATTGCCGTCTGCATCCTTTTGCCATTGAATATAGACCATGGAGTGACCGATCTGTAACCCGTGCGCTTCTGGGGTCGTGTCAAATTTAATGCGACCATAGAAGGAGATGAAATCCAGAGCGTCCATCGCAGCTTTAACCGCTTCTGGGTCGATGGAGTCAGCGTCTCGAATCGCTTTCTCGAGGATCAATCCGGCAGCATAGCCACCGGAGGCATGGTAGGATGGTTCAGCTCCGAATTCGTTCGTATACTCATCGGTGAATTCCGATCCAAGCGGTCCAAAGAAATCGTAACCAGCCTCTGCGGCAGATTCGGGGGTGAAATCTGCGAGTGGTTCCCACTGGCTCGGTCCGATCACGCCTAAGGCAGCATCCCCGAGTTCCGCAAATTCGGGCTCCGGGGGAGCGACCAGCAGAGCGAAGTATTTGATTGGGGTTTCCTTCTCGAAGAGTTGCTTAGCAAAGGCTTTGCCATCGACGCGGTGCCCGCCGCCAAGGATGGCTTCGGGGCCAGCGGCTTCGATCTTGTTGATGAAGGGGGCAAAATCGGTCGTATCCGGATCGTAGCCCTCGAATAGCACGACATCATAGCCGAGTGTCTCGGCGTAATCTTTCGCCGCCGTTACGACATCCGTGGAGAATTTGGAATTCTCATAAACGAAAGCGATCTTTGATAACTCCGGATCAAGGTTCTGGAGCAGATCGACCGCGCCCGTCAAATAGCGACTCGCCGGGGTGTACGATTGGAACACGCCCGTATAGCCTTCTTTGTACGTGGCGTCCGAAGCAGCCCCGGTCGTGATCATGGTCTTGCCGTACTGCTCACCGATAACGGCCGCCGCGGCGGTCAATCCGCTGGAGTATGGGCTGATGAGAAAGTCAGCTTCGTCTTCAGTTGCCAGCCGAGTGTACAGTTCTTGTACACGTTCGGCTGCGCTCTCATCATCATAGGATACGGAATCGAATTTGACGATCGTCCCATCCCCTAGTGTGACGCCGCCTGCGTTGTTGATGTCCTCCATCCACATGTTAAGGCCGTTCACTTGAGCTGCGGACGAGACTTCATATTTGCCGGTGTTGGAAGCGGTGTATCCGATTGTGAGCATGACCTCCTCTGCCACAGGAGCTTCTTCCACAGCCTCCTCCTCGTCGGAGGCAGGCTCACTTACTTCACTTTGTTCTTCAGGAGGTGCTGCTGGTTCTTCGGGGGGAGCTGCTGGGGTGCAGGCTGCGATGATGAATGCAATCAATAAGAAGATGGTTAGGATACGAAATTCTCGGCTGGTCATCCGATACTCCTCCTTAAGATATATAGGAATTACGACGGTTCATTCATTCGTATAAACGTCGTTCTACGCATCCTATGCGCTGCACCTCCTCTCCATGTTTGTGATTCAACGAATCTTCCTGGACATCGGAGAATCACACTCAATGAGTGTATAACATCTAATTTAACCCTTGATAGTGCGAAATGTCAAAAATGATTTCGCGGGTTGTCACCTTGTGGATCGTTTGAAAAGTGTCACGTATCGTTCTCCATGAGATGAAGGACGAACATATGATAGGTTGTAAAAATATGCTGTGCCACCTTTTGTGTGAACAAGTTCGACCCATGGCTCCAAGCAAACAACAAACTACACAACAAACTAGAACACTTGACCTATCGAACAAGTGTGCTATACTTGAGATTGGAAATCATAGTCGACAGCGGAGGCGGGATGCCATGGCAAATTCGAAGAGTGATAATGGAAAACACGATGAGCGTGAGGTCGTACTCGAGAAGGCGATCACGGAGATCCTGAAACGCTACGGCGACGGTGCCGTCATGCGTCTGGGGGAAGCGGGGCACCTGACGG
>CAZMZL010000262.1:0-3983 GCA_964570595.1 uncultured Anaerolineaceae bacterium | reverse complement strand
CTTCAGAAGTGTGCAGCATAATCTAGGCGAGTTGAACGCCTATGCGGAAGAAAACATCGCCGGCGTTCGCGTCGTCCAGATCTTCGCCAGGGAACAGGAGACGATCGATCATTTTAAGAAGGTAAATGAGCAAAATCGAGATGCAGGAATTGAGGCTGAAAAGATCACGGCGCTCCTGCATCCTTTGATGTCGGTGATGAGCACCGTTGCGATCGCCGTGATCGCCGGTCTGGGGGGCTGGCTGGCCATCATGGGCGTCGTAAGTGTCGGTGTAATCGTCGCTTACCTGGCTTATATCCGGCAGTTCTTTCAGCCCCTGCGTTCGCTGGCACAGTTATACAACCAGCTGCAATCCGGTCTTGCAGGGGCCGAAAGGATCTTTGAAGTCATGGACGCTAAGACGACCGTAACCGATAAACCAGATGCAGTCCCATTGGACCGTATCCGCGGTAAGGTTGAATTCGAAAACGTGACCTTTGCATACAAAGAGGGCAAGCCCGTCCTGCAGGATGTCAATATGACCGTAGAACCCGGGCAGACGATCGCATTGGTCGGGCCCACAGGGGCGGGGAAGACGACGATCATCAACCTTCTCGGCCGGTTTTATGATGTACAGGAGGGTGCGATTCGTGTGGATGGGTTGGATCTCCGAGATGTTCAGCAGGCGACCCTGCGCCGACAGCTCGGCATCGTCCTTCAGGATACCTATCTATTCAGCGGGACGGTGATGGAGAACATTCGCTATGGCCGTCTCGACGCCTCAGACGAGCAGGTACTTGAGGCTGCGAAATTGGCCAATGCCGACCAATTTATCTCTCGTTTACCGCAAGCTTATGATACGGAAGTTTCTGAACAAGGCAGCAATTTCAGCGAGGGCCAGCGGCAGCTTCTGGCGATCGCCCGTGCGGTGTTGGCCGACCCGGCGATTTTGATCCTCGACGAAGCAACCAGCAGCGTGGATACAAGGACGGAAGTGCAGATCCAGGATGCCCTACTGCGTTTGATGGAAGGACGCACGGCGTTTGTGATCGCGCACCGTTTGAGCACGATCCGGGAAGCGGATCAAGTGCTGGTGATTCACGATCACCGCATTATTGAGCGTGGGACCCACGAAGAATTGATTGACCAGGGTGGCTTCTATAACAATCTCTATACGAGTCAATACCGACGAGCGCAGCAACTCATGGCGAGTTGATGTACCCGTGGACGACATTTTGATCCCTTTTAAGGCGGTGTACGTATGAATTCAGTGTTCGATAAACGACGTCTGGGTCTCACAGAATTAGAGGTTTCCCCCATTGGTCTCGGCGTGATGCAGTTTGCCGGTGGGGGTGGGATGTTTGGGATGATGTTCTCTGAAACATCCCAGGATGAGAAAAACCAGATTATCTCATCCGCATTTGAGGGCGGCATCAACTGGTTCGACACTGCTGAGGTATATGGACGCGGCAGATCCGAACGAGGGTTACGGGATGCTCTGGTGAATGTCGGCATCGAGGATGAGGATGTCGTCATCGCGACCAAGTGGTTTCCGCTGTTCAGGACAGCAAGGAATATCGCTCGCACGATCGAAGATCGTCTTCGGTACCTTTCGGGTTTCACAATCGATCTCTACATGATCCATCAACCATGGGGGTTCTCCTCCCCCGAGTCGGAGATGGATGCCATGGCGGACCTCGTCGCAGATGGGAAGATACGGTCCATCGGCGTCAGCAACTTCAATATCGATCGGATGCAGCGCGCTCAAGCCGCGCTGGAAAAGAGGGGCTTGCCTCTGGCGGTAAACCAGGTGCAGTACAGCCTGCTTCATCGAAACATCGAAACGGACGGCCTGCTTGATGCGGCCAGGTCCATGAATGTGACGATCGTAGCCTGGTCTCCGCTCGGTTCGGGGATACTGACCGGAAACTTCCATCAAAACCCTGAACTTCTCGATCAAACACCGGTCGGGCGTCGAATTCGCCTTCGCCGTCAGATTGATCGTACGACTCCTTTGATGGAGGTACAGCGGGATATCGCCGGGAGATATGAGGTCACTCCGGCCCAGGTCGCCCTGAATTGGCTGCTGAGCGCGCATGGAGATGCGGTTGTTGCTATCCCGGGCGCATCTAAAGTGACTCAAGCCGAACAGAACGCCGGTGCAATGAATTTCAAACTCACCGATGAAGAGATGGCTCGCCTCGACGTCATATCGAAAGAGATTCTCCGCTAAACATCCCCCGCGAGATGTCCTTTTCGTAATCATTCTCCTCCCCTTTACGTTCATGCCATAGACCGCCTCAGGCTGGTATTTCTGCAGATTCCTGCACGGGGGTTGTGATTCTGTATCCACAATCACGATCGTCAGGTAAGAATCGCAGCAAGTCGACCATCTATATTTTCGTAAGACTCTGAGCGCGCGGGATGTTCAGATAAATATCCATCCCACAATTTTAATTTGGAGGGCAGTATGAAAAAGTTTCGTTCGATCTCGATCGCAATTGCGGCGCCCTTGTTTCTCGCTGCTTGTGGACAGGCCGTGAGCCCCACCTCGGCACCTACAGAGGCGCCGGCCGATGTAGTGGCAGAAGCGCCAACGGAGGCGCCTATAGAAGTAGAAGATCAACCTGAAATTGAGGAAGTTGCTTTTTTGCCTGGTCTGGTCGTTGGCGGCATCCGACGGGTTGAAGCATCGAGCGTTGGGGACGATGTCCGCTGGATACTTCCTGGGCCGCGAGCCCTGGACCCGGCGATCTTTGGCACTCCCGACCAGCCGCTCGGTTTCGAGCCCGGCACGGGTTTGCCGCTGGAAGCTCGTCTTGTATCTGAAGACGGCACGGCCTATACCACCACAGCCGGTCCGACGCCATTCTCGGACAACTTCGCCCCGATCGAGGGCAGTTTCAGCTTAAGCGTGGTGGATGCCACCCTGGTCGACGGTCCGGATTCACAGGATCAGGTCGACTTCAGCGCCACCTTCACAGGTCCCGACGGCAAAGAGTACGGCATCACGCTCTTGAAGGTCATCCCCAAAGGGCCGGACCATCCCTTCTTCGGCGGCGCAGCCACGAACATCATCCAGCACGGAGCGACCGGAATCGGCACGAATCTGATGCCGGGCGCCTATACCCCTGTGGCATTCTGGGGCGTGGCCGAGCTGACGATTGACGGTGAAGTGGTCGCTTCCAACCGGGTTGTCCATGGCATGATCACAGGAGATCCCCGCGACGAAGAGTATCGGCTGGGATTTGACGAAGATGTGGATAACAGCAAGGTCGTTCTCCACCTGATCCTGCCCAACACCGAGGTCACACCCGATGGACCGGGGGAAAGCCCTGTTCCGACCGGGTTTATACTGCCCAATGGCGTGGAGCAGCCCTTCTTCCATGTCATGTTTGACGAGATCAAATTGAATTCCGTCCAGGTGGTGGATACCGCTTCCGGCGAGACAGAGGTCATTGAGGAAATTGCCTATGAGCCCGGTTCTCTGGCTGGCGGGCCGATCTTCTTCAACGCCGCAGGCGGCGACGATGTCCGTTGGATCCTGCCCGGTCCGAGAGCGTTAGACCCGGCGATCTTTGGCACTCCCGACCAGCCGCTCGGTTTCGAGCCCGGCACGGGATTGCCATTGGAAATGCGCCTGGTTTCTGAGGATGGCACAGCCTTCACAACCACAGCCGGACCGACGCCGTTCTCGGACAACTTCGCTCCGGTTCAGGGCAGTTTCAACCTGAGCGTGGAGGATGTGACCCTGGTCGACGGTCCTGATTCCCAGGACAAGGTCGATTTCAGCGCCGCCTTCACAGGTCCTGACGGGAAAGAATACGGCATCACGCTGCTGAAGGTCATCCCTAAAGGGCCGGACCATCCCTTCTTTGGCGGCGCAGCCACGAACATCATCCAGCACGGCGCGAGCGGGATCGGCACCAATCTGATGCCGGGCGCCTACACCCCTGTGGCATTCTGGGGCGTGGCCGAGCTGACGATTGACGGTGAAGTGGTCG
>CAZMZL010000261.1:0-4005 GCA_964570595.1 uncultured Anaerolineaceae bacterium | reverse complement strand
CAAGAAAAAGATCGAGTTCATCTGCAAGAAGTTCTACGGCGCGGATGGGGTCTCGTATGAGCCTTTAGCCGAAGAGCAGATTGCGACCTATGAGAAAGCGGGTTTCGGGGAGCTGCCGATGTGCATGGCGAAGACGCATCTCAGCTTAAGCCATGACCCCTTATTGAAGGGTGTGCCAACCGGATTCACGGTGCCGGTCCGGGAAGTGCGCGCGAGCGTGGGTGCGGGCTTCATCTACCCGCTTCTGGGGAAGATGAGCACGATGCCCGGTCTCGCAACGCATGCCGCGTTTATGGATATCGATCTGGACCTGGAAACAGGAAAGATCACCGGTTTGTTCTAACACCTGTCGATTTGGCAAATGAAAGAGGGGCTGTCTCAAAAGGGCAGCCCTTCTTATTTAATGTCCTCACAGCATTTATCGCTCGTTTCAGGGGCTCGAGTTAACCTATGCGGAAACGACTTTCCTCCGCTGTCATTTCGAGCGAAGCGAGAAATCCCCATGACGCTGCTCATGCTAGTTTTATCTCTGGTCAGGGTGGGAATCCCCAGCGGGGGGAGGAGCAAAACTCGGTCTCTAATCGGTAAATCAAAGCCCCTCTTCTTTTTCAGGGAGAGGGGTTGGGTGAAGGTAGATTTATCTGCGTTCAAGATCATGGACTCAAAGACAGATTTATCCATTTCCACACAGTTGTCCCCAACCATGGGGCTCCAATCCCTTTCTTTGATATCCCCCCTCGGTCCCCCCTTTGAAAAAGGGGGGATGGCATGGGGCCATTACATGCCCCCTGCAACCCCCACGAATGCGGCGTTTTCGCGAGATTTCACACCACAGTACGTCCTTGCCGCTTTAACGCTGGCATTCAGGACAATGGAAGTTAAATCGCCCTACAGCTCTTCCGTGACAAACCATTCCTTGTTGCTTGCGGAGAACCCGCCGCTGAAAGAAGAGCGTAGATGCTGGGATGTTTATCCATTCGGGGGAGGGTGAGGCGGACGATGTATCGGTCACTTGCAATGGGAGGATTTTTCCCGTAACAGATAACGTCTGAAATCGGTAAATCAAAGCCCCTCTCCTTTTTCAGGGAGAGGGGTTGGGGTGAGGGTAAATTTAAGTGCTATCGAGATCACGGACCCAAGATCGATTTATCCATTTTCATCCCCATTGTGGGCACCCCATTCCAAGTTCAGTGTTTGCTGGTGAAAAATACTAGAATTGACTCCGACTCCGATAACGACTCATTATTGCACGCATACTCACGGCTTTTTACCCCAACCATAGAAGGTGGGGACATACACGAGCCGCTTTCTTTCCTTCCAGGCAATCCGATCGAGTTCCTTGATCGCATGAAGTTCCTCTGATGAAAGCGATTCTTCTAGATCTGATTCGAGCATCTTCCATTCGGAATCCCAGTGCGCTTCGACCAGAGCATCATGCCATTCACCTCCCAGGACCCCGATCTCCACATCGATTAATGCTGCCTGATTAAAAAGGGCGCGAAGTTTCCGCCCGACGAACGGATCGGCGCCCTGCTGTAGAAGGGCGTTCGTCTGGAGCATTCCGATGTTATCCATGTGTTGAGGATAAAAAATTCGGCCCCCATAGTCCGGCTCAGCGAAGACGATCACGCGCCCACAATTATTTGTTACACGGGTCATCTCCCGCAAGACGAGTTCCGGTTCTGCAATCCACAGCAGTAGAAAATGACAGTACACAATCTTGAAAGTATTGGATGCAAAAGGCAACCAGGCGCCATCGGCAGTGGTGAACGTTGCCTCTGGATTGAGCCCGGCGGCAAATCGGGTTACTTCCAGGTCGATATCCAGCCCAAATCCACGACCTCTGGATTCTGAAAACGTCGTCGAGAGAATTGCTCCCGTACCGACACCGACTTCCAGGAGACGATCATCTGATTCGAGCCGTACTCGCTCCATCAAGCGAGAACGGATGATTTTCGTCCAGGCGGCTTGTTTCTGATACCGTTGGTGAAGGTCATTAAGTCGGGTCACAATCGTGATCCATGGAACCATCTCTAATCGACATCATGCTAAATGAAAGCCTCCCTGTCAGTGAAGAACCCCGCAGCTTGCTGCGGGGCAGCTTCCAAGGGATAAGCCCCCCCCGCCTTTCCCCTCATCCCTGCAGCAAGTTCGTTACAGGGTATTCCGACTTTTTCCCATCAAAGGTGCAGGGATGGTGTTTCATCCTTACAAAATTCAACGTGATATTATGCTCGGGCTTTATCCTCAATCTCATCCCAGGATGACGTGAGCATGTTTCCTAAAACACGATTGATCCCCTGAGCAGGCAGAACGTCCCCGTCTGGCTCGACGTACATCCATGCGAGACCGGCTCCATCTTTTGGTTCATCAACAATGAGAGCGATTGGGTTTGAAGCCGAGTAGGGCGCCGGAACATCCCAGACGAGGTGGAGATCCAGCTCGGCAGCATAATCTCTTGCTGAAGAGAGCACTTTAGCGAGAGTCTCGTTGCTTTCGCTCGCGGTCAATGATACGGCTGGTACGCCCAATTCGGCGAGATTCTCCAGGACCTCGAATACGCCCTCGTACCATTCCGGTGTGAGGGTCAGATGCACTGCGGTGTAAATATCAGAGTCGAGCGCATGGATGAGCCCCTCACGTCCCTCTGGAAAATTAGGGTGGTAGACGATGAGGAAGTGATCCAGGCCTGTCTGCTCGAGAGTTTCAACATATTTCTTCTCACATAACCGCCTGGCGTCCGTAAGTAATCCGGCTACCTGGCCTATTTTTTCGGCGTGCTGGATGAGGTCGATGAGATCATCCCGGAGCGTGGGTTCTCCGCCGGTAAAAGTCACATGAGGGATCCCCGCCTCCCAGGCTTTATCGAGTATTTGGATCCACTCGCTTGTGGAGAGTTCTCGATCGACTCGTTTCCCTGCCAGAGGATCCATGCTGCCGTCTTGGTCGATCCTGTAGGTCAACGCGCAATCAAGTCGATAGGGCGCAGATGGTTGGTTGGTGTAGGGATCTGTGCGATCCATGCCCATATAGATTACCGGGTCGAGATCGGGGTTCGTGGCGAGCGTGGTCACATGATCACGGAACGCAAGAAAATCTTCTTCTGCCTTCTTTTTCTTAATCCGATATCTGCTCGATATCGTTTTTCCAGCGGTTTCAGCGTCGGCATCTTCGACGACGAGCTTGGCATACTCCGCTGCCGTTTGATTGAGGTGCAGGATGGTCGATGCGTTCACGATCAGCACCCCCCTCCCGTCTTTCTCGATGCGCAGGTGAAGCCGGTAATGCGGCTCGACATCCTCGGGCGACATCCATGTGTACATGTCCGGTTTCAGCAGTTCTGGTCGCTCTTCCGGGATAAATCTTCGTGTAAGAAAAGTAAACATGATTCCATCCTTCGCTAGCTCAGGCGATATGCGGAATTAATTCAATTGCAAATGGTTGTTGGTCCGTTTGATTCTTTAATGTGAGCGGGCATCCCCCGCCACATTCTGCCAATGCTTCGCAATGGTTGCAGGAGTCGGGCACATACTTTCGTTCACGAAGCCATCGGGAGAGATCATGGTTCCAGATAGCATCCCAGGGCTCTTCGAGGATGTTCCCCAAACTTTCGTAATAGGATTGGCACGGGATGACGCTTCCATCTGGCTCAACGCACATGTTATACATGGCTGCTGTACAGGTTTTGACGCCTAACTCCATCTGGGTCGGATCGAAGTGGCAGTATTGTGTGGGTGTGTACCAGATGAGACGTTGGTCGTATGCCGATGTCTTCTCTCGAACGATGTTCAACAGGGGGTGCAGTGCATCTTCGGTGAGCCCCGATCCAACGGATGCACCACGCCCGGCGTAAATTAGCGCATTACATCCCACAGTAGGCACGCCAAGTTCGGACAAGAAATCGATCGTTTTGCCAATGCTCGGTGCATTCTCCGAGAGCAGTGTGGTGTTCGTCATCACGAATAATCCAGCCTTGAGACAGTTTACGATTCCTTCGACGGTCTC
>CAZMZL010000260.1:0-4037 GCA_964570595.1 uncultured Anaerolineaceae bacterium | reverse complement strand
TGGCGAGACCTTTGACAAGATCGTCAGCGTGGGCATGTTTGAGCACGTCGGGCGCAGCAAGCTGCCGGAGTATTTCGGGTGTGCCTACCGTCTTTTGAAACCGGGCGGGTTGTTCCTCAATCACGGCATTTCGCGCAAAGCCGGATCGTCCAGCAAGGGATGGGGAGCGCTGATCGCACGCCAGGTCTTCGGACCGGGTACATTCTCGCAGCGATACGTCTTCCCCGATGGCGAGCTGGTGCCGGTGAGCGAGGCCTGTTTGTTTGCAGAACAGGCGGGGTTTGAAGTGCGTGACGTAGAAAACCTGCGTGAACACTATGCCCGCACATTGCGCCATTGGGTGAGCCGCCTCGAGGCGCACCGTGCCGAAGCGCTGGCTGCGACGGATGAAACAACCTACCGCACCTGGAAGCTGTTCATGAGCGGCTCGGCGCTGGGGTTCGAGACAGGCATCATCAATGTCAACCAGGCTTTGCTCGCAAAGCAGAGCGGTTCCCACGACAGTCTGCCCCTCACGCGTGCGCATCTCTATAGCTGAGAGACCCGGCGACGAGGTCAGCAGCCCGTAAAAGGAGGCTTGTACTAGCATCACTACATCGTCCGTGCTTCGGATGGAAAACAAGCCAACTGACGGATTGACAAAATAACGTATCTCGCATTATGCTTTCGTGGATGAAAGTTTTACATGACTTGACGATCGTAAAACAAACCGCGGTGCGAATACCTGCGCACTGCCGATCTCTGCATCCCCTCGATTCGCTCTCCAGTAATTGCATCTGTCTTTAGCGGATCAGCGCGCTTGCGTCGAAGCGAGAGAGCTGTGTCCGCCACTTGAAAACTTGAATTGAACCCTCGAGTGCTTTTCGTTGACCCAGCTTAATATGAGCCTTTCTCTCCCCGCGATGAGCAGCCGTACACTGGAGCGGGAGAGGATGGCAAACCGGGGAGTGTAAGCATCCCGATCCACGAAAGCGGGTCGAATGGGATCGTGTACGGATATTGAACGGGTAACCGATAGATCGTTCTTTCGGTTGTTCGTGGAAATAGGAGAACAAGATAATGAAGGACGAAACGACATCCAGATTTGGATTTAATGTGCATGAGGATATCGTTGGGACGATCGGTAAAACCCCATTGGTGCGCCTCAATCGTGTCACGCGCGGTCTGGAATGCGAGCTGTACGCGAAATTAGAGATGTTCAACCCGGGCGGGTCGATCAAGGATCGGATCGCTTTTCCGATCATTGAGGCTTTTGAGCGTGAAGGGACACTCAAGCCGGGCGGCACGGTTGTCGAGGCGACATCCGGGAACACCGGGGTCGGGCTTGCAATTGCCTGTGCCCTGAAAAACTATAAAGCCGTATTCGTCATGCCCGACAAGATGAGCGAAGACAAAATCAGGCTCCTGCGAGCCTACGGCGCCCGGGTGGTGATTACGCCGACTGCGGTAGCACCAGATGACCCCCTATCTTATTACTCAGTAGCTCAGCGCATTGTCGCCGAGACGCCGAACGCCGTCCTTGCGAATCAATACCACAACCCAAACAATCCGGAGAGTCACTACCGAACGACTGCGCAAGAAATATGGGAGCAGACAGAGGGGCGGGTGACCGACGTGGTCGTGGGCATGGGTACCGGCGGCACGATAACGGGGATCGCACGTTATATGCGAGATCATGGATACCCGGTCCGGATTGTCGGAGTAGATCCGGCCGGATCATTGCTCCACGACGCGTGGCGGAGGGGTGGATCTGCAGATGGCCTGGAGGCGGCCGCATATAAAGTAGAAGGTATCGGCGAAGATTTCATCCCTTCGACGCTAGATCTCAGCCTCGTGGATGAGGTCGTCCAGGTCGACGATGCCGAGTCCTTCCGTTGGGCTCGACGTCTCGTCCGAGAGGAAGGCATCTTCTGTGGAGGTTCCTCCGGGTCGGCGCTCGCAGGGGCTCTCAAAGCAGCGCGAGATCTTGGGCCTGATTCACTCGTCGTTACGATCTTCCCTGACAGCGGATCGCGCTACCTGACCAAAGTATTCAATGATGACTGGATGAGGGAGCATGGGTTTCTGCACGCCGAGTTGGACCAGGTTTCGATCATCGAGGTGGCCCAATCTCGCGGTCTGCCCTCCATGGTCACGGCGTCAACTGGAGACCGCCAGGTGGAGGTGATCAGGAGAATGCGGGACCATGGCATCTCCCAACTCCCTGTGGTGGATGAGGGTGGCAAACTTATGGGCATGGTATCGGAGGTCGATTTGCTCGAGCACATGCTTGCATCCCAGCATGAACACACACCGGACGAGACGATCGCAGATCTTATTAATGACGATGTAAGCGTTGTCCATCAAGACGAGGCGTTTGACCAAATACTCCCGGAACTGCTTGCTGCGAAAGTCGTCGTAGTCGTCGATGATCTTCAAATGCCGGTCGGCATCGTTACGACGATTGATGCGCTCGACTTCACAACGGCGGGAAGGGCGGAATGACGAGCAAAGCCCATCACTTCCCTGCAATAAAGGAAGATCGCTTCCCATTAATTTGTCCGACTGCATGAGCACGTCGCAATTGCAGGAAGCCGCCTCGTGCGGATGCATCGGCGCGGAATCATCCCGCCGTGTTGCACCCAGGAGATGCGGCCGGAGCATTCGGCGTCCTTGATGGCGCGAACCGCACGAAGTTCTGCTTTCGTGGGACTGCGCCTGTGCTAATTGGGGTTAACGATCCTGCATATGAAAAGGTCGTCCCTGGCGCGTGGGTTAGGCCCCTCCCGGCCCGTACAATGACGGATCGGTGGGTGTTTCCCCGGAGGGGTCCCACACATACACCCAGCTCCCCTCCTGTGCAAAATCAAAAAACCAGCGTGCATCTGTGATGGAGAGATTGACGCAGCCACGCGAGCTTGGTGTTCCAAATTGGTTGTGCCAATAGGTGCCATGGAGGGCGCGCGCCTGATCGAAATATAACACCCAGGGGACGTCTTCCAGATAGTAGAAGCTGTCTCCTGCACCCCCCGTCATGTTGTCTCTCTCAAGCCTGGCCCAGACCTGGAATGTGCCGGGTTGGGTCCAGGTGCCGTAACGCCCTGTCGAAGATACAGTCGCGTAGACGAGTTGGCCGCCATCGTATGCGGCGACGGTCTGCTCTTTAAGGTTGACGGAGATCCATCGGTCCCCCTGGACGCCTTCTGGGCGTTCGAGATCGGGGTTTACCTTTGCTACAAACTTTCCCTCGAGCCATTCATCGGGTCCAATCAGGTACCACGGTTCTCCATCGACGATTTTCTCCAGGTAAATCCGCACAATTTCGTAGCGCATGAAGCAGTACTCGGCGTAGTCCAACTCTCCTCCCGGCGTGTGCTGCGGGCAACTCCCACCGGAGATGATCCAGCCGAAAGGGCGCTCGGGCGTACGGCTGAAGGCCAGCCCGTGAAAATTGGAGGGGGTGACGGGAGAAGCGTCCCGTTTACTGACGAATCCACGCTGGGATTGGAATACCGATCCGTTTCCTTCTGATGTCCAATTGTCGATATACGACAGGAAAACAAAGCCAGGGCTGATTCGATCCGATTCGCGACCATCATCTTGAGCAGCCTCGAGGGTTGAGTAGATCGAGGTATCCCCCTGCTTGGCTCTCAGGTAGCCAAACGGAAGGTAGCTGAGAGATGGGTCAAGATCGATTGTTGGTAATGAACTCTTTGAAAAAGCGTCGATGATTGTGCTTTGCAGGAGTTCTTCACCCGGTTCTTGTTTGAGGCATTGCTCCCTTGCGTAATTCATTTGTTGAGGGATGCAACCGACGTTGGCAAGATCAACCCTCGGAGAAGTTGCAGCGGCATTTGCAGTCGGGATCCATAACAAGATGCCCATAACCGCTGCGGCCATGATGGATATCCGGATTATGTGTAAAGTCGATTTCATATCGGCGTATTGATCATCCTCAATTTTCTAGACATTTCCAGTAATCATTGTAAGAAGATCATCGAGGATAGAGCTATACGCATTTTGGCCTGTCTTTGTGATGAAGCGGGGACATTGTGCGG
>CAZMZL010000259.1:0-4044 GCA_964570595.1 uncultured Anaerolineaceae bacterium | reverse complement strand
ATTATATGATATATATTGTGCCCTATGTCACGGAAAAAAAGGAGATGGAAAAGGGAAGAAAGCGCCGAAGGCTGATGATTCAAAGGAAAAAAAACCACCAGATGATGAAGGAAATAAATAGCTAGTCAGGACAGTCAGCCCATGAAAGGCGATAAAGAAATCAGTCAGCTTGCATCCATGTATGGTGTCCCTGAAGTCATCGACACGTACCTGAATGGAGATGCGTACTTATACAAATCGCGCCTTCATCGGTCTGTTAAGCGGCGCGGCGAAGTCGTCCTCACGATCCAACGCCCCCAGGGAAGCCTCCTGCTGCATCGAAAAAGCTGGTACGAACCCGGAATATTCCGGCTCCTGACCGGTGGAATTGATCTTGACGAATATATTGAAGACGCCCTGTTTCGTGAATTGGAGGAGGAAACCGGGATGATCGCGAACGAGGTAGATTTTCTTGGCGTGATCAACGCACACATCTCATCCGGATCCGATGAGTTCAATTTTGCCTCATACGTTTTTTACCTTCGCAATCTTCAAGGCAGCCTTCGTCTGCCGGACAGCCAGGAGGAGATCAGCGCTTTTCGTGATGTCGCCATCGAGGATCTCCCCGTGATCGCAAAAGAATTGCGCCATGTCCCTCCACCTCGTACGGGTTGGGGAACATGGCGCGCCATCGCGCATGATTTCGTCTACGAGTGTCTTAAGCCATGAACCATTCCTTGTTCCTTGTTCGGCACGGTGAGGCCTTGCCCGAATCCCGGGATTCCCTGCGCCCCCTTTCGCCACAAGGCATCAGAGAACTCGAGAAAAGCGCCAAATACGTCGCCGCGCAAGACATTCAGATCGACGAGATCCTTCACAGCAACAAATTGCGGGCGAGGCAAACGGCTGAGATTTTATCAAAACATATCCACACAACTCGGGGATTGCGAGAAGCGGGTGGATTAGGCCCCATGGATGATCCACAGTTATGGCTGGATGAACTCACTGTTTCGAAAGATAAGCTCATGCTTGTAGGGCATCTCCCCTTCATGAGCCGACTTGCTAGTTTGCTATTAACTGGAAGAATGAATTTAGGATGCGTCGTCTTCTATCCAGGGACCATCGCGGCGTTCCGGAATTCGGGTGGCGACTGGGCTGTCGAATGGGTCATGCCGCCCTCGTTCAGACACTAGGAAGGACGACCCAGAAGACGGGTTCATGGGAAGCCAGTGCGAACTGCGTAATCGAAGAAGTCCGTTGCGATCACGTAATTTGCACATAATAGAAGATTGATTTTGAATCCCCTCAAGGAGCACCATGGAGCACTCGTTGTCACTTTCTGAGAAAGAACAACTCGCTCGGATCATCGAGATCGAATCGAATGAAGCGCTTCTTCGTCGAGCCAGGATCCTCATCCTGCATGACCAGGGCCTTTCTACAGCTAAAATCGGAGATCATGTAAATCTCTCCTCCCGTACTGTCCGACACTGGCTCAGCGAATACGACCAGAATGGGATGGCAATTTTTCCTCAAGAAACCCTAAAAAAACTCCGTTCCGTCTCTGGAGAAGATCCATCCCAACCCGATGGACTCGAGGACATTCCCGACGCCCCTCCCGATGAAATTGGAGATGATTCCGAGATTGACATCGAAAAAGTGACCGGTCGTGAGACAGAGCCGACCAACTCAAGAACGGAACCACCCACTTCGCAAGATGATTCTGAGGCGGAGTACAGGTGGGAGAATGTATCTGTCGAAAATCCACTTGAAAGTGCGCCCATTCGTGCGGAAGCCGATGTTAAGCCAATTACGATCGATGAGCTTTGGCGCACATACCACATCGACAAGGATCATGCCCACCATGTTGCGTCATTAGCGGTGGAGCTCTTCGATCTCCTGAAAGAATTCCACAATCTCGATGAGGAAATCGGCAGGCTCACCGAAACCGGGGCGCTTGTACACGACATAGGATATCGCGCGAACCCCGAATCGCACCACACCTTCGGGCGCGATCTTCTTCTTGATCTCACATTGGATGGAATGACGGAATCCGAACGTAACATTGTCGCTTTCAGCACAGCGCTGCACTGGAAAGAAGTTAAGCAAAAAAGGTTGAATTCGGAATACAAGCTCGCATCCATCAAAGAGGATGAACGCTTCCCGGCTGGAATCGTCGCAGCCCTGGTCCGCATCGCGGATGGTTTGGATGCATCGATGAGCCAGAGCACGGCGATTACCACAGTCATCCGTGGCCCAGACAACCTGATCGCCATTCAGGTAGAAGGTCCTGCCGCCGAAGAGGACGCACTGCATGCCCTAGAAAACGCTGACCTGCTCAGCGATCTATTGCACATGCCGGTCCTCGTCGTTACCGATAGTCTACCGGTTGGCGCTCTGGTTGTTGAAGCACCCCCACCGGCGAAGCCCGCACTTCCTAAGAAAGTAAAGAAACCCGGGATACTTCGCGACGACCCCATGAGTGAGGCGGGGCGAAAGACGTTCTTATACCACTTCGTCAGGATGCTGGCGAAGGAAGCCGGAACTCGAGAGGGATCGGATATCGAAGAACTGCATGACATGCGCGTGGCGACGCGCAGGATGCGCTCTGCGATGCGCGTGTTCAGGCCCTATTATCAGAAGAAGGCAATTCGTCCTTTTTTGAAAGGCCTTCGCCAGACAGGCAGAGCACTCGGTTCCGTGCGGGACCTCGATGTCTTCATGGAGAATGCTGGGGCATATTTACAAACGCTCCCCCCCGAGGAGCAGACCTCGCTTGACCCGCTGCTCAGCTCCTGGGAGATGCAGCGTGAGGCTGCAAGAGCGAAGATGTTAACTCACCTGGACTCGAAGAACTACCTTCGCTTTGTATCAGGGTTCGGAGATTTCCTCACGACAGAAGGCGCTGGGGCGATTCTGCATGATCCCTCAAAGCCGAGTGCCGACCGCGTTTTTCAAATTATCCCAGTGCTCATCTATCACCACCTCGAGGTTGTACTCGCATACGAGACTGTCCTTGAAAAAGGAGCATCTTTGGATACCCATCATGCGCTCCGAATAGATATGAAGAGATTTCGATACATCCTTGAATTCTTCAGGGAAGTCCTCGGAGATGAGATCGAACCCGTCATCGCGGATACCGTCGCAATTCAAGATCATCTGGGAGCCCTCAATGATGCAGATGTTGCCTGCCAGATACTTATCAGGTATCTTGACCATTGGCGTGAGAAGGATCAACGTGAACGCATCAACATCCAGGGGGTGACACACTATTTGATCACACAGCAGACCACACTACGAGCTCTGGTCGACACATTCCCCGAGCAATGGGAACACTTTACCCGGAAAGAGATGAGAAGAACCCTCGGTCTCGCAATAGCCGATTTATAGCATGAGTGTAAAAGAGGAGAAGGTGGAATGCTGGAGCAAATAGACCTTACAAAAAAGCTCAGCAAAACCGAGTACAAGAAACAGCTCCCTCATCTTCAACGCCGCCTTTATGATCTGCAATATCTTGCCTGGAAATCGGGTGTTCCCAGTGTAATTCTCTTCGAAGGTTGGGATGCGGCCGGTAAAGGTACGACGATCAATACGCTCACACAGAGGCTGGATCCGAGGGGGTTCAAGCTTTATCCGATCCGTGCTGCCCGAACCTATGAACATATGCACCCATGGCTGTGGCGCTTCTGGCTCAAGCTCCCCAATTATGGTGAGATGGCCATCTTCGACCGCAGTTGGTATGGGAGAGTTCTCGTTGAGCGCGTGGAAAAACTGATCCCGAAGAAAGACTGGCGAAAGGCTTATCGGGATGTTGTGAATTTTGAGCGGACGATCTCAGACGATGGCTACGTGTTGGTAAAATTCTGGCTTCATATCGATAAAAAAGAACAACGACGCAGGTTTAAGCTTCTCGAGAAAGATCCGCTGAAAAGTTGGCAGGTCACAGATGAAGACTGGCGCCATCACAAGGAGTACTCGGCATATATCAACGCCGTGGAGGAGATGTTGGAGCGGACCGAGGCGGAATGGGCGCCCTGTACGATTATAGTAGCGACGAATCGTTGGAGG
>CAZMZL010000258.1:0-4048 GCA_964570595.1 uncultured Anaerolineaceae bacterium | reverse complement strand
GCATTCTCTTCCGATCGGAGTCCTTCCAACACAATCGTTGGCGATGTGCCAGACACTCACGATGAACAGGGTATACCCTACCCTGAGATTTCCCGCATTACGCTACAGGAAGCGAAGGAGAAATTCGATTCCGGTCAAGCGCTTTTCCTAGATGTCCGCAGCACTGACGAGTACGAGACGGAACATATATCGAACGCGATCTCTATGCCTCTGGCGGATTTAGAAACCCGATATCGTGATCTCGACCCAGAAGTAGAGATTCTCACATACTGCACTTGACCCAACGAGGAATCGAGCGCCCGTGCGGCGCAAATTCTGATGGAATTGGGATTTTCGAATGTCAGTGCCATTCTAGGCGGTATGCGTGCGTGGCAAGAGGCGGGATACCCGCTCACAAACGGCCTTTAGCAGTCAAGCTCAAGAAAAAGAGAGACTGACATGATCGATGAACAGCGTTCTTCGAAATGGTTCTGCGGGATCAAGAAATTCATTCTCTTGGGAAGCGCACTGGCCTTGTTGTCAGCCTGTTCAAGTTCAGACCCTCGAATCATGGTCGAGCCCGCGACGCAAGATCTGGGAAAGAGACCTCAAGAGCCCATTGAACTGATCTATACGATACACAACGAGGGAGGCAGCCCCCTACAGATCCAAAAGATCAGCACCTCCTGCGGATGCACGAGTGCGACTGTGGATCAAGATTCCATCCCTCCCGGAGAATCGACCCTCATGCGAGTCACCCTCGATCCAACCGAGGATGATTTATACGGCAATATTCTACGAGTGATCTATATTCGCAGTAACGACCCTGACAATCCCGAAGTAGAGGTGAAGTTTAAGGTCACGATTCAAAAGCCGGAAGAACAGGACGGATAGATGCTCTCTAAATGGATTGATAGGCTCGTAACGCTCAACACCCTCTATTACCCTGGATGTGTAACCCACTGCGCCCTCCCGGAAATTCAGGCGCGCTACGAAGCTCTGCTTCGCGAGGTGGGAGTCGATTTCATTGTCCTCGATGGGGAGACACTCTGTTGTGGCAGTCCAGTGAAACGCGCCGGATACGCCTCGGATTTCGATGACCTCAAGGCCAAAAACTTGGAAATCTTCTCTCGATTCAGCGTTGGTAAGATCATCACCAACTGCCCTGGCTGTTATCACACACTCCAACAAGACTACGGAATGGAGGTTCATCACGCCAGCCAGGTTCTTGCGGAAAGGGTCCAAAGGCTTCAACCAAAGGAATTACCGATAGAAAAATATGGGGAAATCACCTATCACGACCCATGTCATCTTGGACGCTGGTCGGGAATCTTTGATGAGCCGCGAAACTTGCTCGCAGATTCAGGATGGGATGTCGCGGAACTGCCGGATAACCGCCAGCAAAGCCTGTGCTGCGGCGCGGGAGGTGGTCTTAAATCCAATCACCCCGAACTTGCGGACGCGATCGCCCAGCAGCGCCTTGCGCAAGTCCAGGGTGATCATCTCTGTACAGCCTGCCCGCTTTGCTATGCCCATTTCAAGCAAAACGCTGTGGGAATGACCGTCCTGGAATTCAGCGAGGCTCTGAACTTCGGTGAGGAAGGAGGCGGATCGTGAACCTTGGTGATCTCAAATCCGCCCTTGGCTCTGTCCGGATATCATCATCCCTTGAAGATCGGATGGTCTATCGAAGCGACGCCTCCTTTATCAGCGGGGAGTGCCTCGGTGTGATCTGGCCAACGCGAACGGACCATCTCTGCACATTGGTTGAATGGGCAATGAGGGAGGATGTCGATCTTGTCCCCCGAGGCGCAGGAACCGGTCTGTGTGGCGGTGCCACCCCCCAGGGTTCCGTAATCGTGGATTTCTCTGGGATGAACCATATAGGGAGCGTGCGGGAAGGTCGATATGTTCAGGTGGACGCCGGGGTCGTGCTGGGAGAGCTAAACCGGTGGATGGCCCCTCACGGCCTCTTCCTGCCCGTCATCCCCGGCAGTCACCGGTCGGCGACGATTGGAGGCATGATTGCCACCGATGCAGCCGGAATGCGCGCCGTGCGCTACGGCCCCATGGGGCGTTGGGTTGAAGCGGTAACCCTGGTGAACGGCCTGGGCCAGATACACGACCTGTCAGGTGAGACGCTGAAAGATGTGATCGGGCGGGAAGGCTCGACCGGTTTCATCACCGAGGCCAGAATCAGAATGACAGAAATCCCGCAGCAAAGGACGATCTCGATCCATGCTTTCGAGGAGGGTGAACAAGTGCTTCTCCAGCGGGACCGATGGTTGGACGACCCAACGCTCACTGCGCTGGAGTACATAAACAGCCAGGCTGCTTCTTTGATCGGCTGGGAAGCGCGCCCTCATCTAATCGCCGAATTCGATTCCGGGAAAGGGGAAATCCAAGATCCAGCCCTCATCGCAGAAATATGGCGCGCACGCGATGGGCTATATCCGATGCTCGCCAGTAACGGATTCCCTCAGATTGAGGACCCGCTTCTAGGCCGCGAGGGCCTGCTGCAATTGTTGGAATGGCTCGATTCAGAGAGCATACCGGCCTTCGGACATCTCGGAATCGGGATCGTGCACCCATGCTTCCCTTTCAACGACCCGAAGGTCGCACAGCTCTATGAGCTTACCACCACCTGGAAGGGACAAGTCAGTGGAGAGCATGGCATTGGTCTGAAGAAGAAAGCGTGGATCAGTGAAATTTTCCGGGTAGAGATCTCTCGACTGAAGAACATTTATGACCCCACTCGGCTGATCAACCGGGGGAAGTTATGCTGATAAATGCCGCCGAGAATCCGCCCTGCATCCAGTGTGGTCTCTGCCGGGAAATCTGCCCGGTGTTCACCATACTGCGAATGGAACACATCAGCCCTCGCGGGCTGTCTATCCTGGCGGACGAACATATCGCCTCGATCGTGTTCTACCAATGCACGCTGTGTCGTGCTTGTCGCGAGATCTGCCCGGTAGATCACGATCCGATGGGGGAAAGCATTCGAGCCGTCCTGGTGGCTCGAGGCGTTGAGACCGAGGCCAACCGTACGATGATCGCGAATATTCGAGAACATGGGAACCCATTCGGTTTGTTGGATGAAGGAGAAATCCCGAAAACCCTGACATGCTGCTGAAGGAGTTCAGATGATGATTTTGGCCCGATCCGTCCTTGCTGCGGCTATTGCAATTCTTGGCTCTGCGCATATGGGAATACTCAGACAATCGACCCTGCGTCAGGCCGTCGTTTACTATAACGAAGCCTGCGACGAATGTGTCACCTACGTCGAGGGTGAGCTTTCTCAAATCATGGATCGATACCACATTGAGTTGATTAAGAAGGATTACATTAACCAAAAAGAAAACCGGAAAGAGCTTAACGATCTCAACCACGCGCTGGGGATCCCGCTCGATTTACAAAGCCACCTGGTTACATTTGTCGATGATGGACGCATCATCTTGCAAGGTGAGCCGCCGCGCGCGGTGGTTGAGGCGCTTCTTGATCCTGACGCTAAGCTGCCGGAACGGATCGTCCTCTATCGTGAGGAAGGCGCCGAGGATGGATATCAGGCCTGGGCATTCGCAGGCCCCGTCCAGCGCTACGCGGATGACACCCCTATCCAAGACTATCTCGAATGGTTCGAAATGGAGAAGGGAGATTTCGAAGTCGCACCGCCTAGGATCCCTGCTGAATCCAATCAAAGAATTCTGCTCCCGGCAGTCCTGCTCACTGGATTGGTGGACGGGATCAACCCCTGTGCTCTGGCCATCCTGCTTTTCTTCGTCTCTTTCTTGTTTACGATCCGCAAGACACGGCGCTCGATCGTGCGCATGGGCATCGTGTATATCGGCGCAGTCTATGTGGTCTATTTCCTCATCGGACTGGGGCTGCTGCAGGCTTCCACATTGCTCCAGGGTCATTGGCTGGGGCAGGCTGGAGCCGCACTGTTGATTCTATTAGGATTGACCAACCTGGCCGGCGCTCTGTTTCCCAACTTCCCCCTCCGTCTTGAAGTCCCTGAGGGGAGTAAAGAATCGCTCAAGACATGGATGTACCGGGCGACGCTTCCGAC
>CAZMZL010000257.1:0-4050 GCA_964570595.1 uncultured Anaerolineaceae bacterium | reverse complement strand
GTACACCGGTAAGGGAAGCCCTTGCAGGGCGTTGAGGATCATGAGTGGAATAAGCTTCTCTGGAAATTGGTAGGGGCCGTAGTTGTTGGAGCAGTTCGTCACCAGGATTGGAAGCTCGTAGGTATGACCGTACGCACGCACGAGGTGATCGCTGGCGGCTTTCGAAGCAGCATAGGGGGAGTTTGGCGCATAGGCTGTGTTTTCCGTGAAGGCGGGGTCGGTGGGACCCAATGAACCATACACCTCATCTGTGGAGATGTGATGGAAGCGGGTCGAATCCGGGGCAACGATACCCTCTTCAATCCAAATCTTGCGGGCCGCTTCCAGTAGCGAGAAGGTGCCCTGGATGTTCGTCCGGACGAATGCCCCAGGGCCGAGAATCGAGCGATCGACGTGCGATTCGGCGGCGAAGTGCACGATCGTATCGATCCCATTCTTCCGCATAATATTTTCAACTAGTGGTTGATCACAGATATCGCCTTCCACGAACGTATGTCGTTCTTCCCCAAGCAAATCCCTGAGGTTTTCCAGGCTCCCGGCGTATGTGAGCGCATCAAGGTTCCAGATCCGGGTATCACGCTCGTGTGTCAACAAATGGCGGATGAAGTTAGAACCGATGAAGCCTGCGCCCCCGGTGATCAATACGTTCTGCATCTATTCCTCCTTGATATCGGCTTTGAACAGAGCAGCCGGGGGCTGCAATACTTCATAGTAGTTTACGTCGTAAGACTTCGTCTTACTCACGGAATTGCTTCGCAATTCTATCTTGGAATTTGTCGCGCATCCTTGATCCGTTCCCGTGAATTGTTTTTCTGCCACGTTAAGAACTCTAAAGCTTTCTTTCGAGAACTTTCACTCCTTGCCTGATGTCGATAGATGACCAGCAAGTTCTGGCTAATTGCATACCTTGAGGTGGAAAATGAGCATTGATAACCTTATAGCCTTTGGAGGAGAATGTCTGAACTGTAGGAATAAAATCTCTATCCGATGAAACAAGCACGGCAACATCAAGGGAATTCTCCCAGGCAAGCCGAAACATATCTGTCACGATCGCTGTATCTACGCCCTTCTCAATCGAACGTTCAATTTTACCGCCACAGTGAGGACACTTAATGATTTCATTATGGCAACGTGGACAAACAGGAGGATTACGAGGTTTTCTTTCAACAAGAATGACTGAGGTTCCAGGAAATCTGTCTAGAACATTCATTGCAAAATCACGAAGTCTCTTGCCTGATTGAGTATTGGGATTAAACGAGATGTAAACAATCGTACCTTCAAAGGTCAATGTTTGACCAATCTGGGATTCTGCTTGACTAACCAGCCAGGGGGAGATTGATTTCCAATCAAGTCTATATTTGTTGCTTGTGGCATTAATAAGAGAGAGCTGAAAATTCCAAAAGTCAATAAATATTCTTGTCTTAAGTGACATTAAGATTTGCTCCCTGACACATTAAAAGAATTCTGGGAGGCAAGTAGCCTCCCAGGGGTATTAATTGTGAACAACCTTGGCCCAATCAGCCAGTGACTGATGGGATTGTCCACGGAATTTAATGTATATAAAGTATAGGGCATCAATTTCCCAATGTCAATATAATATTCGTTGATCTCGATTAACGCACGTATGTTCTGTTTTGACGGTGCGTTGCAATAGCAGCATGACCATTAACAAGACACTTTGTGCGGTGCGCTCAGAAAAGATCTGCATTTTGAAGGAACGCCCCTGCAGCATCCTTCTCAGAGAGTTTGGGCGGCTCCCCCTTCCGCAGGGGCCATTCAATATCCACATCAGGGTCATCCCAGCGGAGCGTGCGATCCCATTCTGGAGCATAGGTTTCCGTCACCTTATAAAGCAGATCGGCCCACTTGCTCATTACGTAGAACCCATGCGCAAACCCGGGCGGGATCCAGAGCTGGCGTCGGTTTGCTGCAGAAAGGATGGCCCCCACCCATGACCCGAATGTTTCTGAGTCCTTGCGCAAGTCGACGGCCACATCGTAGACTTCGCCGAACGCCACCCGCACCAGCTTCCCCTGCGGCTGTCGGATCTGATAATGCAGTCCTCGGAGCACCCCTCGCTTTGAACCGGAGTGATTATCCTGGACAAACCGGCCCGGGATCCCGGCCGCTTCGAACCGCTCCGCCTGGTAGGTTTCCATAAAGAAACCTCGTTCATCTTCGAAGAGCGTCGGCTCGATGAGAAGGACGTCTGGAAGGGTTGTGGGTGTAATTTTCATTGGATTTGATCGCTGATCCCTTGAATGCAGGGATTGTATCGTTGATCGAAAACAATGCAAAGGCTCGAAGTTTGTACCGCACAGTACAAACGAACAATTCATGGCACAATTCGCCCCATAGACGATCCTTTGGATGGGTATCAGGCCTCCAGCGATTACGGGGCCGATGAAGGTCCCCACAGCATCGAGTTAAACCGGTTGGACAGAGCGGATGGATCGGCCTTGCACCAACCCCCTGCTTGAAGATCATGTAAAATGAGCGTGCCTCTACCGTGCTCGTCCTGATACCGCCCCAGATGGCTGGGCTTGTCCCTGACCCAACAGAATTACGAGTGTGCTATGGAGGTCTACTCAAGGTGTTGATGCATTCATGACCGCCACCGAAGCTTCAAAGTGTCACACCCTCATCATCGGCGCCGGGATCACCGGCCTCGCTATCGCGCGGGAGCTGCTCCATCAGGGCGCTGAGGACATCCTCGTCATCGAAAAGGAAGATCACCTCGGCGCGCATGCAAGCGGGCGCAACAGCGGCGTGCTGCACGCGGGGATTTATTACACACCCGACAGCCTGAAAGCCCGGTTTAGCGTCGAAGGCAACCGGCTCATGAAGGCATATTGCCGTGCTCACGGTTTAACGCTGCAGGAGACCGGGAAGGTCATCGTCACGAAGCGCCCCGAGGAACTCGAAGGCTTATACGATCTGAAAACCCGCGCCGATGCCAGCGGTGCGCAAACCAGGATCATCGACCGCAGGGAGCTCCGAGAAATCGAGCCTCACGCCGCCACGATCGAGGCAGCGCTCTTTTCCCCCAATACGGCCGTCATCCGTCCGATCGAGATTCTCCAGGCGATCGCCGACGAAATCGAACGATCTGGACGCGCCCGGGTCCATCTTGGTGAACAGTTCCTCGGTCTGGGTGGAGATCGGACCGCGCGCACCTCACACAGGAATATCACCTTCAACCGCTTCATCAACGCCGCGGGGGTCTATGCCGATCGCATCGCCCACATGTTCGAACTTGGCCGTGAGTACGAGATCCTGCCATTCAAAGGAACCTACAAACGGGTTCGGGCGTCACGGTCTGATTTGGTGCGCGGCAGCATCTACCCCGTCCCGGACCTCAGGAATCCTTTCCTGGGGGTGCACTTCACGAGAACAGCCGATGACCGCATCTACATCGGCCCGTCCGCGATCCCGGCATTCGGTCGAGAAAATTATGCGATCCTGGAGGGATTGGGGTGGGAAACGCCCCTCATCGCCGCCCGTGATGCTGTTCTGCTCTTCAAGAACGCCGGGTTCCGGAGCGCGGCCATGTCCGAACCAATCATGACCTTCAAGCGATTCCTCTATCAAGAAGCGAAAAAACTCGTCCCAAGACTGCAAATGGATGATCTTGAAAATACCGATAAAATTGGCATCCGGTCGCAGCTCGTCCATTGGCCCAGCAAGCAGATGGTCACCGACTTTGTCCTGCTTCAGGATGACCGTTCCCTGCACATATTAAACGCCGTTTCACCGGCCTTCACCTGCTCCCTGGCTTTTGCCCGACACGTTGTAGACGCGCATCTCGAGCCATAGTCGGCCCGCCCCACCTCCATCCCGCCATGAAACTTGATCGGTGCGAATTCAATCTTATCCGTCGGATGCAGCCCCACTTCCGGTCAGGGGAGGGGCAAACCTCCCGCGGGTTTTGAACCCGCGGGAGGTTGATGGGAGTTTGCAGGTTTGGAACCTGACCCAACCGCGCGTGTGACGCCGCTCGAACAGGATGAAACACCAACCCATGTCATTGCGAAGCAGCTTTACCGCTGA
>CAZMZL010000256.1:0-4150 GCA_964570595.1 uncultured Anaerolineaceae bacterium | reverse complement strand
TGCTCTCCAACGTTAGATTTGAAGCAATTTATACCAGCCCTCTTGAACGAGCTTATGAGACCGCGCGACCGCTTGGCAATCCCAGGAAATTGGAGCCCATCGTCCGAGAGGGTCTCGGGGAAGTTGACTGCGGGAGCTGGACGGGAAAATCCTTGAAGTCGCTGCGACGGCGAAAGCTCTGGCCCATGATCCAATCAGCACCCTCACGAGCGTCGTTTCCAAACGGCGAATCCTTTACGAATGCGAGTGCACGAATTGTGCACGAACTTGAACGCCTCCACAGCTCCCATCCCGGGGAAAGGAGCATCATCGCCTGTGTGTTCCACTCAGATCCCATCAAGCTGGCCATCGCCCACTATATTGGACTTCATATCGATCTGTTCCAACGATTGGTGATCGAACCCGCGTCATTCAGCATCCTCAACATCGGCGAACACGGGACACATCTTCTTCGCCTCAACGATACAAGGGCGACCAATACGCCTTTTCAGGAATGATATACTTCAAACCACGGTGAAGAATCATTCTACCGACAACACCACGTCGGGAGTGGACTATGACGGATGTCGAGTACGAACTAAAACCAGTTCTGAATCTCACCACTGGAGCCGTTGGGCCATCGGGAAAGCGTGTCTTCTATTTGCAGGGCAGCAACGACAAAGATTTGATTACACTTATCGTCGAAAAACAGCAAATGCAATCCCTTGCTGTAGGACTCGAGCAATTCCTGGCAGAACTTCATGAACGGCTCCCGGAGCTTGGCCCTGCATCGGGCGACTTTATCGAATCCGAGATGAAACTCAAGGAGCCGATCGACCCTGTCTTTAGAGTCGGTCATATGGGTCTTGGATACGACGAGGATACCGACACGATCGTGTTGGTGGCAAGAGAGATTCAAGCGCCGGACGAAGACCCCGACCAGGCCTCATCCGCCCGTTTCTGGTGCACGCGCTCCCAGATGAGGCGCATGTGCCTGTGGGGCCTCGAGCTCGCAAACCGCGGTCGTCCGATCTGTGGGAATTGTGGGCAGCCCATGGATGCGGATGGACATTTTTGCCCAAAACGAAACGGCCACAAACATTAAGGCAGCACCGAATAGTTCCGCATGGACCCCCTCTCACAGAAGACACCCATAAAGATAACCTCCATGATGTCAAAAGACCATGACTCTATCCTCGAAAAGCTTGCCATTGGCGAGCTTAAGGTCGTGGGTCAATTAACCTGGAGTTCAAATTACACCTTCCTTGCACGAGTCAAGGGACCCGGGTGGGAGCTCCCGGCCATTTACAAACCATCCGAAGGGGAATCGCCCCTCTGGGATTTCCCGCAGGGCTCTCTCGCCTGTCGGGAACTGGCGGCATATCTCGTGAGCGAATCCCTCGACTGGGAATTGGTGCCTCCTACTATTCTTCGGGAAAACGGTCCAGCCGGTCCGGGTTCCTTGCAATTCTTCATCGACGCGGATCCCAATCGCCATTACTTCACGTTCAGCAAAACAGAGAAACAAGCCCTTCGCCGTGCGGCCGTCTTCGATATTCTCATTAACAACGCCGACCGGAAAGGAGGGCATGTATTACTGGGCGAGAAAGACCACATCTGGTTGATCGATCACGGCGTCTGTTTTCATGAGGAATACAAACTTCGTACCGTGATCTGGGATTTTATCGACGAAGAAATTCCCGAGAATATCTTGGCTGAGTTGGAAAATTTCCGGGAGCGACTCCGCCGCGATGCGAACCTGCAGAACGACCTGGGGAAACTGTTATCAGCACAGGAGTACGGCGCCATGATCGACCGAGCGGAATGGCTTCTTCGATCCCGGTATTTCCCGCCTCCGGGGACGGACCGTCCCTATCCCTGGCCAGTCATTTAGTTCACAAATCTCACGTTGCATGCATGGAGGCAATTTGACATGGAAGTAAAAATCGCATTGATGGGCTTTGGCAACGTCGGCCAAGCTCTCGCCCGACTGCTCCTCTCGAAGAAAACTTTCCTGGCCAGGCAGCGCGAACTCAATGTTGTCCTCACAGGGATATTGACGGCGCGTCATGGCACGGTCATCAACGAAGGCGGCATCGACCTGCAAGCGGCTCTCACGCTGGCCGAAGCGGATCAATCGCTTCATAAGCTCGCCGGTGACACGACCTCCCTCGCAGGCGTTGAGTTTGTTCGAGGATGTCACGCGGATGTCGTCTTCGAGATCACACCGGTGAATTATGAGACCGGAGAACCGGCGCTCTCGCATCTGAAACAAATTTTAAAAATGGGGAAAACCGCCGTCACCGCAAACAAGGGACCTCTCGTGCATGGATACCGCGAACTACGTGACCTGGCGCTTACTCATGGCGGTCACTTCCTGTTCGAATCGACCGTCATGGACGGCGCACCGATATTTTCATTATGGCGTGAAGCGCTCCCGGGCGCCGAACTTCAGTCCTTTCGCGGGGTGTTGAATTCAACCACAAATCTCATCCTGACGCTCATGGAAGATGGACGCTCATTTGACGAGGCGGTCAGTCACGCCCAATCGATAGGCATCGCCGAGAGCGATCCCAGCGGGGATATCGATGGCTGGGATGCCTCCGTGAAAGTTGCTGCATTGGTCTCGGTCCTGATGGACATCCCCACGACCCCTCAGGAGATCGAAAGGGAGGGAATCGGGAACCTTAAGGTCGACGATGTCATCGCTGCGAAGCAAGATGGACGCCGGTGGAAACTTATCTGCAGCGCGCGACGGGATGGCGAGAAGGCGCACGGGTCCGTCCGGCTGGAGAAGATTGATCAGGGCGATCCATTCTATTCGGTCATGGGCACATCTTCTGCGGTATCTTTTTCAAGCGACGTACTCGGGGACCTCACGATGATTGAGGAAGATCCGGGTCCACATACAACCGCATACGGCTTATTTGCAGACATGCTCAACGCACTTGAGCGTACGCCATCGACGTGAAGAACCCCGTGTTTTATTGAAGACAACACCCTGGCAGACTATCCCTTATCTGGATCAAGAGTGTTGTGGTCTCCGATATTAGGCAACATCAGACACAGACAACGTGCCTAGAAGGAATCCTTTTATTGACAGTGCAGCACCCATGCGCTACCATAACATGTGTATACACATGTGTATATGCGATACAAGGGAGGAACGAGATGGGTGAACGATATCATCGCTCTCAACTGCTTCTCGAACCTGAGCAACGCAACCAGATGAAACATATCGCCCAAAGAGAGGGGAGGAGCATCTCGGATGTTGCCCGCGAAGCCATCGATATAGGATTGAAAGCCTTGGCCAACGACGAGGGTAACCGGACCCGGCGCCGGGCTCTGGCCCTAATAAACCTGGATAAGATCCGCCAGAGTGTGCTTTCCGCTTCCGGGGTTTATGAGGGAGACTTTGTGGGTGAGGCACGTGCAGACCACGATCGAAATCAAGATCGGGTTCTCAGAGATGACGAGTGACTACTGTCGTAATTGATGCCAATTTGGCGCTGGCGCTTGCGATTCCTTTGCCGTATTCAGACCGGGCTCGTATCCTATTCGAAGAGTGGAAAGAGAAAGGACAAGATTTGGTGGCCCCGTCACTTTGGGGATATGAGGTCATCTCGGGCTTGCGCAAATCAGTGGTTCTTGGGGTGCTCACAAGCGAACAAGCAGACGATGCTGTGCAGCACCTATGGGCGCTCGATACCCAGCAACTTTCAGCGACCCTCGAACAACATCGACGAGCAATTGAATGGGCTGAGCGGCTCGAGCATACGGTGGCTTATGATGCCCATTATCTTGTGGTGGCTGAAGACTTGGGCGCGCCATTCTGGACAGCCGACGGCAAGTTAGCAAAAAAAGCGAGATCAATTGGAGCTGATTGGGTGCATTGGATCCACGATTTGGATGATTGACATCTTCGCTTCTTTTAATCTTGGGAGATTGATTGATGCCTGGATACAAAGTAGACTTCCCTCGTTGAATGGAAAGGAGGCGCATTCTATGGTCCACGCTGTTACAGTTTTATGGGCAGCCCGAATCCCGGCCGACCTCGGCTCTGGTCCCGGCTTCCCCACCGGGAGTGCGTCGCTCGTTCGATAGAAGGACATCTTTCGAAGACCCTAAGATAGGATGGGTCGAAAGCATCGGCGTTCGCCGACCATGGAGA
>CAZMZL010000255.1:0-4176 GCA_964570595.1 uncultured Anaerolineaceae bacterium | reverse complement strand
GACACATTTGATGCAGGGGTTTGACCGGTCATTTTGGCTACATTTAGTTCAGGAATCGAACCAATCTTCACTTAGATCCTGCCATTTTGGATTCATCGATTCGATCCGTGCGATCTTTTTGCTTCGCCGCCACTTTTTTAGTTCCTTTTCTCGAGATAGAGCAATTTGTATCTCACCGAACTCTTCAAAATAGACGAACCGATGGATTTCATACTTCGCGGTAAATCGCGAGCCGATCCCATGTCTGTGCTCGTATACCCGTCTCTCGAGGTCGCTCGTAATACCAATATAGAGCGTTCCCTTTGTATTTGTAAGAATGTAGACGTAGTAGACTTCCATTCCTATTTCCCCCTGTGTTCTCCATCTATTTCACGCTGGCATCTACTCGATGTGTCATTTCGAGCGCAGCGAGAAAATCCCCGCACCGTCACCTGATTTAATCCCTCTCTGGAAATATTTCCGCGTAGCGCCAATGACCGCCACATCTACATTCCCAGCTTTGAGAACCTCAGGCGTGATATAAACCGGAGAGCCCATAAAGGTTCCGATTCCCGCATGTGCGTGACTTTTGATGTTATACCGATGAGCTCGATCGGACCCGTCTCCCTCTTGGAATCCTCCGAACGATCGTATTCTTGTTTCCTGGCATCACCTTCGATTCCGGCCAAGATGGAGCCCTTTCGTTGGGTTATCGTGTGAATAGTGCAGATTTCTTAGAAAATTCTGTTCTAGTTGCAAGATGGGCACAAACGCAACAAGGCACCTGGGCAACGAGGTGCCTTGTTGAATAAGTAGATCGTTCTCTATTGAGCAGGTAAGGGGTTGCCCCAGATAGAATATTATTCTTCCGCTGATGGTTCAGGAGTGCCTGCCACGGGCTCAAGCGGAATAAGCAACCACATGATGAGGTACAACAGCAAACCCCCACCGCCGATCAATGCAAACGCGATGAAAATGAGCCGTACGATGATAGGATCGATATTGAAATATTCCCCCAAGCCACCACACACGCCGCCCAACATTCTTTGATCCTGGGAGCGATAGAGCTTCTTTGCACCTTCGGCCATGATGACCCTCCTAATTTCCGTCGACTAAGTTGAGTGGATAACGTGTATTATATCCATAATTCGATAACTTCATCTCATCAGAATCTTGAAGATACATCCGGTCATCAGCCAATAGGAGGTCCCACCGGGACTTCATTCGGTAATCCCCTCCTCCTTCGTGCCCTCGTGACCTGTCCCCTTGTTGTCTGCCTCGAATAAAAAAGGCGGAGTTTTCACTCCGCCTCTTTCAACTCTTATGGCTGACCCGGGTTACTCCGCATGAAACGCCAGGATGATCACGTCTTCCTGCTGATCATCAATGATGCGTTCGGCGATCAATTCCAACTTTGATCCATCAGCTGTCACGCTGTATTCCTGGGCCTCATCGAGGAGTTGAAGGAACAAACCCTCCTGATCCATGATGGGTTGGTCACACAGCAATGTTGTGACCGATTCGATTTCGATATCGAGTTCAGTCCCATCCGACACAAACATCCCGCTGAAGGTATTGCACCCACCGGAACCAGCGACCGCGTTGGTCAGCTCGAACTTCACCGTCGAATCAGGATCATCCAGCGGCGTCGTAGCAGAACCATCTGGGGGCGTGTATTCCTTCAACACCCAGGTCGGTCCGATCAGGTCGGCCGCCGGATGCTCGGTGGCTGTGGGCTCCGGTGGAACATCCGTCGGCTCGGGCGGCAGGGGTGTCCCGGTGGCCGCCGGGGTGTTTGTAGCTACCTCTGTCGGTCCAACCACCTGGATCGCCACCCAGATGGTCTCGCCGAAGGGGGCATTATCTCCGGTGAACATCTGCCACCAACCGGCATATTCTCCACCCGTGTTGGGTGCCACGAGGTCAATATACATGTCATAGGTTTGACCAGATTTGACCTCACTATCTACAGCCGTATCCTTTCCTTCCATGCGGTCCCCGCGCACGAACCCGAGGTAGTAGTCCTCCGTCCACGTGCATGTACCCGAGTTCTTAATCCGCCAACCCTTGGCAAACTTCTCACCCGGCTGGAGCTTGGGAAGATCGGTGAAGTCGTGGTCATCGTAGCTGAGGTCGCGTACGAATTCCATCCCATTGATGCAGTCTGCAGGTGTGGCGGTTGGTCCAGGCGTCGCAGTAACTTCAGGAGGGGGCGGTGTGGGAATATCACCTGGCTGTAAATTCAGGTAGCGCTCATACAGCCGAGCCATCGTGCCGTTATTCTGCAGTTCGGTGAGAGCGTTATTGATCTGCTCACGCAATGCCCCCGCTCCGTTCGGCACGGCAATTGCAAAACGCTGCAAGTTGAGGCTCTTTCCTACCAGATTCACTTTCGGATCGGCAGCAGATTTCTGCGCCGGGAGGATATCCATCACGACGAGATCAAGCCGGTCGAGCACGAGATCGTTCACCGCATGCTCTGGCTTGGCGTATACGTAGAGTTGGTCCTGCGTGATGATGCCCGTCCCCACGAGCGTCGACTGCGCCCAGTCCTGGTAGACGGTCTGATCCTGGACACCTACTCGCTTCCCGCTGAAATCCGCCGGGGACGAAACCGAATCGATTCCCGAGCCATCTCTTGCCAGGACACCGTCCTCGCCGACATAGTAGACATTCGAAAAATCGGCGATGGCTTCACGTTCCTCGGTGATACTCAACCCGGAAATGAGCACATCGACCTGGCCAATCTGCAGCGCACCGCCCAGGCCCTGGAAAGCGAAGTCGGTCACCTCAGTGTTCACGCCCAGGAAATTGCCCACCTCGCGGATGAGGGCGATGTCGAAGCCATCGATTGCGAGGCTCTCGTTGTAATATTCAAAAGGTCGGTAGTCGGCGGCGGTTCCCACCCGCATGACCCCGGCAGCTTCAATTTTTACCCAGGAGTCATCGCCAGCCTCGGGAGGAGGGGGCGCCTTAGGTGTTGACTTACCCCCAAAAAGTGCAAAACCGATCAGCGCGAGAAGAACGACGATCACGACTCCGGCGAGCACATAGATCCAGGTCTTGCTCTTCTCCTCTTTCGGTTCAACTGGGGGCGACTCAGCCGGCATGCTAAATTCGCCGCTCATCTCTTCCTGTGGTCCATCTTTGGGTGCGGGGGGTGCTCCATTGTCCATCATCTTCTCCTCCGATCAAAAAAAACCGCCATCTGAATAACCATAACCTATCCGAGACTCTAGGAAAAATCAAGGATTAACTCGAAATGAATTTCATCGTTCCGGCGTCATTCTCAAGATGCAGGAGAAGGCCATCGCCTCCGAGACTGAATGTCTCAACCGCGCTTAAAAACTGGATAAATTGATCACTTAGTGAAGCGCCGCCGCAGTTTGCGAGCGTCATGGCGCCCAGTTTGATCGTGATCTTCCCACCATCGATCCTGTATACACCGTTGGAAGCATTGCAGTCCGAATTCACATTGAGAACGCCTCCCTCCCGGAACGTTATTGTGTAAATCGCAGGATCAACGACCTTGGATTGCGCGGCGGGGCTGCTCTCTCTCATCTCACTCCACATCCATTGCATATTGACCAGGTCGGCGGGAGGATCACTGCTTTCCCCTGCAATTCCCCCGTTTTGAAATCCCATCTCCCCCTCGTCAAAGTCGATTACCATAACAAGCTCATCCCCTCGAATCCCAAAGGAGCCGACCCTGCTCAGAAGTTTAAGAAACTGATCGAAAAGCGATTCTGATCCACACTCGGCCAGCGTCATCGGCCCCGTGTCGAAGCGAATATTCTCGTCGTCAACAGTGTAAAAACCCTGAACCGAATTACAATCCACCTGAGCGTGAAATCTGCCGTCCGCTTCGAGAACGAGGGTGTAATCCTCTGGACTCGGAACGATGGAACCACTTGCCGGCTCGCCCTCGACCCAATCCGTCCATTGCCATACAATATCCACAATCTCATCGATGGATGCGCTCTTCAAGGACGTAGTGGTTCCACATGCCGTAATGGTGACAAGCAAGACTATTCCGAGTACGCGTGTCAGGTTCTTCATCAACATTACTCCTTCCTCAAAGCACTATTTTCATCAATCTGGGACCTCCCAGCATTATACACCTCGGACCCGAAAGCCCCCCCTTTGGACGCAGGGAAGCCACAAGCTCCTCCGCTGAAGTAATCTTAGGGCCGGATT
>CAZMZL010000254.1:731-4185 GCA_964570595.1 uncultured Anaerolineaceae bacterium | reverse complement strand
GCTCAGTGGGTCCGGAAAATCTACTTTGCTCCGCTGCATCAATCGACTCATCGACCCCACAGAAGGTGAGATTCTCTGGGATGGGGAGGATCTTGCACTCCTGAAGGGAGAAGAATTAAGGAAAGCGAGACGCCGCATCGGGATGATCTTCCAACACTTCAACCTCGTAAACCGGTCTTCTGTGCTGACGAACGTGCTTGCAGGAAGGCTTGGCTACACAAGATCATGGCACAGCCTTATGAACAAATTTTCAGAGGAGGATTTGGATAAAGCCAAGTACGCCCTCGAGAGGTTGGGGATCACCGACCAAACCTACAAACGAGCCGATGAACTTAGCGGCGGTCAGCAGCAGCGCGTGGGCATCGCCAGAGCGCTTATGCAGGACCCCGAAATGATCCTGGCCGATGAACCCGTCGCCAGCCTTGATCCGGTCCTCGCGCACTCGATCCTGGAACACCTTGAAAAGCTGAACCAGGAGGAGAAAATCACCATCATCTGCAGTCTTCATTATCTCGACCTTGTCCAGCGGTACTCCACCAGCGTGATCGGCTTACGCGATGGCGAAGTGGTGTATCAAGGTACACGTGCGGAGATCCAGGCGATGACGGACGAAGAATTCAAGGAGATCTACGGGGAGGAAGCCATTCGCGTGGGTAAGGGACTTGAAGGAGAAATAACTTCGGGAGGTGAGCAATGAGCGCCCCCCCAGTGATGCAGAAAGAAGATCGACAAGGAAGCCTCATCCCTCCATTCCTCGCATTCCTTGTATCGTTCTTCGGACCTGGTATTGGACATATATTCGCGGGGGCATTCGGACGAGGACTGCTGTTCTTCATGAGCTTCGCCACGATCATCGGCCTCCAACTATGGCGTATCAATGAAATTGCACGACGCCAAATCTTATTTTCAGACAAAGTCCTAAAAACATATCAGCTCGAGCCAATGCTGGCTGGAGTTGCCATCCTCTCTTTGCTGCTCTGGTTCTGGATTGCCATCGACGCTTATCGGGTGTCGAAACGAAAAACACGCGGCTCGAATTTGCTCTTTTTTCTCGTGCTTCTTCTTTTCTTCGGCTTGGGTTGGCAGATCGGACAAATCGACCTGTACAAATTCGGAACCGAGGTGACCAAAGCCGGGCCGCGTCTTAAACAAATCATGTGGCCGTGGGAAAGAGCGATCTCACGTGAGGAACAGATCATCTCCGCGTCTGCCCCCGTGCAGGTCCCTTGTACAGAAACCCTCCCCCTGGTGACCGAAGAAGTCACTGGAGAACCCTACCTGGCTGTTGAGCCTCGATGTGGTTTCCTGGCCGAACAAGATGGCACCCCCGGAAGCGCTCTCACCCTTTCAGGAACTACATTCCTGCCGAACACGGAGACAGAAATCTGGTGGGCAGACCCGGTCACAAACGAATTTCGTCAACGTCACGAAGGCGAGTATCTCATCTTGATGACGGACGATAACGGTGATTTTACATTCGATATCACCATGCCCTACCGACTCACGCCTCAGAGCGCCGAAGGTCCACAGGGATGGGAGGTCCAGGCTCGCCAGCTCGGCACGGAAGGCTCTGCAACCTTAAGCAAGGAATTTCTGCTGGTGATCTCAAAGATGATCGAGACCATCTTCCTGGGGATGATGGCGACTCTCTTCGGCATCATCTTCGCGCTCCCGATCAGCTTCCTGGCTGCGCGCAATCTCATGTCGGCGAATTTGTTTACGCTGGGGATTTACTATATCGTCCGTACGATCCTTAACATCGTCCGGTCGATCGAGCCGCTGATCTGGGCCGTGATCGCTGTGGCCGTCGTAGGACTGGGACCCTTTGCAGGTATTGTTGCGCTCACGCTGCATACGATCGCGGCGCTAGGCAAGCTGTACTCGGAAGCCATTGAATCGATCGAACGTGGTCCTATCGAGGCGATACACGCTACGGGTGCGACATGGCTGCAGACAGTTGTCTATGCCGTAATCCCACAGATCATCCCCCCATTTGTCTCGTTCACAATTTACCGATGGGACATCAACATCCGTATGTCCACCGTCATCGGCCTTGTGGGCGGCGGCGGTATCGGCTTCCTGCTGATCCAGTGGATGCGGCTATTGGACTTCAAAGCTGCCGGTCTTGCCGTGTGGTTCATCGTGATTACGGTTACGACGCTCGATTTCGTCAGCGCAGAAATTCGCCGGCGATTCGTCTAAAGTGGTGGTAGGAAAGCACGTGGACAAACTATCCTCGCCCGTTTTGTTGCTGAATGCGAACTACGAACCCTTGAATGTTTGCGCGACGCGTCGAGCCATCACGCTGTACCTCTCGGGTAAAGCGGAGATGGTGCTCAACGGGCGAGGCTATATCTACACCGTCAGGGAAGCCGTCCCCCAACCATCCGTAATTCGGCTGGGGTATATGATCAAGCGGCCAAGACCACGCGTCCGTCTTACCAAGAAGGAGATCTTCCGCAGGGATGGTTATACGTGCCAATACTGTGGAAAATCGTATAAACAGCTCACCATCGACCACGTTATTCCACGACACCTTGGAGGCGCTCATGCGTGGAGCAACCTCGTCACTGCATGCCCTCAGTGCAATATGAAAAAGGGCGGAAGAATGCTCCACAAGGTCCATATGACCTTGCGGCGTACACCCGAAGAACCCAGGGCGACCGCCAACTATCTGTACGGAAATTATCTTTCGAAATACGAGGAGTGGGAACCTTTCCTGACCGGTTGGTGATACATCAGACCAAGTACTCCGAGAAGGTGGCATAAAGACCGTTCCCGCGGTATTCGAACCTCAGGGGGGTTTTTCCTTTCTAACACAAACTATTCCATCCCGTGACTTTGCATCCCTCCGATGAACAGTCGTGGGCCTCAATCAAACACTGCACCAGAATCCTGGACCCTTGTTCACAATCCAATCGACCTTGGCCCGCGTACGCGATCATTAGCGGAGGGGCTTCCTCACTTCGCTCTGAATTATCCCCACGTGACATTCTCCAAGGTCGTCTTTTCCGTGCCGATCGGCGTGATCGAACATTTACCTTCCTAAATTTTATCCGCGTATGGCTCAAGCCCAAAAGATAACCCTTTGGACAAATCCTATCGGTATGGCCGATCACGCCTTCGGGTGGAGTAGCTTCACAGATCAATGCCCCTCTCCCTGATAAAGGGAGAGGGGTTGGGGTGAGGGTACCCAATCCTCCAAGGTGCCTGCGCCCGCACGCAGAAGCGAAATCATCCCCTCCGCCATTCCACATCGGTCGTCTCTCGCAGTTGCCAGATGAATACGACCTCCGGTAGATCCGTAATTTGAACGGATACAAGGGCGGGCGGACCACCGGTCCGCCCCTACGCCAGAGTCCTGGATGCTTAATCGCCAGGACAACGCCCGTTGACATCGGCCCGCGTACGCGATCATTAGCGGAGGGGCTTCCTCACTTCGCTCTGAATTATC
>CAZMZL010000254.1:0-631 GCA_964570595.1 uncultured Anaerolineaceae bacterium | reverse complement strand
TTAATCGCCAGGACAACGCCCGTTGACATCGGCCCGCGTACGCGATCATTAGCGGGTTGATAAAGTTGATGCAGAGGCCACCTTTCAACCCACGTCTCCACGGTGTTATCCCACATCACACAGGCAGATGCATCATCGCCGTGAACCCCCAACCATGCGGTGATGGCCATAAGCCAACCCTCCCGAAGGTTGAAAAAACCTTCGGGAGGGTTCCGTTTCTTGGCAGCGGAGCGATGGATTCTCCTCCGTCATGACGCAGAGGAAATCATTAAATAGATTCGAGCAATGCGCACAATCCCCCGGATACCGTGCTGTGTCCCCCTGATAAAATCGGAATTGAAGCTTTTTCGATTGCAGCCGCAAGCGCTCTGATTTCTTCATCCTGAATTTGATCAACCCATCCCAGGTCCAGGGCAAAACGAGCCTCATCTTCCGGCCACTGACCGGTCGCGGCCATCCAGACTCTGGTATCCCAGAACGCACCATCGACAAGAGATGCAAGACGTGCTACGAACTCCTCCGGCCCAAGTTCGACCAGCATCTGACCGATGAAGGATTGGACCTGCCCATGAGCCATTCGCTGACTCGACACCATCCCTCGTTCCTCTGAAAAAACCCGACACCATATCTG
>CAZMZL010000253.1:0-4186 GCA_964570595.1 uncultured Anaerolineaceae bacterium | reverse complement strand
AGAGGGGCGGGGATGAAGAGGACGCTGATGTCGATCGCCCCATGCTGCTCCCAGGCTTCAACGACTGTATCGTAGACGGGAATCCCATCGACCTCTTGTCCACCCTTGCCGGGCGTGACGCCAGCCACAATTTGGGTGCCGTACTCCTTCATTAACTGTGTACGGGTACGACCTTCTCTTCCGGTGATGCCCTGCACGAGCACCCGTTTTTCAGCATCGATGATGATCGACATGTCAATTTTCCAGCCCTGGGATGGGAAGATTAACGAACCCTCCCTGGTTGCCCTCGAAGTAGCACTCGATCTGACAGGCAAGACATTCGATGCAGCCGCCTCGTTGGGCTTCCTCCTCGGTGATGTTCAGGACCGGCACACTGTCCTGAAGATGTAGAATGCCGGGCACACATGTCTCGATGCAGACCTTCGATTCACACCTCCGGCATTTCGCATGGTCCAATTGAACCTGGCCATCCGTAACCGTGGGGAAGGTGTACGGTTCTGCCGCCATCGGAGGTTTCGTGGGCGCCGGTAGAACAGCAAGCTTGGCGTGGGATTTGATAAGCGCATCGAGGCGGCCGGCGCAGAAATCAGGGGAGTCATCCTTTCCGTATGCCTCAAGCGGGGCGGGTATCCTGTCACGGGCGCGCTCCATGATCTCGATGGCTTGTTCCTCCCCATTTCCACCCAGGCGGATCACAGCCGGAACACGAAGGGGCGCTTCCATGAAAGCTTTTACCAGGCCTCGTGCGCTGTGGTACTGTTCTTGAGAGGCGACGCCCGAACCGGAAGCGAAATAGCCGTCCATAGGACCTTGGGCGAGGATGATACGAGCGGCACGATAGACTTTAGAAGCGGGTGGGTTTCCACTTGTGTCGACGAAATTGCCGATCCTGTAACCTTGCTTCAGAACCGCGTCCATGCTCATCATCGATCCTCCGCCGCCGGCGCCGTGGAATCCGATGACGCCGTCGCCTCGCTGGAAATCGAGCTCCATCTGGATGAAATAAAACGTACCCCGATAATCGTCCCTCTCAACTTGCCAGGCAATACGTTCAAGCTCGGTCGGTGGGCGGTCAAATTCTCGGGCGACTTCAATCCCCAGTTCTGGATGTCGGAAAATGGCGTAGTCATCGATCGTGATCCGGCAATCAGCCGCGATGATTTTCCCGTTCTCCGTCAGGACAATGGGGTTGATCTCGGCTGCGCGGGCATCATATTTCTTGGCCACCTTGTACAGCCGAGCGAGAAGTGAACCTAATTGCAATTGTAGCTTCCCGCGAATGCCGCAGCGTCGTACGAGATCCCTGGCTTTGTGTTCAGGTAGCCCCTCGAGGATATCGATTTCCAGGCGTCCCACTGCATCCGGATGTTTCAGCGCGATATCTTCGATCCCTGTACCGCCCATTGAACTGAAAATTACGACGGGAGTTTGCGCGTGGCCATCGATGATAATGCCACCGTAGAATTCGCGTTCGATCGAGAGCTTTTCCTCAACCAGGACACGGTCGATTTCAAAGCCTTCTACATGTTCACCGAGGATTTCTCCTGCAGCGTCATAAGCCTCGTCCGGTGTGTCCGCAAAACGGATCAGGCCCTTATTCGCGCGCCCTGTGGTCCACGACTGCCCTTTAATAACAACAGGTCCTGAAAGCGTCTCGGCGAGGTTTTTCGCTTCTTCGGCACTGTCGACGGAGCCTCCATGGGGAATTGCGATCTTCTCCATTTGAAGGATTGATTTGCCTTGATGTTCATGCAGTTTTGCCATCGACGACCTCTTTGAAGGCGAACGATGATTAGGAAAAGTTGGAGGCGCGCAAATTATACATGGCATGGATATGGGCACGCAATCTCGTGGAGCTGTAAAGAAGGGCTATCTTCTCCCCCAAATTGATGGGCCTTGACCGTCTTTCAACGACGTTAGGCTAATATAAAGTGGACACATGATACTTGCTTAAGGTTTGCTTTCACCCTAACCTGCGTGTATCTTGGAGCTGTTGCCGGGGGCATGAAGCTTGAACCACATCCTGGTTTACACACCAATTTCAATTTAATCTGTCCTGAAGAGGTTGTCATCTGCGAAATGTGAGAGGAAGATGAAGGTCTTTGAACGGACCCCTCTAAACCTGGATGCACTAAAAGTTCCTCAAGGGCAAGTCTACATCATCCCCGATCGCTGCAAGGGATGCAGGATCTGCGTCGAACTCTGCCCGTGTAACATTCTCGAGATATCCACCGCACAGAACAAAAAGGGGTATCACTATCCCCAGGTGATCATGGGAAAGGAGCATGCCTGTGTTCATTGTGAGTTCTGTACGATGGTATGCCCTGAGTTCGCCATCTTCACGCTCGAGGTAATCTGATGAGTATGGGACACGTACTCGAGGGGACGCATTTCATCAACGGGGATCAAGCATGCGCAGAGGGAGCTATCGCGGCAGGATGCAGCTTCTTCGGGGGATATCCCATCACACCCTCGACGGAAATTGCCGAACATCTTTCCAGGCGTCTCCCAGAGGTTGGAGGCGTATTCATCCAGATGGAAGACGAGTTGGGAAGCATCGCTTCCGTTCTTGGGGCATCTGCAGCAGGCGCCAGGGCGATGACCGCCACATCAGGCCCCGGAATGAGCTTGATGCTTGAAAATCTGGGATTAGCTCTGATGATGGAGATTCCATGCATTATCGTCAATGTGCAACGTGGTTCTCCTTCGACCGGATTGCCCACATTACCGGGGCAATCCGATGTGATGCAGGCAAAATGGGGTTCTCACGGTGATTACGAGATCGTGGCCTACGCCCCATGGTCGCCTCAGGAGTTTTTCGACCTTACTATTCTGGCATTTAACGTCGCTGATCGATACCGCACACCTGTCATCATTTTAGCGGACGAGGTCGTCGGTCACATGGTGGAGAAAGTCGTCATCCCTGCCGAGGATGAAATCGAGCGATGGCCGCGGAAGAGACCAGCGCACGGTCCGAATGGAAAATTCAGCCCATTCCTGGTCGATGACCCCGATCTTGTCCCTCCGATGGCGTTCGCAGGGGAGGGATACCGTGTGCATTTTACCGGCCTCACCCATGACGAGCGAGGCTATCCGGATATGACCGCAGATACGCATCACGATCTTGTCACCCGGCTGGGTCGTAAGATCGGTGTGAACGCAGAATCAATTCTGAGAACCGAGTGTGAGTTTTTGGATGATGCAAAAATTGTCGTGATCTCATTTGGGAGCACTGCCCGATCAGCGAGGAAGGCTGTCCGCATGGCGAGGGAGCAACAGATCCCCGTTGGCTTTATGCGCCTCATCTCCATCTGGCCTTTCCCGGAGCGGAGGATCAAGGATCTGGTCCATCAGACCGACACTTTTATTGTGGCAGAGATGAACCTTGGCCAGATATCTCGAGAATTGCAGCGACACGTACATCAACCTGTCCTGGGCGTTCAGCATGCTGGAGGGGCGATGATGCACCCGGATAAGATCCTCGAAGTTATTCTGGGAGCAGCGCAGGATGGCTGAGGCAAAGATTACGGATCGTCATCCCCTTGATGACCTTATCCGTGCGGATCGGATGCCGCATATCTGGTGCCCCGGGTGCGGGATCGGCATCGCCATGCGATGCTACGCAAACGCGATACTAGAATCGGGGGTGGATCCATCCCGCCATGTCGTCGTATCTGGTATCGGTTGCTCGGGTCGGGTGGCGGGATACATGAATATCGATTCGTATCACACGACCCATGGTCGGGCGATACCTTTTGCGATCGGGTTGAAGCTCGCAAACCCCGACTTGCAGGTGGCAGTATTCAGCGGCGATGGTGATCTCGCTGCCATTGGCGGCAATCATCTCATCCATGCCGCACGCCGCAACGTGGACATCACTGTGATCTGTACCAATAATTTCAACTACGGCATGACGGGTGGGCAAGCCGGGCCGACGACGCCCATCGGGGCGAGGACGACGACGACCCCTTATGGCAGCCCCGAACATCCCTTCAATCTGGCCTTCTTGTTGTCTGCGGCGGGCGCAAACTATGTTTCCCGTTGGACCACGCTTCATGTCCGTCAAGTGAGACGGGCCATCCTATATGCGTTTCAAAAGAGCGGGTTTTCCTTTGTTGAAATTCTCTCACCTTGTCCGATTGGTTTCGGTAAATTGAATCATTTTGAGGACGGTTTGGACGAGATC
>CAZMZL010000252.1:0-4205 GCA_964570595.1 uncultured Anaerolineaceae bacterium | reverse complement strand
AAGAGAAAAGAAAGGCAAGCGCCGTTCAGAAACAAATGGAAGAGGCGATCAAGTCTGTTTTTATCTCTTTTTGGGGTTTCCTTCAACGTGGATTATCACGAAAGCTTGATTCCCAAATGGCAGCCGTGAGGCTCCCAATCTGAGTTGTTTCAGAGGACTCATTCGTTATATCTCATTAATTTCAAGTTCGACGCTACTTATGTGTTGAGCTGTTTTGCCCTTTTGCAGTTTTCACTGTTACGCAACACCTCGATCATCGCAACATGCATTACTTCACGAATCGTGTCCCATCAATGCCTCGAGCCACCGAATCGTAAACACCTAATTTAAAGGGAGGAAGCTCTATATTCCTTATTCTTGCCCAATAGGAGGATCCGGAATACAGCTCCGAGTTAGTTGACAAACAAGCAGTTGTAAAATAGTATATTACTAAGATAGTAGCACAGGAGCTGCATATGGTCGAGGACTTTACGCTTACGAGGGTCACCAGGAACGGACAAATCACACTTCCGGCTGTCGTCAGACGGGCTGCGAATATCGAAGAGGGAGATCTTATCGCGGTGATTGTTGAAGGCGACACCATTCGATTAAGCCCTCAGAAACTGATCGACAAGACCCAGGCGTATTTCTGGAGCGATGATTGGCAGAAGGGCGAGCTTGAGGCCAGCGAGGATATCGATACGGGGCGCATCCAGGAATTTGAGGACGTTGACGCCCTCGTTGATGCGCTTGAAGCCGGCGAAGCTTAGTGCGTCTCTTCCTCACAAATCGATTTAAAAAGGCTTATCAATCCCTGGCGGCAGATGATCAAGGACGAGTACAAAAAGGCATTCGTCACATGTCAGGCGATCTTCGGCACCCTGGTCTCCGCGTGAAACGGATCAAGGGAACACAGGGTATCTGGGAGGCACACGCAAGCAAATCCTTGAGGATTACATTCGAGACCGAGGGTGATGCTTTGATCCTTCGCAATGTTGGTCATCACGATGAAGCACTGAAAAAGCCATGAGGGGGAGCGCATTCCGGGCTGGGCCCTGTTATTTGAGATTTGTTAATGCAATATAATGGTCGTTGAACTAAGCGCGTCGCGCGGATTTTCCTTCCCCGTCTGAAGACTTCCAATAGACAATTGCCAACTTCAAATCACCGGCTATATTTCCTGCAATCGATAATGAGCAGGAGGTATAACCATGACTCGTTTAAAGCAACGCATGATCGAAGACCTGCAGCTGCGGGGTCTGTCCCCAAGAACTCAGGATATCCGCTGTTCGACTTTTGGCGGAGCACGATAACAAAACCCCGGATGAAATCACCGAGGAAGAACTGCGCCAGTACTTCCTCTACCTCAAAAATGGAAATGGTATCTCCGCCAGCGCCTTTCGGATCGCCTTGTGTGGCATCAAATTCTTCTACCAACATACGCTCAAGCGGGAATGGCCCACTCTCGATCTGGTGCGACCTGCAAAGGAGAAGAAGCTGCCGGTCGTACTCAGCATCGAAGAAGTGCGCCAGGTCCTGGGCTCTGTGCGTTGCAGGCACCATCGGGTCTGCCTGACGACGCTTCGTCATAATCAGGCTTTAACAAACTAAACCGATGAGTCCATACAGCCTGGTCGTAGAAAACCGATTTCATCTCAGATTAGAAGGTGATTTGGTGATGTCCGGCATCATAGAGTAATCACGGATTTATCTGGCGCCAGCGTTCCCCGTCCTCGATCCGCCCGCCGCCAAATCGTGCACATGAGGATGGTCGTCCAGATCGCGCCCCCAGTTGTGCAGTTCACGAGAAAAGTAAAAATGATCGGTCTCGTTTTTACAGGAATTCTCTTATCCATCATTCACCTCCAATGTGCGAGCCCTGCGTGAGTCATGTTGGCGAATAATGTGTCGAGGACACCTTACATGATGCAATAATATTTACCCATACCCCGTGAGAAGCCTCCCGCCATCCCCTCCGGGGAGACACCTGCCAGGATTGTGATATTGAACTTTCTCCGAAAATCCAGGCCCACGATGAATAACCAGAAAAATCAGATATCCCATCGTCATTCTTGAACTACGAGATATGGGGTTGTCTGGTTATCTATGGCAAGATCAGAACCGAACAACCCGTCAGTCCTTTTACCCAGACTTTCACCGTGATGGATGTAGTTTGCGGACCCGTCTCGCCCTCATGTATGATAGGCATCATTCAACTTTTCTGACACCGATTGCTTATTAAGCTCGAAACGACGGCAGCCATGGATGCGGGCATCTGATTTGTAATTGTTCACCTTCAATGCAATCGACCCGCGCCTCCCGAATGGCACAGGTGCTGAATGAAGAACTTGAAGCCTGGCGCCCCGACCGCACAAGATGGTGGAAGACAGACACCTCGACATTTTCGGGGAAGCTGTAATCTAGAAAAAAGAAGGGTATAAGTGGCATCCAAGGCACATTTCCCATTTAACCAGTCGTTCGTATGGCACCCCAATGAGGGGTATATAAAACGGAGTCGCCTCAAACGGTTCATGGATCGACATGGACTGCTCACATTCGAAGATTTAATGGAACGTTCGACCGCCGACATCGCGTGGTTCTGGGAAGCGGTGATGGAAGATTTGGGCATCGAATTCTACGAACCGTACACGCAAATTGTAGATCTGTCACAAGGTATTCAATGGCCCAAATGGTGTGTAGATGCCAAGCTCAATATCGTTCACAACTGCCTCGATAAGTGGATAGGAACACCAACCCAGGATCGAATTGCTATTCGCTGGGAGGGAGAGGAAGGCCATACGCGTCAGATGACCTATCGCGAAGTGTTCAGCGAAGTCAACCGATTAGCGTCAGCCTTGCGAGCCGCTGGATTGGGAAAAGGTGATGCTATCGGGCTATACATGCCAATGGTGCCTGAAATTGCGATTGCTTTATTGGCCATTGCAAAAATCGGCGGCGTCATCGTGCCTCTTTTCTCGGGGTATGGTCCTGGCGCCATCGCTACCAGGCTTGTGGACGCTGAGGCAAAAGCGATATTCACAGCCGACGGTCAGTTCCGGCGCGGCAAACCCATACCGATGAAAATCACTGTTGATGAAGCGTTGAACGATGTTCCATCTGTTCATAAAGTGATCGTCTATCGGCGTTTAGATACTTCAACATCTCCTATCTCGGGGAGCAGTTTGAACGAGATCGAAGAGATCGATGTGCCGATGACGCCTGGGCGTGATGTCTGGTGGGATGATTTCGTAGCCAATCAACCATCCGAAGCCCACACCGAGCGCACCAATGCCGAAGATCTGATCATGATCATTTACACAAGCGGTACCACCGGGCGACCAAAAGGAGCAGTTCACACCCACTGCAGTTTCCCCATCAAAGCCACCCAGGACATGGCTCACTGCTTCGACATCCAGGAATTTGACACCGTGTTCTGGATGACCGACATGGGTTGGATGATGGGTCCGTGGGAAGTCTTCGGTACGCTGAACCTGGGCGCCAGCATGCTTCTGTATGACGGCGCTCCCACCTACCCCGATGTGGATCGGGTGTGGGAATTAGTAGAGCGACATAAAGTCACCTGCCTGGGAGTCGCGCCAACCTTTATTCGTGCGATCATGTCCTATGGAGATGAGCCGGTTATGCGCCACGATCTAAGCTCATTGCGAATCCTGGGCTCGACCGGCGAGGCGTGGAACCCAGACCCGTGGAATTGGCTTTTCGAGAAAGTTGGAAACAGCCAGGTGCCAATCCTCAACTACTCGGGCGGCACAGAAATCAGCGGGGGCATCCTTTTAAGCAATGTCCTGGGACCGATCAAGCCGTGTTCGTTTTCTGGCCCGCCTCCCGGAATGGCTTCCGATGTAGTCGATGAGGCTGGCAATCCGCTGCGGGGCGAGGTTGGAGAATTGGTCATACGTCAACCGTGGATTGGGATGACGCGTGGCTTCTGGAAAGATCCGGAAGGCTACATTGAAGCATATTGGAGCCGCATTCCCGAGGTCTGGTTTCACGGTGACTTCGCGGCCATTGATGATGATGGCCAATGGTACATACTGGGTCGTTCGGACGATACGATCAAGGTGGCCGGGAAGCGCGTGGGTCCTGCGGAGGTGGAGAGCGTACTTGTCAATCATCGTATGGTTTCCGAAGCGGCTGCCATTGGTGTACCCGATGAGATCAAAGGGCAGGCGATAGTCGAGTTCGCAGTTCTTCGACCCGGCACG
>CAZMZL010000251.1:0-4228 GCA_964570595.1 uncultured Anaerolineaceae bacterium | reverse complement strand
ATCTCGCAGCCATTCTCACCAACCTTGAAGCAAAGGACATTCTCTTTATCGATGAAATCCATCGGTTGGGTCGAGCTGTTGAGGAAATCCTGTACCCCGCCATGGAAGATTACGCGCTCGATTTGACGATTGGGAAAGGACCAAGCGCCCGTTCGCTTCGCTTACAACTTCCCCGTTTCACCACCATAGGAGCCACCACTCGCCTGGCCCTGCTGACGGCACCCTTGCGGGCGCGGTTCGGCGCCATTTACCGGTTGGACTTTTACGATGAGGGCGCGATGCAGGAGATCGTGGCACGCGCTGCGGGTGTGCTCAACATCGACTGCGAGGATGAGGGTCGTAAAGAGATCGCTTGCAGGGCGCGGGGAACCCCCCGCGTCGCGCTGCGGCTTCTTCGACGAGTGAGAGACTACGCTCAAGTGCGGGCCGATGGAATCATCACTCAGCGGGTTGCCAGGGAAGCACTGGTCCTTTTAGAGATCGACGAGCTCGGTCTCGACGATATTGACCGTCAGGTCCTGAGGACAATTATTGAAAAATACGACGGTGGACCCGTTGGTCTGCAGACCATTGCGGCATCGATCAGCGAAGAACCTGACACGATCATGGACGTTGTTGAACCCTATCTGATACAACTGGGACTGATCGATCGCAGACCGCAGGGTCGCGTGGCGACGGCAAACGCGTACACCCACTTAGGCCTCACGCCACACGCATCGGCGCAGCCATCACTACCTGAGTTGTAATCATGGCTGATATCCCAGGCTTCGCCCGTTGGATCATCATCGCCGGGTTTGTCCTCATCATCATCGGCGTGCTCATTTCGGTTGCATCAAAAGTTGGAATTCCCCTGGGAAAACTTCCAGGCGATATCCTCATTCAAGGTGAAGGCACTTCATGTTTTGTGCCCATAGCCAGCATGATCGTATTAAGCCTGCTGCTCACCCTCATCCTCAACATTCTCATTCGCATCTTCAACCGATAGCCCGTGCTCACCTCGGATTTCGATTACGATCTTCCACAAGAAAGAATCGCCCAACGTCCTGCATCCCCTCGTGATTCCTCTAAATTACTGGTGCTCAACCGGGCGACGGGTGAGATCCGCCATCACGTATTTCATGAGATCACGAAGTTTCTGGGGAAAAATGATGTCCTGGTCTTGAACGAAACCAAGGTCATTCCCGCTCGAATTCACGGAAGGAAAGAAGAGACCGGCGGGAAGGTTGAAGTCCTGTTGATCCGCAAAATTAATTCCTCTACGTGGGAGTGCATCGTCGGGGGGAAAGGCCTCATCCCGGAGGTGAGAATCGCCTTCCCAGAAGGCTTACGGGGAGAAATTCTTACCGATCTGGGTGAGATTAGACGAATAATTCAATTTTCGCATCCGATCTCACCTCGATTAGGCGAGATCGGAGAGATGCCGCTTCCGCCTTACATCCACGAACCGCTCGCGGACGCAAATGAGTACCAGACGATCTTCGCCCGACTTCCAGGCTCTGTAGCAGCCCCCACCGCCGGTCTGCATTTCACCCCAGAACTCCTGCACGAACTGAGAGATTCTGGCGTCACCGTCTTTTCCATTGCGCTTCATATCGGGCTTGACACCTTCGCGCCCATTCGATGTGATGATCCCAGCGATCATGCCATTCATTCGGAGTGGTGTCGGGTATCTGATCGTGTAGCAAGCGGTATCAACGCAGCCAAAGAGGAGGGCAGGAGAATCGTAGCCGTGGGAACGACGACCGTTCGAGCGCTCGAATCCGCCTCACCCAAAGAACGGGTAGACCCCTTTGAGGGTCCCACCAGCCTCTTCATCCTTCCAGGGTACCGGTTTAAGACTGTCGATGCGATGATCACGAATTTTCACTTGCCCCGCAGCTCATTACTCATGATGATTTCTGCCTTCGCTGGTCAGGATCTTATCCTTGATACCTATCAAAAGGCGATCAAGAGGAATTACCGTTTCTACTCCTTTGGGGATGCCATGCTGATTGAATGAATTGACCATGAACTCTAAATGTGCGATACTTTCATACGCACACTTGAACGTGTGCCTCCTTCTTGCCATCCCACGAAAGGAGGAGGTGATGCCAATGAGTACGAATGAATATGCTGAACGTGCTGCGGCGTCCCTCCTCCCATTAGGGTAAGGGCGCCGCAGCGCACTTGAGAGCCGTCTTCGTGACGGCTCTCATCCTTCTAACGACACTTTTAAGAACGGGAGCGACGTGGTTGGCTTATTATCAACCCGTATGGGCGCCCTCTTCGGGAAGGTTATGGTCCCTCGGTCTGTGTAGGGACGGACCCGTGTGACCGCCAGCCTTCGCAATAGATCCATACAGAGATCCAGTGGAGGTCCCTTTCATTGGGCCGGCATATTGGCTGGCCTTTACGCCGATGGCATGGGTGTGAAAAACACAGGGCCGGCACGAAGGCCGGCCCCTACATGCAGATTATCAACCCGTAGGGGCGAGCCTTCGTGCTCGCCCTTTGCAGGAACTGTCATTGCGGGGAACGCAAGTGACGAAGCAATATCCATCATCGTAACATGGGAGCGATCTTCGGGAAGGTTATGGTCCCTCGGTCTGTGTAGGGACGGACCCGTGTGACCGCCAGCCTTCGCAATAGATCCATACAGAGATCCAGTGGAGGTCCCTTTCATTGGGCCGGCATATTGGCTGGCCTTTACGCCGATGGCATGGGTGTGAAAAACACAGGGCCGGCACGAAGGCCGGCCCCTACATGCAGATTATCAACCCGTAGGGGCGAGCCTTCGTGCTCGCCCAAGAAGATGAAAATCAAGCACAGGAAGGGACAAATACGCCGTCTGCTCACACGAAAGGGAGGTCAGAACACGATAAATTCAAGGAAGTAGCCCATCCCTGCAAAAATCGCCACTGCGCTCAAACCCACAGCGAGAAACGTAGCCACGCCCCAGGTACGAGGCATCTGCGCACAAAACCCACCGAGGACGGTGTAAAAAACAAGCATGATCACCCATCCGAGAGGCGCAGCTGCATCATGGTTCAGGGTCCAGACAATGCCTCGTGAAGTCGAACGGAGAAAATAGGATTCCCACTCGGGAAGACAGACCTGGTAATTGTTGGCAGCGAGACGCATCCGCTGATTCTCGCGATGGCATTTTTCCTCTCGAGAAATCGCAATTTCAACGACCCCCGCCAGGACCAGAAAAAAAGATGCCCCGAGAATCGCCCCGAGAAGAAACTGTCGAATTTCTTTGCTCGTCGATGTCGTATCCAACACTACCTCAGCCGTCCGGCGTAACCACAATTCATGAGCTCAATCTCCGAGGCAGATTCCCAACCCGCGCGCCGTGGCAATAGCATCACCGTCAAGCCGAACCCGCTTGGGAACAGCCAGCGCATCCTCGAGAGATATGTCGACAATTTCCGTTCCGGCCAATGCAACCATGCGGCCAAATCCGCCCTCCTCTGCCAGCCTCACGGCTCCAGCGCCGAAGCGAGTACCCAGCCATCGATCAAATGCAGTCGGTGATCCCCCTCGCTGTAGATGTCCCAACACCGTCACCCTCGATTCCATTTCACATGCTGTGGCCACATAGTCCGCAACCAGTCGGCCAACCCCGCCCAGCCTGGGTGTATAGATTTTGTCTCCATCCAGACGATAGAGGGGCTGCCCGTTTTTCGGGTGTGCTCCCTCAGCCACTGCAACGATGCTGAAATGACGACCGGCATCCGCCCTGGCAAGCACCTTATCCCTCACGCTATCATACTCGAACGGTATTTCCGGAATGAGAATAACGTCCGCCCCTCCGGCGACGCCTGCATGAAGCGCGATGAAGCCGGCATCGCGTCCCATGAGTTCGAGAACCATGACGCGGTGATGCGACTCCGCAGTCGTGTGCAGCCGATCGATGGCTTCCATTGCGATGTTCACAGCCGTGTCGAACCCAAAGGTTACATCCGTGCCGTCGATGTCGTTGTCAATCGTCTTTGGCACGCCCACGACCGGACAATGCTTCTCGAAGAGCTCAAGGCTAATTCGCATCGTACCATCACCGCCCACAACGATGAGCGCATCAAAATCCAGCTCATGGATCCTTTCTACGACGAGGTCCGAGACGTCTACAATCTTCTCAACCCCGTTCTCGACCACTTTCCTCGCAAATGGGTTCCCTCGGCTCGCTGTACCCAGTATGGTGCCCCCTCGAGGGAGTATGCCGCGGACATTCTCAACAGTCAGAGGC
>CAZMZL010000250.1:0-4306 GCA_964570595.1 uncultured Anaerolineaceae bacterium | reverse complement strand
CTTGCCATTCATCCCTGCAGCAAGCTACAGGGTATTCTGGCTTTTTCCCATAAAACCGTGAACATCCTTTCTGACAACGCTTCAAATGAAACTCTACCAATTACGCGAGATCCAATATTGATGTACAAAGTCTCGGCCATCATCGCAATATTGATGGCCATCGTAGACATCAGTGGGTTGCTTTTTTTAGCTGCCATCTATCCAACGGATGATGTGCTTCGAACTTTTGTCGCCAACGATGTGGTCAACCTGCTCATCGGCTTGCCCATCCTGATCGGTTCCATGTGGCTTTCATGGCGCGGTAAATTGATCGGTCTTCTCCTATGGCCCGGGACGCTTCTCTATGTGCTCTATAACTACACCGCCTACCTTTTCGGCTTGCCCGTAAACTGGACCCTGATGATTTACCTGGTTCTCGTCCTCCTCAGCGCAATCACGGTGACCAGGCTCATCATGAGCATCGACGGGTTCTCTGTCCGAGGACAGCTCGATGGTCTTGTATTCGAGAAGCTATCCGGTGGATTCCTATTTGTGTTTGGCGTTCTCTTTTTACTCAGGGCGGTAAGTCTCATCGCCGATGGCATAACGCACCAGACGGTGATCCTACCCACTGAATTCTCCGTCCTTATCGCCGACATCATCCTCTCAGCGCTACGGATTATGGGTGGGGTCTTGCTGTTCAAGCGATCCCCATTGAGCTATGTCAACGGATTGGGGTTGCTTTTCTCGGCAATCATCTTGTTTGCTGGCTTAATCATGTACCTCTTGCTCCAACCCATATTAGCCGGTGTGCCGTTCGTGGTATCCGACGTCATCATCATCATCGTTATGGGGCTGATTTTTTGCATATCCTTTGCCCTCTTTGTGCGCGGTGTGATCTCATCAGAGAGGTCAACCTGATATTAAGCCATCGTTAAATAAAAAGAGCCGCTGGAAGATCCAGAAGCTCTTTTTGCTCCCCCTGGGTCAGATCGCTGTGATGGCGATCAGGATGGATGCAAGGGCCAGGGCGAATGGCATGTAGCGCTTGACCCCGGTTGTGGTCGTCTCCCCCATCTTGAGAAGTCGTCCCTCCTCCGTTTGTTTTCTGAGCGTCTCGATCCGCTGACGACCCATTTCCTCAATTAAATATTGACTTTCGTATAACATGGTCTCACCCCTTCTCATGCTCATTGGAGCGTTATTGCACGACTTATCCCGGTTCATCAAGGTCGATCACGAGATGACCCACACGAGACGCCTTGAAGTTCGAGCGGCCAACCGACTAGGGAGAGATTGTACTCAAAATATTCGGACTGTCAATGTCTTATTTATATAGAAGATCGATCCACCCGAGATCCCCAGGGAGCTGCTCTTGCTGATATTCACGTCATGGAGCATCCCACAAAATCCATTCATCATCCTGCCAGCGGCGTCGGGTGAGAATTCCCATGCCCATCGAACATGGATTAGCTCGTGCATATTCCCCATTTATGTATTCTTCATGTATGATGGAATCGGAGAAAGTGGATGAGCATACAACTAATCGATGGAGATCGTGTGTGCATCATCGGTGGTGGACCGGCGGGAAGCTTCACCGCCTTACACCTTTTAAATCAACTGGACCAACGAGATCTGCGGCTTGACGTGCTGATTTTCGAACCACGTGATTTTTACCTTCCCGGACCAGGAGGCTGCAACCGCTGCGCGGGTATCCTTTCCAACCGACTTATTCATGATTTAGAGCGTATCGATCTCTCACTGTCGGATGACATTATCCAATCGGAAATTCGTGCGTATTCCGTCCACCTGAACGACGACGTGGTCTGCATCGAGCGACCCGACGAGCAACATCGAATCGTCAGCATCTATCGTGGAGCTGGTCCCCGGCTGTATCAAGACGGACCCGTGTCAAGCTTCGATGGTTATTTGCTCTCCGAAGCATGTGCTCGTGGCGCGGAACGGATAAAAGCGCGCGCGATTGGTGTCACATGGGATGGAAAACCCATCATCCATACCGCTCAAAATCGATACTCTGCCGACCTCGTGATCCTGGCAACGGGCGTCAACAGTCGTGCACCCATGAGCGATGACTTTAAATATCAGCCGCCGCGAACGGAGATCATGGCTCAAGACGAATACTACCTTCCGGAGGGATGGTCTTCGGACAGGGTCAGCAGCTACTTCCAGAAGCCGCCGGGCCTGGTATTCGGTGCGCTCATCCCCAAGGGCTCGTATCTCAACGTCTCCCTCCTCGGTCGGGGGTTGACGACCGATGCCATCAGCGACTTCATCGAAGCACATGAACTCGGCCAGGATCTGCCAATTTCACAGGGGAGTTTATGCGGCTGCACACCCAGGATCGCGGTTGGATCAGCCCGGCGCTTTTATGGGGATCGATGGGTTGCTGTGGGAGACGCGGCGGTCACCCGACTCTACAAGGATGGGATCGGCTCGGCATTCTCGACGGCTGAAATGGCGGTTCATACCGCTCTCGACGTCGGAATTTCAAAAGCGGCATTCAGCAAAGGATATGAGCCGCTATGCAGGGAGATCGGGAAGGATAACAACTATGGCAGAATTCTATTCTGGTTTTGGGCCTGGACCTTACGGTTTCCCGCCTTGATGAGAGCCTGGGTTGATGTCCTTCAATCGGAGGTCGAGCTGCCACATCCGCAAAGGATTCACTCCCTTATCCTGTGGGGCATGTTCACGGGGGGCGAGCCGTACCGCGATCTTTTCGGAAAATTGTTCAGCAAGGCATCCCTCGTTCCTCTTTACCGCAGTGTGAGGATGAGAAGATGAGTATGAGCCGTACCCAATGATGAATAAAGTTGATCCCAGACCCCTGCATATCATCGTTTTGGGTGGTGGTCCTGCCGGTTCCGCCTGCGGGCTCGCACTCCTTAAGATCGCTGCTAAGACGAACAAAGATATCGACGTAACGATTTTAGAGAGCAAGCAATTTGCCGGGGAGCAGCATTACAATCAATGCGTTGGCGTCCTTTCACCCCCGCTCCCTGAGCTAATGGAGCGCGAACTGCTCGTACCCTTCCCCAGCGATCTCTCCCGAGCCTTGATTACTGGATATACGCTCCACGGAAATAAAGAAGAACTATCCATTGAGGGCGATGAAGAGCCTTCCGTCGCTCTGCGTCGAGTGCAGTACGATGCCTATATGCTTGACTCAGCGATGGAGAGAGGGGCGCGCGTGCTGCCTGCTCGTGCATCCAATCTCGAATTCCACGAGGATGGCGTCATCGTATACACCGATAACGCGCCCGTCGAAGGCGATGTTCTCGTAGGAGCATTTGGAATGGACGAGGGCAGTGCAGCGTGCTTCTCACGCCAGACATCGTATGAGCCCCCGAAAGCCCTGAGCTCGGTCGTTACGAAATACCATCCAGGCGCAGAGGCCATGGATGCTTTCGGGGATCACATCCATGCTTTTCTCCCGAAACACCCTCGTATCGAATTTGGTGGAATTACCCCCAAGGGGAACCACCTGACGATTAATATCGCCGGGTCAAATGTCGATGCCCCTTTGATGTCTGAATTCCTGGAACAGCCGATCGTGCGGGAGGCATTACCGAATTTCGAGATGGCTCGTAAATACGATCCGAACGATCTCCGCTATTACAAAGGACGCTTTCCATATTCTCTGGCGCGACATTTCTACGGTGATCGATTCGTCATGATCGGCGACGCGGCAGGTCTCGTGCGTTCCTTTAAGGGCAAGGGAGTCACCGCTGCGGTACAAACCGGTGTACGGGCGGCGGAAACGATTCTCTCGGTCGGATATACCAGGGCCGCGTTTCACGACCACTACAGAAAAGCCAATGAAGATCTCATCGGCGACATGGCCTTCGGTCAAGCGATGCGGCTTGTGGTCATCAATTTGGCTCGCTCCGGTTTGCTTGACGCAGTCATCAGGGCTGCACGCCAGGAACCGTGCCTTCGCCGGGCGCTCTTTGGCGCGGTCTCAGGTCATGAAACATATCAGCATGTTTGGGGGGATAGCATGGCGCCGGCCAGCCTTCTCGCCATCCTGCGCGCCATTCCAGGATGAGCGCTAGAAAAGAACCGGTAGGGCCCTGATCGACAGGGGTTAGATTTTCCAACGATAAGGTTTCATGTAGAAAGCGGTGAACCCCGCGACGACGCGTGCCTGATAATTTATTTTTCAGCGATCAGGGTAACATCGCATACTTGACACGCGGTAAAAAAAGGCGCTCAGAGCGATATTCATCGCCTCGCTTTGTCCCGCGTGCAAGCCTCGATCCCGCCGATTCGGTCAATTCGTGAAATCATAATCAAAGACGGATCC
>CAZMZL010000249.1:0-4318 GCA_964570595.1 uncultured Anaerolineaceae bacterium | reverse complement strand
GAGATGTTCCAAATCCCGATCTATCGAACGGAAGCTGTCGATCCCACGGGAGCCGGAGACGCCTATTGCGGCGGGTTCGTGGCAGGATATATTCAAACGGGGGATCCGGTCATCGCGGCCTGCTATGGGACCGTTTCCGCATCGTATATTGTGGAGCAAGTGGGCGCGTTGAATTGTCTTCATGAAGGTTTTTCTTCCTCAAACGAACGCCTTGAGGACGTACGCTCAAGGGTGAAGAAGATCAGCGTGGATTGAAACGGCTCGCGCCGCAAGGCAGGCGGTGCTGCTGTAGGTTGAATAGTGCAGCGGGTTCATGGAACCCACAAATAAGGACACGGAAAGTCTCGTTAGTCTCATCACACAAATCATTGGAGGAACCAGATGGATTATAAAAACATTGACCTGGAATGGCAGAACATGCTTGCGGGCATACGTGCGCAAGTTCCCTTTCTCAAGGAATCTCCGGCGGAGATTTTCGACAACATTCGTAAAACGGTCAAAATCGACAAACCTCCCTCTCGAATCTATCTGACGGGTTGTGGAGACTCGTGGTATTGCGGCATGGCGACCCGCTTCGCGTTCGAGGCATGGAGCGGGATCCCAACGGAGGCGCCGCAGGCGCTCGATTTCTCCCGGTATCTCGTCCAGTTCGCGCCAAAAGACAGCCTGGTGGTTGCAGTATCGAACTCGGGTCGCGTTTCCCGCACGATCGAGGCGGTCGTCCAGGGGAATCTTCATGGCCTTACCACAGTTGGCTTTACGAGCAATTTTGAAGAAGGCTTGAGCAAAGAAGCCGATGCAACCATCGACCTGGCCTATGCGGAACGTCGTTTTGCCCCCGGCACGAGCAGTTATATGGCTTCGCTGGTCGTGCAGTATTGCCTTGCGCTCTATCTGGCCGAGCTCTCGGGCGCAATGACATCAGACGCTGTTCAGGCCAAGCTGACGGAAATGTCAGGATTGGCTGAGGGCATGGACCGCACCATTAATGACAACGAGGCGGTCTATGAGGAGCTTGGGAATAAGGTGCGTTTAGACGACCAGATCGTTTACATTGGCGGCGGCCCGAATTATGGAACGGCCTTTTTCTCAATGGCGAAGATGATCGAATCGGCGCGCATCAATGCCGTCGGTCAGGAGCTCGAAGAGTGGGCCCATGAGCAATTCTTTGTCGCTAATGCCGATACGTACACATTTGTGCTGGCGCCGCCGGACAACGCTCTCGATCGAGCGCGGGAGCAAATGTACGCGATCAAGGCGATGGAGTCGACGTGTGTGGTGGTGTGCGACGCCGATGATATTGAGACACAAGGGATGGCAGACGTCGTCATCCCCGTTTATGGCAAGCCTGAGACGATGCTCACGCCGCTCCTATACTGCATCCCGGCAGAGATGTTTGCTTTCTTCTTCGCCTACTCCAAAGACCTGAAGATGCTCGGCTTTGACGATGAACACGTCAAAGAGGTCAATTGGAAACAGATCTTTCACAGCGCCATTAAACGCGATTAGGGTAGCGTGATGGAAAAAGAACGTATTGCGATCGTCACCGGCGGATCGATGGGGATCGGTGAAAGCCTGGTTCGCTTGCTGGTTGATCATGGTCACAGAGTCGTCATTGCGGATATCGCCGATGAAAAGGGGCAAGCTCTCGCTGCCGAGCTGAACGCCAGCCGCGAATCGGTCGAATACATCCACGCGGATGTCTCTGACTCGAGCGCGGTAGCTGGATTCTTCAAGCAGGTTGTCGATCGCTTTGGAAGAACGGATTGGCTGATCAACAACGCCGGTATTGCGTTGGCGAAATCCACGCAAGCCACATCTGAGGAAGAATGGGACCTCATCTTAGACGTCAACCTCAAGGGAGCCTGGTTGTGCAGCAAACATGCGATTCCGCTGATGGCGAAGAGCGAAGGTGCTGCGATTGTGAATGTCGCTTCCAACGCGGGCCTTGTGGGCTTTCCCAACCTGGCGGCCTATTGTGCGTCTAAGGGAGGCTTAATTCAACTCACCAGAGCATGTGCGCTTGATTGCGCGTCGATGGGCATCCGCGTCAATGCGGTTGCGCCAGGGCATACCCGGACGCCGATGGGTGACGGCTTCATCCAGGCCCAGGAAGATCCGGATGCTTTTGTGGATGAGTTTATCAATCAACGCCATCCGATTGGCCGGATGGCCAGGCCGGAAGAGGTTGCATCTGCGATATATTTCCTCCTGAGCGAGGCGTCTTCGTTCGTCACGGGCGCCGTCCTGAGCGTCGATGGAGGATACGTCGCTCGATAGGCAAGAACGTTCGTAATCGAAACGGGGAAAGAGGGCATGCGACTACAAGAAGATGTTGCCATTGTGACCGGGGGTGCGTCAGGTATTGGGCGCGCGATCGTCTCTCTTTTTGCAGAGGAGGGGGCCGCGGTCGTCTCCGCAGATCTTCAGAGAGAATCCCGCTTTGAAGAAGAGCAGGGGGACATCATCGATGAGATCGTTAATGCCGGCGGCACAGGTATCTATGTGGAAACAGATGTCACGGATCGTGAGTCCGTCGCTGCCCTTGTTGAGCATGCGATCCAACGCTTTGGAAAGGTAAGCGTTCTTGTCAACAATGCGGGCGTGTTTGTGAGAAACTCAATTGTTGATGTCAGTGACAGTGAGTGGGATCACGTTCTCGATTTAAACTTGCGTGGATATTTTTACATGTGTCGAGCAGTGATTCCACACATGCTGACTCGGGGCGAAGGTCGGATCGTCAACATATCTTCAATTCACGGGATTCGAGGGACCGGATCGGCAGCGACCTACTGCGCGAGCAAAGGGGGGATTGAAAACCTTACGAAGCAGCTCGCTGCTGAATATGCGTCGCACAATATTCGTGTAAACGCCATTTCTCCTGGGACGATCCGAACGGCGATGTGTCTGCCTTATCTGAACACTCCTGAACTTCTGGCGGAGTATGAACGACGGACCCTGTTGCCGCGGTTAGGCGTGCCATCGGATGTGGCCTATGCCGCGCTCTACCTCGCATCCCATGAATCCGATTTCGTCGTGGGGCATAGCCTGGTAGTGGATGGGGGTTGGACCATTACATGAGCGAGAGGGACCTGAGATGGATCTGGATCTTGCCATAAACCATGGAACGGTTATCAACGCTTGCGGCATATTCGCCGCCAACGTCGGCATTCGGGCTGGAAAGATCGCAGTGCTCTACGAGAGCCCGCTTGAGGCCCGTCGGGTTGTGGACGCGACGGGTCAGTGGGTGCTCCCTGGGGTGATCGATCCCCATGTCCACTTTGCGCTAAGACAGGGCCAGGGGGAGAACGCGATCATGACCGAGGACGATTATGAGACCGGGCCTATCGCCGCCGCGGTCGGTGGGGTGACGACGTTTATTGACTTCGGAATTGCGCCTTGTGATGTTTCGCCGAGAGAATACCTCGAAACGCGAATCACGATGGCAGAGGCCGGGAGCTGTATTGATTTCGGCTTTCACGCTGGCGTGTGCACTTCTGATCCAGGTGTTCTTGAAGAGTTTCCCGGAATCGTTGAACGCGGGATCCCCTCCTTCAAATTCTTTGTCACCTATAAGAAATGGGGGTTTGCGGTCGACCTTGGATTTCTTCTGTCGGCCATGCAGAGATTACAGGAGCTCAACGGCATTGCGTGTTTGCATGCTGAACACGACGAAATACTTGAGCACCTGCGAAATGGTCATGCAGATCAAGAGAGCTTGATGTATCACTCCTGGACTCGGCCGGATTTCTCAGAAGAAATATCCGTCTATGATGCTGTCGTTCTCGCACGTGAAACGAAATGCAACCTTTACATCGTTCATCTTTCTACCGAAAAAGCGCTAAAGGTTGTGCGACAGGCACAAGCGTCAAACATTTCAGTACGGGCCGAGACATGCCCGCACTACCTAGCCTTCACAGATGAAGTGTTCATGGAGGAGAGAGGTCTGCTCTATACGATGACGCCTCCGCTCCGACCGCCAGGAAACCGTGAAGCGTTATGGGACGGCATCCGCGACGGCACACTCAGCATCGTGTCTTCCGACCATAACGCGCTCAGCGCTGAGGTCAAGCTCAGCCGTCCCCACTGGCTGGAAGTCCCACCCGGAATCGGCGGGAGCGAGATGCTTCTGACTTTCATGCATAGCGAAGGCGTCGTCGCCGGGCGGATCCAACCTGAGCACATGGTTGAGCTCCTGTCAGCAGGTCCGGCGAGGACCTTCGGCATTCCGAACAAGGGCAGCATTCGAGTCGGTTTTGATGCCGACATGGTCGTGTTTGATCCCAATGAAAAGCGGGTGGTCCATCATGAAGACCTC
>CAZMZL010000248.1:0-4387 GCA_964570595.1 uncultured Anaerolineaceae bacterium | reverse complement strand
GTTTGCTGCTCGCTTTGGCGGCGTAATGCGTGGACAGCATCATGCGATGGGATACAGCGCCAGCATCTGGCGCAAAGCTTCCGTTGCCGTCTTCAAAACCATCGGTGAACCGGGAAAAATGATCACGTCGCCGCCGACCGAAGCTGCACGACTCCCCGCTTACGCATATCGCCCCGTAAGCCTGTCCTACTACAATCTCCACGGTCTCGAGGATGCTCCTGAATGGTACGGTCAGAGAGATCCTATGCGCGACAAGGAATCCGTGAATGAGTTCCCCGTCGCGCTGCGCCCGGAGGATGTGGTCAACAGCGGGCGTGCCCCGCGGATTGTCTTCTCTGAAGCTTGCTATGGAGCGAACAGTCTGGGAAAGAGCATCGACGAGGCGCTCTGTCTTAAGTTCCTTGATTCCGGCAGCCGTGCAATGATTGGCTCGACGAAGATCTCCTATGGCTCCGTGACCCCACCCCTCATTGCCGCGGATCTTCTGGGACGATATTTCTGGGTCGGGACCAACGAAATGCTTCCTACGGGGGAGGCTCTCCGCCGAGCCAAACTGCGTCTGGCGAGCGAAATGCATCGACGCCAGGGATACCTCGATGGCGAGGATCAGAAGACGCTCATCTCATTTGTGCTCTACGGGGATCCCCTTTACCAGCCCTTGAAAGCATTCACCCATCCCGGTGAAAAGACGGTCATACGACGGAAGGCTCGACCGACAAAGATGAAGACCGCCTGTGCGCTTGGTGGGCCTGATATATCCCGAGAAGATCTTTCGAAAGATATGAACAGCAAGATCGATCTTATCGTCTCCCAATATCTGCCCGGAATGTCGGACGCAGTATGCAAGATCCATGACCAGGGTTGCTACTGCGATGGTAAAGGCCATGTGTGTCCTACCCATCAGATGAATGCAAAACAACTCCACGGTTCTGACCAGGGCTCTACCGTGATCACCCTCTCGAAAAGCATTACGGTTGGCACAAGGGTGCACCCTCATTTCGCCAGACTTACTTTTGATCGTAACGGTAAAGTGATGAAACTGGCCGTCTCACGATAACCCACCATCCCCCCCTTCCTGGCATAGATCTTGCACATCTCTATATCAGGAAGGGAAAACTCATGTCATCGATCACCCATCAAATCGGTTTTTACTATTTTCCGGACGATCTGCACTACACACAAGCTGATCTCAGAGCCTGGTTGCCGATTCTGAAACAATTGCGCGCAAGATGGGTGACCTTGCAGGCCGGGCACGATCGTTCCATCCCCGAGGAGTTCCTCAGCGGTCTGATCGAAGCTCGCATCCAACCCGTCATCCACATACCATCTCGTGTGGGAGAAATTGATCCCGCTGCCCTCTACCCCGTTCTGTCGAGTTATCGAGATTGGGGCGTTGAACATATCGTCGTCTATGACCGGCCGAATTTGAAAGCCGGCTGGGAGAATTTATCCTGGAATCCCACAGGCCTCATCGATCGTTTCGTGGATAACCTTCTGCCTCTTTGGGAAATCTATAAAGACCTCGGTTTACGCATGTATTTCCCACCCCTCGAACCTGGCGGAGATTACTGGGACACGGCTTTCCTAGAGAGCGCACTCGATGTGATCGCGCGTCGTGGGGCAAGCGAGGACCTCGATGATGCTGCCATCGCCCTGTATGCATTTACGGGCGATCATCCTCTCGATTGGGGAGCTGGAGGTCCCGACCGCTGGCCAGAAGCACGGCCTTATCACACACCCGAGGGATGTCAGGACCAAATCGGTTTTCGCATCTTCGATTGGTATGCGGCGATTTGTGAAAAAATACTTGGTCATGCTCTCCCCATGTTGGCGATCGCGGGTGGGGCACGTTCTCCACGCAATCCAACTTTGGGAGCAGTAGATTCACACGCAGAAATAAACGCAGCGATTCTGCGTTCCCTCGACGATGTAACAAACGCAACTCTGCAAGGTTTCTGTTTCTACACCCTCTCCGCCGACGGGGACAGCGCTGAGGCATCATCTGCCTGGTTCCAGACACCTGAGCATCCGCTTCCCGTCGTAGACGAATTCTCGCGAGTCCTCCATTCCATGCAAAAGTCGTCTAAGCGGAAAAACCAAAAGCCAATCTCACACTATGTACTTCTGCCGATGACCTCGAAGAGGAATGCCACGCAGGACTGGATGAATCTTGCGCCATTCGCATTATCGCTCAGACCCGTTGTGGGTTTTTCTCCATCCGAGGCTCGATTCGCCGAGCAGGTAAGTATTATCGCGGACGAGATGTCGATACCGCCCACGGTTGAGGACATGCTTATTGAAGCAGGCTGTGAAGTGCGTCGGTTTGAGGGGGATCACGATGAACTGCTCCTCGCTGCATCTGAACTTGCCGCATCAACCCTTTCAGGAGATCCCAATGCATGAGATGACCTACTCGGAAAAAATGCAAGCCTTACCCGTGAGCAAACCGGCTGAATCCGTGATCGGGAAAGCGAACGTGACAGTACTCGGCATAGGCGGCGGAGGTTCGAACGCAGTCGATCGCATGATCCAGCTTGGGTTGCAGGGCGTTGATTTCATCGCCGCGAACACCGATGCTCAAGCGCTATCCTCCAGCCTGGCACCCACGCACATTCAACTTGGCCCACGGGTCACTCGCGGCTTGGGCGCCGGGGGAGATCCAAAAACGGGCGCGGCCGCTGCCATGGAAAGCAGCCGGGAGATCGCAGAGGCGCTTGCAGGATCTGACATGGTGTTCATCACATCCGGCATGGGGGGCGGGACCGGAACTGGAGCCGCGCCCATTGCCGCAGAAATAGCACGCGAAATCGGGGCTGTCGTCATTGCGGTCGTGACCATGCCCTTCACATTTGAAATGAACCGACGAGCTCGGAACGCGGTTGAAGGTATTCGCCGATTACAGCCCTATACACACACCATGATTACCGTACCCAACGACAGATTACTGCAAGTTGTTCCCAGAGATCTCAGCCTGGAGGTCGCCTTCCGACTTGCGGACGATGTCCTTCGACAAGGCGTGCAGGGGATCGCAGAACTCATCACCCGTCCAGGTTTGATCAACGTTGATTTTGCACACATTCGACAGTTGATGCTCAATGGCGGGGGCGCATACATGGCGATCGGTCTGGGAGAAGGGATCGATAAGGCGAATAACGCCATCGAACAGGCGATCACCCATCCTTTGCTGGATTTCGATAACATCGAACAAGCCTCGGGGGTCCTGGTGCATTTTACAGGGGGTGAAGACCTGACTTTATTTGAGGTCGGAGAATCGGTGACTTCATTGCGAGAACGATTGGCTCCTGAGGTCGACATCATACTGGGGGCCACGACCGAACCCGCCATGACAGGAAGAGCACAGGTGATCATGATTTTTACCGGCGTGGGCGGGAAAGCGCTTCAAACAGAAGTGGTGCAGATTCAAAGCCCGCTGCCTGTGGAAGCTGCAGAAGACCTCGATCTGCCCACGTTCTTGCGTAGGCGTGCACAAATTAGTGGATAAATGAAAGGACCATTCCGTGGACGAAAAACACATGGATAAGATCCGCCAAAAGGTGGTCAAGAAATTCCCTGAGATGGAGAGAGTTAAACCTTCTGTCAAAGCTCAATCAGGGCCAAATGGTTCCGGGGATCAATATCTGCTCATCTTCAAAGGCAAAGCTGAATTACCCGGCGGACGAAAAATGACTCGAATTGTACGCGTCGTCGCAGATGACCGTGGATGCATCATCAAGATGAGCACCTCAAAATAATCATGAATGAATATCTCATTAATCTCAATTACACCATTCGCATCAGCTTCTGGCGAAGCGCAGCCTGTCTGACCGGGATGGCGGTGAAGAACAAACGCATCATCCAACGCGTGCTCTATCTGGCCCCCGTTGGGATTGCTGCAGCACTGGCCTACGCCTTGGGCCGTCTGTTTGGCGAGATTGTTCTCTGGGGGCTTTCCTTCTAGGTTTCTCAAGCTTAAGCCCACAATTGCAGAGGTTGAGCCGCGGAGGTAGAATCAATTGGCGCATCATCCCCTTACTCGACGGGCCTCTGCCGCTCTATGCAAAAAAAACCGGTCACCTACCTGCTTCTCGCACTGCTTGCATTCTTTCTCCTTGGGCTCCTTAGCGTCCTGATACGCAAGAATGCAACGGAAACTCCCGCCGCAACGCACCCGACTAGAAAAGCTTCAACATCTTCCCGGAATTTTATGCTGGAGGGCCTGAATACCATCCTCATCCTGGGAGTGGACGAAGCGGTTTCCCCTCAACCTGTTCTTCAATCCATATGGTTCGTCACACTCGATAACGAGATAAAAGAAGTTTCTTTACAAGGTTATCCAACGAACTATAAACACCCGGATTCTGGGAAGACCCTTGCAGAGTCCTTTACC
>CAZMZL010000247.1:0-4459 GCA_964570595.1 uncultured Anaerolineaceae bacterium | reverse complement strand
GTCCGGGGCGCTCTTTTTAAAAAGACGGGAGGACAGCCGACACAGGGACTGGTAGCCTGACGGATCCTTAGCCAGCAACACCAGCTCACCCTTAGATTCTTGGTCGGAACCGCCAAATGGAAATTCGACCTTAACGGACAAACCTATGATGGGACGGATCCCTTGCTGGCGACAAGCGCGTGAAAAACGGACGACGCCGTATAACGCGTCGTAATCCGTGAGCGCCAACGCTTCGAGCCCGTCGGCTGATGCCCGGGCCGCCAATTGTTCTGGGGATGCTGTAGCTCTGAGGAGACTGAAGTGAGAATGCACGCGAAGGTGGGTGAACCCCGTGATGGGAGTCCTGATCATACGCACATTCACACACTCCCCCCCACGATTGACGTCACTATCGAGAGAATGTTCCCGTGAATTCTACACGCTCCAGTACATGCCCTTCCATCTCGGCGAGCAGGGATTCTTTCGATAATCCGTCTCCAGCATCAAGGGGTGCGTCCAGAGCAAACAGCTTGAAATAATATCGATGGGTCCCATCTGGGGGGCATGGTCCTCCATAATCTGTCCTGCCCCAACTGTTCATACCCAGCAGACTTCCATCTTCAAACTCGGGCTCAACCGAGAGCCCCTCTGCAAGACCATCCTTATCCGCCGGGATGTTATACAACACCCAATGGACCCAGGTGCCACCCGGTGCATCCGGATCGTCAAAAATGAGCGCAAATGAATTGGTTCCCTCAGGCGGGTTCGCCCACTTCAGTTCCGGAGAGATATCCTCGCCATCGCAGCTATACTTTACCGGGATGGACTCGCCTGGAGCGATATTTGGACTCGATAATTCAAAAACAAGCGCTGGGGTTTCGGTTGCTTCATCCGCAACCGCATCCTGGGAGCCTTCGATTTCAGTCGCCGCTGAAGACTCTGCTTCGACTCGCGAGGCCTCGGCATCCTTCACCCTCGCTTCCGTAGCGTCCCCCCCACATGCTGACAGGATGAGCGAGAACGCGAGGAGACTCATAAGCATAATGCCCGTAGTTTTTCTTTTCATGCGATTTCACCTTCCATCTCAAAGATGTATTTAACCATAGTCTTTCCGATCTAAAATTTGATTGGTAGGGGCTGCGCCGTCACGCTGAAATGTAACACAACATCCACCGTCCTGTGCCGCACATTCTGTTTCCAACTGTGGTTGCCATCTCATCAAAGAACGCTCAGTAGATCCCGCGCCTGAATTTCTGAAAGTAATGTCTACCCGTACCTCTGTTTTTCTTCCACTCTATGTTCACATTCAACTCATACTCTTTGATGAAAATTAGTACACCTCAAACGAACTCAAGGATGTTTAATCGACATGGATAAGAGTCCTAATCACATTCTGCGTGAACACAGGGATGATTGTCTTCGCTTTCGTGATATTCCAGGGAGGAGCAGCAAATGAAGACACAAACTCACTCACCCCATCTGCCACTCACCATGGAATGAGTCCGTTTGGCTAGGTCCTAATGATCGTCATCGGACATTCCCCGCCGAACGATCACCAGCAGGCTGAGCAGAATAAGCGCCCCCATCAAACCAAAGGAAATCACCCTGCCAGGATTGGGGTCCAGAGTAATTTCCGCGGGTTCGCTCGAATCGAATTCCACAACCTCCGGCGGACCCATCTGGTTGAATTGTGCGAGGACTTCCAGCGCCCGCATCCCGTAGTTGCGGCTGGGTTCAATATGTGTGTTTTCGCTGAACTCATTCCAGCTGATCAACCCGACTGCATCCGGCGATGATGCATAGGCAGCGCTTAGTTCTTTGAGAAGAGTCTCGCCATCCTTCCGGTCAATCACCCGCGTGCCTTCAATAAGCCGCGCGTCGAAACCCGGTGCGGCTGGAGCGATCCAGATTCCCTGGTATTCGTGCACGGCTTCACCCATTTGGTCAAGCTTCTCCTGGTAATCCGGAAACCGGTCCGGATCCACAGAAGACCAGTAATAGGCATTTCCATCGACGGATCGGGCAATTTCCAGATAGTCGTCCCTATTTTTTTCTGAAGCCAGGATCAGCAGGCGATCTCGGTGCTGACCGGTAATCTCGTCGATCTCTTCCGGGGAGAATTCCCAGGTCCCCGACCAGATCACGAGCGGGCGTTCGAAGATGTCGAAAACCCCATTTCCAGCGTACGTATCTGTGAAGTATTTAAGATCTTCGGATATGCGGTCGACAGGAAGCGGGTCTCGTTCGAAATCCAGCCCTTGATAGATAATGACAAGTTTGAAATCCGCCTCGTCCGCGATGGCGATCAGCTGCTCAAGCCTGCGGTTCAGCCGGTCCGTGCTCTTCCAGCTCACGATAAACCCATCAATGCCCGCCTGCTGCGCCCAGGCGACATGCTGCCGCATCACATCTTCATCGTCGCTGGAGTAGGAACCGAGCAGTGGAAAATCGGACTTTGCCCGATCCCAGGAGCCGCGATCAAACCAGATGTAATAATATGCCAGTAGCGGGATGGGGTCGTCAGGCGGCTCCGAACCGGCTGCAGCAGCAGAAAACACGCCAAGGAACAACCGCAGCACCACAGCCAAGACCAGAAACCACCGGTGGAGCTGCTTCATTCGCAGAACACCCCCACCAGCAGGCTCTGATCTCGCGGAACCGGCTGCAGGAAGAAGGTGAAGCCCGTGCTCAAGGTCGAGAGCACGCCATGGTTTCTTATGTTTCGCATGCGAAAGACCGATTCGATAAAAAATGTTTTTCCGGGATTCACGAGTGATCCTCATGACGGGAAATATCACTTGACACGACTTTCGAATTTCGTGTCCGACCACACACACGGACCTTCAGCTCACCGAGAAGTTCAGGGCGTCCAAGAATGATAAGACCGGCAAAAACAAGCACGCCAACGAGGGACACCACGACCATGTCAAGAATGCTGATGACGATCATTTCCACTTCCTGCGCACGAGACAAAACGAAGGTCGTCGGAATCGCCAGCCCGGGCGCGCCTGCAACAGTGCTCCGATACGTCCCGCGTGCCATGGCCTCGAGTCGAAGTTTCCCATTCTCATCGAGCGGGAATATCTCCTGGTGACCATCGGGATGCTCCAGACGCACACCGCTGCCCAGGGGAAAGCGGAAGAGGGCATCCCGACTGGTGATTTCAACCGGGTATAGAAGCAGTTCAATTCGCGGCGCTTCCTGCGCGGTTACTGTGAATCGCTGCTGGCCGCGATTCACGACGTTTGAACCATCTACGGTAACGCGTTGAACCGCATACACAACTTCCACCGGGTCAAGACCGAAGTCCCGCCCAATCACCTCGATGGACTGCAACCAATGCGATTGACTCCCCTCGAAGATGATGACGTCTCCCGTGCTGTTCCGCAGTTCAACGGTAGATATTCTCTCTGGCGGGACACTGCCTCCATCCAGATCGACGAAATTCAGCCTGACTGGATAGCTGACGTGAAAACCCGCTTCCAGGGATGGGGCGGACGAACCTGTATCCACCTCACGCTGCGGGGTGAAGACATTATCCCCCCAGCGTGCGAACTCCAGCCCGGAATGGCTGGATTGGATCTCGTCCACCAGGACGTCCACCCTGAACACCCCTTCCCTCCATAATTTGGCGCTCACGAGACCGTCTTCGTCCGTCACGTATCGACGCCCATCGATCATGAATGGAATCCCTTCGAAGGGAGGGACCGTTTTAATTTCCAGCGTAAACGGCACGAGACGCCCATCTGCCGTTTCCCTGCGCGAGGCGGGATGGTCATCATCCCCGGGAAATGGAAGCAGGGGCTTCCCTCCAAAATCACCACTCCCACCCACGGAGGTCCGGGGTGATGCACCGATGGATGGATTTACAGGGGCGAACCCCCCCCATGTCATCATGGCAGCGAAGAAAATCATCACAAAAGACATTGTGATCACCCGGATTCCCCTCCGTTTTTGTCGTTTCCAGCCGATCCCACGTTCGTTTTTTGCTGATGGCGAGCCCTTGCCCAAAGGATGACGGCGACCACCACACCCAGAGACCCGGCGTATGCCAGGCTTATGACCACGGTGTTCGGGTTGCTCTCTTGATCGCCGCCGACGTACCGCTGCGATGGGATGATGCGAGGCGGACGCGGCGTTTGAGTGAAATCGAAAGCATCCGTGATGTTATTGGCCTTCGCATCGCGTGCCGTGAGCGGCTCTAAATCCCAGTTCTCCTCGATGAATTTCAAGATCGATGTGTAGTCCAGCTCGGTACTGTCGATGTAGCCTCTTTTCGCATACGGGCTGACAAGGATCGCCGGCACGCGGAAGCCGTACCCGTATTCGTCGACTTTGGGCGGAGGCACGTGGTCATACCAGCCGCCCCAATCATCATAGGTGACCAGAAAGGCGGTTTTCTCCCAGACATCGCTCTGCATGAGCGCATGAATCATGGTTCGGGCAGCCCGCTGCCCTGCTTGAAGGCTGGCGGGGGGAT
>CAZMZL010000246.1:0-4551 GCA_964570595.1 uncultured Anaerolineaceae bacterium | reverse complement strand
GAGGACCCGTTGATTGATTGGGATGTGAATCGCATAGAGGAAGGCCGCCATGAGCATCATGGCGGCTCCGATTAAGTCGATCGAAGAACTTACATTGTAGGTGAGGAGATAAACCGCCGGGATGCTTAATCCCAGCCGCAGTATGGTGACCCGGGATGGTCGCTGACCATCCAGATAGAATACAACTGCGATCATGACCGGGTACATCATGAAAAGGAGCTGACCCAAACTGGCGTCGATGCGTGCCAGGGAGGAATAGTACAAGATCGAGCCAATGCCGTTTAAACTGCCCGCGATCAAACATCCTATCAATCCAATGGGATAGATTGTAAGGTTGCTTCGTTTGAAGAAGAGAATAAGGAGAAGCAGGAGTATTGCGGCACCGGCGGTTCTGAGTGCGACCAGAGGGAGAGCACCAAGCCCGACGAGTAGGGCCTGCTTCCCAAAAATTGGCGCCAACCCCATCAATCCGGCTGATGCTAGCGCATACCGAAAGCCTTTATTTGTATACAAACGATGACTCAGTTCTGCTGATCCGTATCGGTAAGAGCCTTGTCGATCTCCTCCAGGAGATCATCCGTGAGAAAGTTGCCCTTCTGCATCAAATGGGCATTTTGACGTTTAAGATAACCGATCTCGGAGGCGGATAAATCTTTTGCCGTGACGACGATGACGGCCACATCTTGGGTGCTCTCGTGCGATTTAAGTTTGTCGAGGAGCGTAAAACCGTCCATCTCCGGCATCATTAAATCGAGCACGATGAGGTCGGGAGGGTTCGCTTCCGCGCATGCAAGCGCCTGGGTTCCATTTTCAGCTTCCTCAACCTGGAACTCGCCTTGTGCAGCGAGGATACGCCGTAAGAGCCGCCGTGCATCCACTTGATCGTCCACAATGAGAACCCGCTTGATCGTTCCTCGATCAAGATTGGCCAGAGCCGCAAAAAGACCTTCCTGGGGAGCATCGGAAAATACGTGCTCCATGTCCAACTCTTGCGCCCAATCATCTCGGAGCAAGTTCTTCTCGGCAGGTTTTGTATGGCCGGAGCAGTTCACGACGACAATCTGGTCTTTATGAATAGCGCCCGACTTCACAAGTTTGAATAATCCTGCGAAAGCCACTGCGGCGGCAGGCTCCATCGACAGGCCTTCCATCTGAGCGAGCAGGTGGATTGCCCGGAATGCATCCTCATCAGAGACGCTCTCCATGACGCCACCCGAATCTTCGGTCATGATCTTTCGCAATTCCGTGTAGGATCGCCCGGGATCACCGGTCGTGAGCGTGGTGATGTAGGTCCTTGGCGCCGTGACCGGGTCCACCGCAATCTTACCGGCCACCCATGCTTTTACCATCGGCGAGCAGCCTTCACTCTGAATAATGCCCATCTGGGGGACATCAGAACAGAGTCCGGCGTCTCTGAACTCCTTAAAACCCTTATAAACTCCCAGAGGGCCCATACCACCGCTCACCGCCTGGATATACCAAGCCGGCGATATTAATGAACTCTTCTGAGCAGGAAAATAGACAGGAAGCTGCTCGCATATCTCAAATGCGATCGTCTTCATCGACTCGATTGCGTGGATATTTCTGGATCCCCGGTCGATGAAGAAGCCTCGATCTTCAGCAAATTGAATAGCGAGTTTTTTAGCCTGATCGTAAGTTCCAGTGACCTTGATGATCTGCGTGCCGTATATTGCAACCTCGTGCATCTTTTCCGCCGGTACCAGGCTTGTCAGGAAGGCCCATAGACGGATCCCGGCTCGAGCACATTGAGCTGAGTAGGCGATGGCCACGTTTCCCGTCGAGCAGACGACAGCTTCCTTACGACCATCTGTGAGAAGTGCAGCGACTGTGACGGCAGCCTGTCGATCCTTAAAAGATGCAGTTGGGCCCTGGCGCTCGTCTTTGATATACAGTTCTCTCAACCCGAGCATCGCGCCCAGGCTCTCGGCCTTAATCAGGGGAGTTCCGCCTTCATCCATTGTGAGGGCTGGTTCGACATTGGAGGAGGGGAGTAGTTCAGAATATCGCCAAAGGTTGAAGGGCTGTTTCTTCAGACGCTCAAGAAATCGTTGTGGGTTTTCAAGCCGGTATACTGCGTGTAGCCATTCGCTCGAGCAGTGCGAGCATACTTGGTCAAGCAGATGATCCCGGGTGATTTCACCGCAATCCAGACAGCGCAATCCGGAGAAGGCAGATTTGATTTTATCCATGATTATTGCAGAACCAGGGTGCTCATCGAGGGTGCACTATTCATCCTCGAACGATGGTTGATAAGGCAGGGTAAAGGCAAAAGTACTTCCCTGATCGGGCATGCTCTCGACCCAGATCTGACCCCCATGAAGCTCCACCAGATGCCGACAGATCGATAATCCCAGACCGGTGCCGCCTGTCTTGCGTGTTGGCGAATCGTCGACTTGAGAGAAGGGTTCGAAGATTTTCTGCTGATCTTCAGGGTCGATGCCAGGACCGGTATCGAATACGGCGACCACGATTTCGTGGCGTCCACCGTGCTCGATCGCCCTTGCGGAAACACCGATATGACCTTCTTCGGTGAATTTGGCCGCGTTCGAGACAAGATTGATCAACACCTGGCGGATACGAATATTGTCCCCTTGCACCTTGGGGAGATCGGTGGGTACATCGATGATCAGTTCAATCGGCTTATCCTTTACATAGCCCACGGCGGTCGACATGACGCCTCGAATGATTTCGGCCAGATCGACTTCGGTAAAGGTTAACTCCATCTTCCCGGCATCAACCTTCGAGACGTCGAGGATGTCGTTGATCAAGCCGAGAAGGTGCTGGCCAGCGTTGTAAATGGCGGTGAGATCCTCTTCCTGGTTTTCGGTAATCGGACCGTCAATGCCCTTGAGAATAACCCGAGAGAAACCAATAATTGAATTTAGGGGTGTCCGCAATTCATGACTCATATTCGCCAAGAATTGGCTCTTCAATCGATCAGCTTCACGCATTTCGTCCAACGCTTGTTCCGTGAGCTGGAAGGACCGGGTATCCTGAAGGGCAAGCGCAAACTCTTGAGCGATCGATTCGGCCAGTTCGCGATTCTCAGAAGACCAGCTCTCGCCGTCTTCTTTCTCGTCTATCTCAAGGACTCCAATGATTTGGTCCTGCACTTGAAGGGGGATCACCATGCGATGGCTTGGTGGATCGATCTCGAGAATGTCCACATTTGGCGGTGTTGATATGGGTTCTAGATCCACGCCATCATATGAATAGCCAATCGTAGGGCCCCATGTCGGAGCTAAATCCGGTACGGAGGAGGCATCAATTAAATCAGGAGGTAAAGGTATTTTCATAGCTAATCGTGCTGCCGGGGGTGCTTCGCTTTCGATAACATGCGCAACGCCACGGTACCCCAGGATCTCTCCCGATGCGGAAGATCGACGCATTCCATGGATGAGCACGCTTGATTTCCTGCCATCAATATCGGAGGCGGATAAGAGAAGGCTTTCGATTTCAATTCCGCTGTTGATCGCATCGCGCAATTTATCGCTTTCATCGAATGCGACTTCGTAAATCTTCTGACCCAGGATATCGTCTGCAGGTATGCCGAGAAATATTTCCACTTCAGGGCTGCACCATGTATATATGCCGTCATTGTCCGTCTCCCAAATCCAACCCTGGGCCTGACTGCTTCCGGGCTGCCCAAGTGGCTCCGGGGAGAGCGTTCCCGTCTTTGGGAGCGCATCTTTTATACCGGCAAACAATGATTCAAGACGACTGCGGATGTTTTCTTGCGAATCCATTTGTGTACTGCCTCAATTCCAGTGCAAGGTCTCGATACTGTCCTGCCGACCTACATTGTGGTGCATACGTAGAAATCGGCTGACCTATTACCGCGCTCTCACGAAGGCGGGTATCGACTTCGATGGTCGCGTCAAACAGTGCTTGACCAAAAGCCGTGCGAATGTGCTCAGCAAGTTCTTTGTGAACTCGATTTCTGCGATCGAGCATGGTCACCACGACCCGATAACGCAATTTTGGATTGGATCGCTGACGAATGTTACGGATAAGATGAAGCATGTCTCGCAATGCGTTCGTAGAAAAATACTCTGGTTGGGTGGGGATGACGAGCATGTCTGCGGCGGTTAGGGCATTTCGAGTGAGAGTCCCTAACGTCGGCGGGCAATCCAGAATAATGAGATCGTAACCATCTACACCATTGAGCGAATCTTTCAGGATATGCTCGTAATTTTCTCGAACGATTAAGTGGCTTTCGGCCAGGCTCAACTCGTGGTTCGAGGGCGCAATGTCAACCTTGCTCATGGGAGTCGGAATTGTGACCGAAGCGATCGTCTCGCTGCCAAGGAAGACATCCGCGATTGAACGCTCGATCTCGTTTGGTTTAATCCCGGCATAAAGCGAAAGATTGGCGTGGGGGTCAAGATCGATCATCAGGACTTCATTCCCCAGCTCGGAAAGTGAGGCTGAGAGCGAGAGAGCAGTCGTTGTTTTTGCGACGCCGCCTTTGGCATTTGCGATGGCAATGATGTAGGTCATGGTTCTATCTCGTCTTCTGTTTTCTCACCC
>CAZMZL010000245.1:0-4558 GCA_964570595.1 uncultured Anaerolineaceae bacterium | reverse complement strand
GGTGCAAATGAAGTTCAACCCCTGCGCTCGTTATTCGCTCGACGTTTTCATCCGGGTAGTCAACGCTGGCGCGAGCGATGATGCCCACCTCAGGATGCCAAACCTTCGCTCCGATCGCCGCGAAGAGCGCATTTCCGCCGCTGCACCCCCGAAACACCTGTCCTGTTTCATAGATGACAATGTCATCGATCGTCAGATTCCCAAGCGTAAGAATAGTATCGGACATGATGAAACCGTGATGCTCATAGGTGACCGGAAACGATTACGCCAAAGCCCAAGATCCTTGCAGTGATGGAGACCACAACAAGGATCCCGCAAGTGGCGATAATCAGTTTGTCGTACCATTGAAGCTCGATCGAATAAAGGCTCGACCGGCCGTCTCGGGCCGCAAAACCACGAGCTTCCATGGCAATCGCCAGGCTTTGGGCCAGGTCGATCGACCGTAAAAATAAGGGGCCGATGATCGGCAAGGACCGAAAGATTCTCGTGATACACCCACCGGATTCATAGTCCAGCCCTCGAGCTCGCTGGGCTTCGACGATCGTCGCTCGCTCCGCGTTGATGAGCGGGATGAATCGAATCGAAGTGGCCATCGCGATGCCCGCCTTATAAGGCAGGCCCATCTCCAGAAGACCAAGCGTCATCATCTGAGGGGAGGTCACCATCATCCAAATATACGCTGCCACGACCATGACAGACACCCGCAGACCCATCGCCAACGCGAACAAAATTCCGATATCGGTGATCGGGCGATTGTTAAAAACCGTCGTAATTGTGTTTCCATCGCTGATGTAAAGTGGCCAGATGAGAAAGCTGAGGATGAGAAACCACGAGGCCGCGATCAGCGGGGATGTGAGGGTCCTCAACCCAAGCTTCGCGATCACCGCTACGATGGCCACAAAGCCCGCCAGTACGAGCAAATAGAACGGGTCGTTGAAGCATAACAACAACACGAAGATGCTCCCCAGCACGATCAACTTGGTCCGAGGATCCACACGATGGTGAATGAAAGAATCCTGTTCGACGTAAATGCTGTACCCGACAGGCATGTTTTATTCTCCTGGTTCTTTTTGTACTTCTCGTCGAGATTTTTTTGCATTCAAGGCGGATACTATCTCTTTAATGAGCTCTTGCGGCATGAGCACATCCGGCCGAATGCCATGGTGTTTGAGGGCTAAAGCCATCCGCGTCGCTTGCGGCGGCCGCAAGAAGGCTTGATGGAGAATCTCCTCCTTGAGCATGATTTCTCTCGTTGGACCTTTCGCCAGGATCTTTCCCTTTGCCATGACCACCATCTGCGGTACGTACTCTGCGACGATGTTCATATCATGCGTGATGACGACGATGGTTTTACCTTCTTCGTGTCGATCAGCAAGAACGGACATAATGCTTTTTGAAGCGCGTAGATCCATGCCGGTTGTGGGTTCATCCACGACAAGAACGGGAGAATTCATCGCTAATATCGATGCCACAGCAAGTTTTTGTCTTTGTCCGCGACCAAGCTCAAAGGGGGCCTTATCCTTGTATTCAAGAAGGTTGACCATCTCAAGCGCCTTCTCGACGGCTTTTTCCAGCTCTTCACCCTTCATGCCCAGGTTCTTAGGGCCGAAGGACACTTCCGCCTTCACCGTTGATGAAAATATCTGGTGGTCGGGGTTTTGATAACAATAACCCACTCTTCGGGCAAGCGCCTCCACGCTTGAATCCTTCGTTTTTAAGCCGTCGATTAAGACCTCGCCGTCTGTAGGAACAAGCAATCCATTAAAGAGTTTGGCCAGGGTCGTTTTTCCGGCGCCGTTTTGTCCCACAAAAGCCACAAACTCGCCGCGCATAATCGCCAGATCGACGCGGTCTACAGCAAGCGGCGCCTCGTCGTTATACCGAAAAGAGACATCAGCGACCTTGATGATTTCATGATTGTCGGTCATGATCGATTCTCCAGCAGATCGGAGAGCACGCGTATGCCTTCATCCTCTCGCGTGGAAAATGACTCCTCCGTCAGATAACCCTGTTCCTCGAGAGCATATAAAACTTCTGCCACATGCGGCAATCGCTCTCCGGCCAATTTATGAAACAGATCTATGTTTCGAAACAATCGAGTGGGTTCATCTTCGCCAACGATTTTGCCCTCATGCATCACGATGATGCGATCTGCAACCTCTGCGAGCTGTTCGATGGCGTGTGTAACCATGATGATGGTCATATCGATTTCCTCGCGCAAGCGGCGAACTGTTTCAAAGACCTCCTCTTTTCCAACCGGGTCAAGTTCAGATGTGGGTTCATCCAGGATCAACAGGCTGGGGACCATGACCAACGAGGAGGCGATCGCGACACGCTGCTTTTGCCCGCCCGATAAGCTCCAGGTTTCTCGATTTTCCATCCCAGACATTCGGGTGATTTCCAGAACATCCGGGATGCGTTCACGGATCTTGTCCGCCGGCCACATATAGTTTTCAGGGCCGAAAGCGAGATCTTCTTCCACGGTTAAACCGATGATTTGCATCTCTGGATCCTGGAGAACAACCCCTACATGTTCGCCGATTTCTGCGATGGGTGTGGTGCGAGTATCCATCCCGTCAATAGAAATTGAACCCGAGGATTTTCCGGCAACCACGCCCGGAATCAGCCCGCGGAGCGCAAGAGAGAGCGTTGTTTTCCCTGCGCCGCTGGGGCCAGTGATGCCTAGAAACTCACCTTTCCCAACCGTAAAACTGATTCCTTCAAGCGCAGGTCGACTGCCCATTGGGTAATTGAAATTGAAGTCGTCTACGACGACGAAAGGTTCTCGTTGGTGGGTATTTTCCATTATTAACATATCCTTGGTCGGGCCGGCATGTCACCAGCCCGACCATTTGGATGTGAACTCCATTCACGCGGGACAGGAAATCAAACGCCTGTTCTACGCGGCAGCTTCCTGTGCTTTTGGTTCCCCAAAGGAGTAGCGGTCCTTCCAGTACAAGCCGCGCCTCTTCACGATTGGGTACAGGACCAACAACAAGACAAAAGCCACGACGATTGCCGTAAGCCCGTGGTTGATCAAGATCGCTGGAGTGACAACACCCCATGACACTGCAGGTGGGAGCACGCCGGTGACATCCAGCCATCCTGGGATCACAATCGAGTGGATGACGGGTCCAACGACGATTGCCCAAACGAAATAGCTCAAGATCGCTTTGCGGCTGTGACGAAAGTCTGGCTCTAAGCACATCTTATAAGGCAGCCATGTTACGTAGGTATGAGACAACATGCCTGCGACAGAGCCAAGGGTCAGCGCGCCGGAAATGGCGTCGCCAATCGGCATCGAAAAAGTCACCCCCGCTGCGCCGGGTAAACCGAAGAGCACCGCGAAGATCGGCGCAAGCGACATCGTGGGGTTAAACCCGCCGATCCCCGGGATGAACTGGAATTGCAGGGGACGTCCGGCGATGTAGATGGCTGCGGCTACGGCAGCCAGAGCAATCGATGTCGCATTCCAGGGGACATTGTTGCGGACAAATCCCCGGCGGGTGATCGTCCATCCGGCGAACTCACTGATCCAGATCGCGATCGCCAAGACCATCATGAATAAAGCAAAACCGATAAGAATTTCGTGCAATACAGTCTCACCAAAGAGTTGAGCAAGAAATGGAATTTCCATAATTAAACCCTCCCGTTTATCGTTGTCGCCATGATCAATATTGACTGGCTCGGTGGTCCTTCCCCCATCTTCTCTCCAAAGAGGAGACGCCGCATGCAGTCCTTATATCGATAGTCCTCCTTTCTCTTCCGTCAATCTTCGTCGACTTCGCTGAGCGCACTTTTCAAGTGGAGGCGCATGCTTTCCTTCGCTTTTAGAGGATCATGGAGCTTTAACGCATCGAGGATTAAATAATGTTCCGCAACCGACTGATCCGCCCGACCCGGCAGGGTCAGAATAGCTCGACGGCTCTCTAAGAGGGAATGCTGAATGTCGTCAATCAACTTGTAGAGGAGATCATTCTGAGCAGCGCGGCTGATGAGGTCGTGGAACTCGTAGTCCGCCATCGCCAATCCTTCGATATCGCTGCTCCTCGAGCAGGCGTCCATCTTTTCAATTGCAGCCTTCATCTCCCGAATTTGACTCGATGAGATATTCGCGGCCGCTAACTCGGCAGCCTTGGTTTCGATCGCCTCACGAACCTCAAAGACCTTGATGACTTCTTCGCGGTGATCCGCGAGCCAAGAGGCAATGGAAGATGCCACGAGTGCGTAAGGTTGGGTGCTGACAACATAGGTTCCCAGTCCCGGCCGGGTCTTAAGGACTCCCACAGCTTCAAGACTTCTAATGGCTTCGCGGATGGAGGACCGTCCGATACCCAATTGGGATGCCAGTTCTCTCTGGCCGGGCAATTTGTCGCCTACTTTAAGCGTGCCGTCCTCGATCATATTCAGAATGCGTTGCGCTTCTGTATCTGAAATGCGATCAGGGGTGTTTTTCAGCATGATGCACCCGGCCCGTAGTATTATGATCGATAAGAGTTCTGACCGGTCAGACCGGTCATACCTTTATAGGATATAGGAATTTTCCGGTCGTGTCAAC
>CAZMZL010000244.1:0-4590 GCA_964570595.1 uncultured Anaerolineaceae bacterium | reverse complement strand
CGTGGGGATTGTCCATCCGGACAACCTCATCATCGATGAGGATCTCACCCTGATCGGGTGGGTACACACCGGCGAGCAGCTTCATCAAGGTCGATTTCCCTGCACCGTTTTCTCCGACAACAGCATGGATTTCACCCGGCCCGCACTGGAAAGTGACATTATCCAGCGCTACGACGCCCGGGAAGGTCTTTGTGATGCCCTGCATCTCAACCAGGTAATCCACGTTATGCGCCTCGCTTCAACCTTTGTGTTTCGACCCGTCTACTGTCCGGGGGCAAATGCCCCCGGACAGCATATTCAGAGTCAATCTTCGAACTTCGATTTACTCGTAAGTCGCGAGAACTTCGGGGAGCATGTCGAGCCAGAGCTCATCCGAGGTGTCCTCGTTCCAGAAGTCGCTGAGGTTGTCTTCAGAGATGACAAGCCCGGGGACCTGGTGGTGACACTCGATCTTCTCACCCTGCAGCAGAGCCAACGCATCCTGAACCGTGAAGTAGCTCATGCGGTTCGGGAAGCTCACGCCCACGAAGGGGGCGTCGTTCTCGACTGCCAGGCGCAGGAAGAGCGCCCAGTCTTCGCCACTGATGGGAGGTACCTTCATCCCGGCTCCGAGGAATGCCTCGATGGCTCCAACGCCCTGGAGGGCGCTGTCGGACCATACACCATCAATCTCATCGCCGAACGTGGTGATCCAGGCTTCCATCTGTGCCTGACCACCGGTGGGTGACCAATCGGTGTAAGCGTGGGCCAGTTCTTCGATCCCAGGATAGTCGGCCAAGACTTCACGTGCACAGCGCAAACGTTCTTCTGCCGGGCTGGCGCCAGCAACTCCTGAGAGCATCACGATCTTGCCCTCGCCGCCGAGTTCCTCGGCCAGCCATTTCATCTGTTCCGTTCCCATGACGCATGAATCACCATCCGTGTAGGATACGCGGTTCTCTGGGCTGGCGACATCGCGATCAAGCGTGATGACCGGAACGCCGGCTTCCATGGCTTTCTTGGCGCCGGGATCGACCACGTCGGCAGTCTCGGCACTGATGATCATCACATCGCAACCCTTGGTGAGCAGGTCTTCGATGTCGCCGATCTGTTTGTTCGCATCCGCGTTGGCATCGGTGTAGAAGTAGTCGCCGATCAAGCCATCGGCCTTGGCTTCATCAATACCATAGTCAAAGTTCTGCACCATGGCGACGCGCCAGGCATTGGCAACTGAGGCATTGCTGAAGCAAAAGGTGTAAGGCGGATCCTTCTTGAATGCCGCTCCGTCGAACATGCCATCGGCATCACACGACGCAACGACTGCTCCTGCCATTGGCTCTTCCGCAGCAGGTTCTTCGGCTGCTGGTTCCTCCGCCGCCGGTTCTTCTGCAGCGGGCTGGCCGCCGCAGGCGACAAGCGCCAAGCTCAAAACGAGCACCAGGGAGAGCAGAAACAGGATCTTTTTTGTAGACATCTTTCTCATCCTCCTTCGAATTTTCAAATCTTTTTACCGAATATCTTTCACGCTCGTACGTCTACTTTCCAGCAACCACCTCCTCTCATACATGGGTTAATTTTCTTCAAGCGGTTCGAGTTCTCAATCGAGCATAGAGTGCGACCGCTAACAGGATCACCAATCCCTTGACAATCCGCCGCGCCTCTTCGTCGAACTGCAGCATGAGCACAAGGTTGAACAGCACCGTTAAGATCAGCACACCGCCGATCGTCCCGATCTGGCCACCTTTTCCTCCTTCGAAAGCGGTGCCCCCAATGACGACCGCGGCAATAGCATTAAGCTCGAAACCGTTCCCCAGCCAGTTATCCGCATGACCCACATAGCCCACCAATATCAAACCAGCTATTCCAGCCAAAAAACTGCAGGCGGTATACGCAGCAATTCTGACACCATCGACGTTGACCCCCGAAAGAAGTGCGGTGCGTTCGTTTCCACCCACGGCGTATAACCTGCGACCAAAGGTTGTGCGATGTAGAACAAAAGTAGCCGCTGCCGCAATGCTGAACCACACGATGAGGGCCATGGGGACCGGCCCGATCGAATCTCTCCCAAAGAAACGGAGCAAGTCGGGTATATATGTCTTGGGTTGACCACCGGTATATGCGAAACGGATGCCCTGAACGATTAAGATCATGCCCAATGTGGTAATAAACGCTGGGATCTTCAGCTTGGTCACAAGCAAACCGTTTGCAAGGCCAACGGCCAAGGCAAAACCAAGGCAAAAAATCACAACCGGCCCCACGAGCTCATCCTGCCCGTCAATGAGGCCGGCCGCAAAGACAGAGACAGCCGCCATGACGGAAGCAACTGAAAGATCGATGCCTCCGGTGAGGATCACGAGCGTTTGACCCACCGCGAGGATTCCTAGCGGTGCAGCTTGTTTCAACAACACGGTGATATTGCGCGTTTTAAGAAAATGCGGCGACACGACACCGGCCAGGACGATCAGAGCACCCAGGACGATCCAGATGGCCGCCGCCGACACGATACGATTGCGTCGATCCGACTGGCTGCGCACCAGCTCGCGAACTCTTGGATTTGCGGGGTCGGGTGCTAAATTCCTTCCCATGCAATACTCTCCTTACCAGGCGGTGTAACCACCGTCGATCACCATGACATGACCCGTCATAAACCCGGATGCATCACTCGCAAGATAGACAACTGCGCCGCCCAGATCCGGGCCGTCCTTCCCAAAACGACCTAATGGCACACGATCGATTAATTCTTGATAGAAGTTGGCATCGCGCTTTTTCAAGCGGTCCGTCATTGGAGTGACGAAATAACCCGGCGCGATCGCATTCACGCGGATACCATGCGTTGCCCATTCGACCGCCAGTGAACGAGTAAGGGCAATGATGCCCCCTTTTGTCGCACAGTAATGGCTATTTTTCCCGCCCCGATTTCCAACAAGGCCCGATATGGAGGCGATGTTGATCATCGAACCGCCGGTGCCAGTCTTGATGAGATGCCGCGCCACCCACTTTGAGCAATTGAAAAGCCCGGTCATATTTACGGCCAGAACCTTCGCCCAATCCTCCTCAGGAAGATCCTCAAAAGGCGAGCCGCTGGTTACACCGGCATTATTTACCAGGATATGTAACCCTCCGAGTTCGGCCACGACATCGTTCACCGCGCATGCCACCTGCTCGCTGTCGGTGACATCGACGACGGCCACGTGGGCTTTCCGACCCATGCCCGTAATCTCTTCCGAGACGTCTAGAAGACCACCTTCGTCCACATCCAATACCGCCAGATCCGCCCCGGCCTGGGCGAGCGCGATCGCCATCGCCCGGCCCAATCCTCGAGCCGCACCCGTGATAAGGGCAATTCGACCGTCAAGCCGGAAGGTATCGAGCACTTCCCGCGGGGTTAGGCCGTTTTCTGATTCAGCCTTTGACGACACTAAAGTTGTCCCCCGCGCTCCTCTAAGAGCTCCAGAATACGGGTTTTCACATGGGTAATGTGCCTGCTCAGCTCAGATCGGACCAACCCCGAGTCGGCTTTATTGAATCCCGCCAAAATGGCTTCATGCTCCTGGTGTGCCTGGCGGGCGTTCTCCACGCTGCTCAGGTAGTGCGCCCTGGCAACCTGCATGTGAACGTTTAATCCAGAAAAGAGCTGGAGGAGTTTTTGATTTTCGGTCACGGACACGAGGATGAGATGCAGTTGGCGATCGCCCTCGATAAAGGCCTCATAATCGCCATAATCATCATCCACCATCGCCATTCTCATCATGTCCATGGGATTCTTGATTCGATCGAGGAAGGTATCGATTTGATCATGCTCGATGATCTGGTCTGCAGCGAAGAGCTCAAACGCCATGCGGATGTCGAAAAGTTCTTCCACGTCCCTTGCCGTGAGTTCGCTTACAAAAGTTCCGATGCGGGGGCGGATGTCGACAAACCCCTCGCCGGCTAACCGCTTCAACGCATCGGTAACCGGCGTTCTGCTTACGCCCAACGCATGAGCAACTTCATCCACAGATATCTTTTCGCCGGGTTCTAACGTACGGCGTAAGATCTGGTCCCTCAGGACACTGTAGGTCTGGTCGGTGAGGTCGGTGTGATCCAGGGGTGCAAGCGCTTCAGCCATAGATTAATCCTTCGTTTTTGATCGTCAGAGCCGAGATCAGGATCAATGCGGTTGAACGTCACAGGAATGCCGTTATTCGATCAAGTGGCGCGTGTGTCCGACTTTGTTGAGAACGTTTATCAATCGTTTCGACTTCATCTTGAAGCCCGTTGATCGAAAACGATGCGAGCAAAGTCTAAATTTCAGCATATACTTGAGCACAGGGATGGAATCTAATATGTAACATGTAACATGTTAGCAACGCTTACATCCTAGCAATTCTCCACTCCCGAGTCAATATGACTTTCATCCAAATCCGTTCCGATCACTGGATTCATGCGTAAAAAACGACTCGCTCAGGAGCATCAATGTCGGTTATGGGCAATGCAGAGAGGAGGATCGAACCTTCGAGATGCGCAAATGAAGGGAAAAATGAGGGATTCAGACGCTGTGGCGGATAAGATGAGGGATCGTTTGAGGTCCATCGGGAAGCACACAAATGCGTGCATCAACCCCGTATTTAC
>CAZMZL010000243.1:0-4680 GCA_964570595.1 uncultured Anaerolineaceae bacterium | reverse complement strand
GATCTCGATCAGGGCTGAGACGGGCGGACTAGTCCTGCTCCCCCCCGCCATAATCGATGGGTCTGATCTCTCTGGGTGTACCGGGCTTTGATTTCTCCAAACCTTTGGGATAGTAAAACGTCTCTTTCAACTTTGCCGTCAGCGGGCCCGTCATTGCAAAACCCCGATACGTGCCCCAGAACTGCATCCAGCGGAACCAGAGGATCACCCAGAGGTTGTCCCAAAAAACGCCCTGGGCCATTGCATTCCTGAAATCGCTGAGCAGGTTCGTCGTGTACAGCCGGAGAAAATCCAAAAAATGAAAACTCTCGTACGGGTTGATCGTCTTTAGAGCCATCGCTTCTCGCAGATATCGATGGTAAACCTTGCGAGGCGACTCATCATGAAAGTGGATGACCTCTGCTTCCGCCGAATAATAAAGATAGTAGCCCTTTTCGACAGCCCATGTAGCCCATTCCAGATCTTCGAGACCGGACAAATCCTCGTCGTATCGATGCTCTTCCCAAAGCGATCGTCGCACCGCCGCATTGGCATTATTGCAGAAAGGGTGCCTTTGTTCAGGGTTCGAGCTTTCCGGGAACATCTTCTCAAACTGCTGTCCCTCACTGAAGCGCGTATGTCGATTCCCCCTTTGTTTGCCGTACACGAGGGCGACCCCGGGGTCGTCGAAACCCTTGATCATTTGACCAAGCCAATCCGGATAGACCGGGTATACATGAGCGCTCGCGAATATCAGGAACGGCGATGCAGCTGCCTCACATCCATGGTTCAATGATCGACCAAATGTAAATTGTTCTGGTTTAATGTGGATGACCTTAACGGGGAAACGCGAGACGATCGACAACGTGGCATCCGTTGAGCCAGAATCGACCAGGATAATTTCAACATCACGGACGGTTTGCTGGAGCAATCCGCTGAGCAGGCGCCCAATGTGTTCCTCTTCGTTGTACGCCCTGATAATCACCGTGCATTCAGGCATATCACAACCCCGTCGTTCACAACCTTGCCGCCATGGTTCTCAGGCCTAGGGATGAGCTTTTCTCACGCATCCTACCATTCGTAAACCGCAGGCACGAGCACCAGGAAGCCTTGAACTAATTTCTATTCAATCCAAGATGAAGGGCTCGCCGCGCAAGATCCCCTCCCGGATGACGTTCAGCGCTGGATTTTCCATCATATCATCCAGCCCCAGCGCTTTGAACTTCACCATGCCCTGCATGGATGCATCCTCTTCGAGGAATTGAGATAGGTCCAGCGACCCCCGGAACAGCTCATCGTACATCAACTTTCTCCCGGTTTCTACGAACGATGCAGGTACTTCGATCACTTCTTGATCGAGAAACGTGTTCAGCGAAGCCATGTAGTCTTGCTGTGAATCAGGATAGAAAACCGCAGGTTCATGCGTAAAGCGGGAGCGTGCCGCCGCGAGAACCGGCGCACCCATGATCGCAGCTTCCAAACCGATCGACGAGTTATAAATCATGATGAATTTCGAACGTTGAATTAATTCATAAGAGCTTATGTGTTCAGTAGGAGAAATGAAAACGACATTCGAGGCTTTTTCAATTTGCTTTTTCGAGACCCAGGAAGCGACATCCTCTTCACTGCTCTTCCCGGGGCGGTTTTCATCCGGGTGAGCGCGAAGCACAAATAACGTGTCAGGATGAGCCTTGAATACCTGCTCCATCGCTTCCAGCCACTCGAACATGTGGCTGAAGAGCGAATTCGCATGGATCTGGCTGGTATCAAAAATGACATTCGTAAAAACTGTCACCGTTTGTCGGTGGGAATTTATCGCCGCGACCATGAAATCCGGGGGTCCTTCGATCTCCGGCCAGAACTGGACGCCGGCCATCGAGAAATTACCCTCGAATCGATCTTGAAGATATGTATTAAGCTCCAGATCTTGTTCCGCGGTCAGTTGGTACCCTGCGGGTAGATTTAGTTGTCGAAAGGTGGCCTCTTGGTGCGAAAAAAAGGCCGACATGGGACGCAACCCAACTTCGTGAGTCACCGTGGGGATATCCATAGAGCGGGCAACCCACCTGGCGATCGCCTCCGGGAAAAACATCCCATTGAAGACAACCAATGCTCGTGGCTTTTGCTCATGAAAGTACTCGGAAAATTGGTGGTACAAACTTACCGAAGATGAAAGATATTGGATGACGAGACTGCGCGTATTTTCATCATCCAGCAGGTGGTGTCTGCGCAGCACCCAACGAACGCCCGGCAGACAAAGTGGGCCCAATGGTGCGCCATCGTATTCCCATTCCAGCAGGTCTTGAATCGGTTTTCCCTCCAGCCGCTTCGCCGTTTCTGCCGCCATGCTTGAGTCGAGATGAAGAGGATGAACGAGCGTGCTGGGAAAAAGACCGGCGCTGAAATCCATGCAGCGCTTGCAAGGCGGCGGCTGTGCCGGTCGGTCTTTCTGCGCACCAAGGATGCACTGCGTCATACCTTCGCTGCAGACGAGGTAATGCACAGGTTCGTTCGCCGCTCGAAGCGCCCACGAAGCGAGCAGCGAAAACGCTCCGTTCAGGCTCAGACGGTGAATCCGGGTTGAGGCGTTGAAGAATACGATCGGAGTTCCGTACTGATCCGACTCCAGCTTTGCTCCAGCCAGCTCGTCCTCGAACCGCTGGACTTCCTGACGGATCTCCCTCTTGATGCGGTGATCCTGCAGCCGGTCTAGTACAGCATGCGGCTTCAAATCAATTCTCTGAACTATGAATGGACGCGACGGAGCCGTTGAAGCGAAGGGAGCTCGCTCTCGTAGACCTTTTTCACACCATCTCCCATAGCTTCCTCGGTAACGCGGATGTACTTGACCAATTTCCTGAAGCCGCCTGGTTCCACGGAGGCAGCCTGATCACTTCCCCACATGGCTCGATCGAGCGTGATGTGCCGTTCGACCAGGCAGGCGCCCAATGCGACCGCGACCACAGAGGGGACCAGGCCCACTTCGTGACCCGAGTAACCGATCGGGCAAGCGTAGGTATTTTTTAAAGTTTCGATCATATGAAGATTAAGCTCATCCGGCTCACACGGGTACGTGCTTGTGGCGTGTGTAATGAGCAGAGCATCCATGTCCTGTGTTTCTACGGCAGCCCGAATCTGTTCGGTCGTGGACATGCCGGTGGAAAGGATCACCGGCCGGCCCTTGGAACGAACATGCCGGAGGAGGTCCAGGTCCGTGATCGCCGCCGATGGGAGCTTGTAACAGATGGGATCGAACTTTTCGAGAAAATCGACCGAGGGCTCATCCCAGACCGATGCAAACCAGAGCATACCTTTTTCCGTACAGTACCGATCGATCTCTTCATATTCCTCTTCTGAAAATTCCACCTTGTGGCGGTATTCCAGGTAGGTGATGCGTCCCCAGGGCGTATCGCGCTTTTGTGATTGCATCTCCGGGGGTGTGCAGAGTTCTGGCGTGCGCTTTTGCAATTTGATGGCATCAACCCCGGCTTCGCTGGCAGCGTCGATGAGGCGCTTGGTGATATCCAAATTTCCGTTATGATTGATGCCAATTTCCGCCACCACGAAGGTTGGGTGACCGTTGCCAATCGTCCGTCCACCGATCAGGATCTCTCGTGTCATTCAAACTCCTCTTTCACTCAATTTATCTTGAATCAAGTCACAGACTTCGCGCACCGCGCCATGTCCACCCGGAGAGGCGAGTACGTAATCGGCCGCACGAAGCACATCGGTATGAGCATCCTGTACCCCGAAGGCATAGCCTACGAGTGGAAAACAGGGGAGGTCGTTGACGTCGTTACCGACATAGATCACATTTTGCGGATTTAATTTTCGGTCTCTCAGAATGCGCTTCAGAGCTGAAGCCTTGTCCCCGATCCCCTGCTCCACATCCAGCTTTAGTTTCCTCGCTCGCGCTGTCACGACGGGGTTCGTCTCCGTGGAGAGGATTAGGACTTCGACGCCAGCTTCTTTAAGCCTCGCAATCCCCCACCCGTCGCCGCGGTTTGCAGCGATCCATTCTCTCCCATCTTCATCAACCCAGACGCGATTATCTGTGAGTACACCATCAAAGTCCAATACGAGCAGTTCCACCTGCTCCGGGAATGACCTAGGCGCTTCTCCGGGATGCACCATGTCGAGGTTTCCCTGCTGGACGAGCCACTCCGCCCGACCCCAATCCCGGGGAGTATCGATGTCGACCGAGAAGGATGGATCGATGATCAATGGGAAGATCATCTCCCCGCTCATCGAATTTTTCGATAGAACGGTAGGCACGCGGATCGCATCGATGTGACCCGTTTGCCAATAGGTATCCGGGAGTTTCTGGCGGGGCAGGTTGTATGGTTCCGTGTATTCCCCCTCCATGAGGGGGCGCATACGCCCACCCTCCATGAGACGCCACATCTTATATGGATTCTGACCGCTTGGCACGACGCCGCGCACAGAATCAGCTTCAGGCGTATCAAGCAGAAGCGTAATGGCTCGATCCACACACCCTCGTGGGCGTACGGGGGAGGTAGGGCGTAAGTGGACCACGATGTCGGGCGTGTAGGACTGCTCTTTCTGGAGCCAGGCAAGCGCATGCTTGAACACCGGAAGATCCAAAGTGTGGTCTTGGGCGAATTTGCCCGGGCGTAAAAATGGAACTTCCGCGCCATATTGTCTCGCCACGAATGCGATCTGCTCATCATCGGTGGAAAC
>CAZMZL010000242.1:0-4684 GCA_964570595.1 uncultured Anaerolineaceae bacterium | reverse complement strand
ATCCCATTCGCTGGCAGCTCGCGTTCACGAATTTCATCGGGGCGATCCTGGGATTCATCTTCCTGCCCTGAACGACGCTCATGTATGTCCTCGTATTCCCGGGCGGGATCGTCGGATTTGACTGGATCTGACTCGGGCTGGGGCTCCTGGTGGACATCGGCTCCCACGCCGGCGGCGGATACACCAATCGCAACCGCATTCCCGGATACTTGTAGTATCCGGGATACTGATCTTAACGCTATCTCCACCCTCACCCCACCCCCTCTCCCTGAAAAGGAGAGGGGCTTTAATGCACCGATTTGAGACCGAGGCCTGCTCCTCTCTCCGCTGGGAGTGCCCTTTGGGAGGAGGATGGATGTTCAACTCCGGGAATGCCCTCGATGTGTCATTTCGAGCGCAGCGAGAAATCCCCATTACGACCCATTCCTAATGTTCCGTTCTCTGGATAGAGAACCTCCTCTTAACCCAATCCAGGGAACCTGTGATTGAGCCTATTCGGGGATTTCTCACCTCTCCTGGGGGGTGAGAAATGACACATTAATGAAATCTTGAATGCAGGCACGTTCACGTTACATTCGGAAGGGCCTCCCCGCGACAATCTCAAGATACTCCATTCCTTCGTGCCTAATCCCTTATCACCTTATCCTTAGCACGCACAAATTCTGGGGCGATCACGCTCCGGGACAGCCCCTGTTGGAAACTGAAATGACCTGTGTGAACGTTTCCGCAATGGTTTCATATGCGTTCAAGGCAAAAGGTTCTTCGGGCAAAAAGACTCCTGAAAGTCACTATCGCGCGGCGTGGACCTCAAGGAGTAACGATTGTACCTTCCCCGCTCCAACTACCTCTAACCTGAATATTCCCGCCAAAACTGCTCCAATCGGTGGAGAATTGAATCGAACCATCTTTCATCACATAGCCACTTATGCTGCCGTCTCCTGTCCTTCCTCCCGAACCCGGCGCCGGCTGGCCATTCAGATGAAGGCAATTCTCCACTGTATAAGGCGAAGTCAGATGGTCTGTCGTTCCCCCTTTTGGCGTAATCTTAACGCTGAAATCCCCGTTCTCCGGATTAACGGAGCCACTGAAGCTTGCAGTTTAGGCATCGGTGTAATCCACATAGGAAGTATCCAAGACAAGAGAAGGGTCATCTCCATCAACACAGTCTACAGGATTACCACTGGTGGTCCGCCCTCCACTCAGGTTCCCGATGATCGTGCCTTTGGTAAAATCAACCGTAATCTCAAATGTCGCCCCCAGAGGTCGACTTGTGTTCACCGTACCTGAGAGCATCTCTGAGAATTGGCCACTCGCCGTCACCACGGGTAAGACCTCCTCCGTCGCGGTCGGTTCCTCGGTTGGCTTAAGTTCCTCATCTTCGGATGACTTTTTCGTCGTCGTAGGAAGAACTTTCGTGGTCCCTGTCGGCTGGCGCTCCCTCCCCAAGACTTTTGCCACGATGCGATCCCGCAATCTCACAAAAGCTGGATCTATCCTGCTTCGGAGCCAGATCGCGAATGGCACACCGAGTTTGCCTGCGAGTTTATCCCAGGTCAGGTTGATCTTTCCCTGAGCAAGGTCACGCAGATCGCGAAATTTCTGCATGACGTAGTCTCGAGCCATCTGTGGGATCTGCTCGGCAGCAATTACGATGGCGATCTTAGCTACTTCAAAAGTGCCCTTTAATAATTTCCCCGTTACGCGAATGACCGCCTTGGGTATTTTTATAATCGTCCGTCCGGCCTTTCGAAAGAAGTTCTGAAAACCACGGCCCCGCCGACGATCACGCTTCACTCGTGAATCCGTCAACGCTTGAGCCAACAGCGTATGTTCAACCGCTCTGTTCTCAAAGTACTCCCTCGTCGTACTCCCCTCAGCCTGCGTCCGAGCAAATCTGGCATACATCCCCGCAACCTGACCATGAGAGTTTTCTTTTGCGACTGGATTTGGATTAGCGACCACCACACCATGGTAATCACCCCCGATATTGGATGATCGTGCCCCTTCTTGAGGGAGGTCCAATTGTTCATGCGAGGCTAAGGCAAGCAGCAGGGCATCATCTATCGTGCGCTCGGTATTTGGAGGGGATGATCTACATGCAGAGAATAGGCCGGCCAGGATCGATGAAATTAGTAGAACGGAGACGAATCTGGTGCGCATGGCTACTCCATTTCACTTGATGAGTTTCCGATCTTGGCCATGAGAAATTCTTCTGAAATACTTCGAACTGTTTCATCGACATTCGAACAAGTACCTATTAAGAAGGTCGATCCTCAACTCGACTCGGGATGGAACCGACCACCACAACCTTATCCAGAGAGTAATGTTTTTCCATATTAAAACAAATTGGATCGCCCCTCCCCGAGGAACTCACTCCCCTCAAAGTTAAATGTACAGGATGTTTGATTTACATCCTTAGAAGTAGCGGCAGCTACCCCTCGCTATGGAACAGAAACGGTATCTCGCTCGATCACAATGATTATCAAAGAACAAGGCAAGGAGTCAGCCTTTTTAGTTCTGCCTCTGTCCTTCTGCTAGTACCTTGTACCCAGTTCGGTTCGAGACCATAACCAAATCACCCTAAATCCGACTAAATAAGTGATATAAGCCAAATCTAATAGGAGGTAGTTGGTAATGAGTATTGGTCGAAGGTTGAAGATGGGTGGTTTGATCGTTTTTTCTGCAGTTGTGCTGAGCGCATGCGCCGGCAATGTATCGGCGGAAGACCTGCAGGGACTGGGTTTCTCCCCCGAAGAGATCGAATCCATTCTTTCCGGCGCAGTTGAAGGTCTGGAAGATGGCAAACTGATCATCGACGGAAACATCGTTGAAATCTCCGATGAGACAGAGTTTGAAGGGGAAATCGAGATCGGCGACGAAGTCGAGATCAAGTTTCGTACCGATGACGAGGGCAGAATGATCGCTCAATCGGTCGAATTCTCGGATGATGACAGCGACGATGACGCGGAAGTCGAGTTCTCCGGGATCGTTGAAAGTTTGAGTTCGGATGTGTGGGTGATCGGTGGTCAAACCGTGCTGGTGACTCTCTCTACAGAGATTAAGGGGGACATCTCCGAAGGCGATTCTGTCAAAGTACACGCATCCCCGGACGATGCGGGCGCACTGGTTGCCCGTGAAATCGAGCCCGCCGAAGGTGAGCTTGACGACGAAGATTCGGACCTCGATGACAACGAGGGCGATGACGGGTCGGAGGTGGTTGGTGTGGTCGATTCCGTTGAGAACGGCGTCTGGACGATTGACGGAAAAGCATATTTGACAGTCCCCGGCTCTGAGATCGAGGATGATCTCTCGGTGGGCGACGTCGTCAAAGTGCACTTCAGTATCGACGATGATGGTTCCCTCGTTGTACACGAGATCGAAGCAGCGGAAGACGATCTCGATGGCGGCGATGACCTCGACAACGATGATGACCTCGACGATGACGACGATGAGTATGATGATGACGAGTACGATGATGACATCGACGATGACGACGATGAAGATCGTGATCAAGACGAGGACGACGACAACAGCTAGGATTTAACTATTGACTGCGAACGATCTCCCTTCAGTCATTACACCGATTGAAGGGAGTCATCGTCGCGGCAGCAGGTGTTATACTTGATGACTCTTAGCACAATACTCGGGATAAAGTCCCAGGACAAGGTCTACTTTCGAACTCGTGACCGAGACGAACATCGATTTCATCGAGCTGCGGAAGCTCAATGCGAAGGCGCTCAGCGAGGCGCACGATCGCTTTTATGGCGAGATCTACCGCTATGTGCGTTACCGGGTAGGCGAAGCCATGCTCTCTGAAGATATCTCCAGCGAGGTCTTCGTCCGTCTTCTAGAATCCCTCCATGATGGCCGCGGCCCCAAGTCCAGTCTGAGGGGATGGTTGTTCGGTACAGCATCGAATCTCATCGGAGATCATTTTCGGGATGTGTATCAGCACAAGGTGACGCATTTACCGAATGGTCTTGAATCGGACGATCAAGATCTCCAGCATCAGGTCGAAAAGAACGAGGTTTTTGACGCGGTCCGAAAATCCTCCCGAACGCTCACACGGGATCAACAGCACGTGCTCGCTCTTCGCTTTGGAAGCGAACTCTCAATCCTGGAAACAGCCGAAATCATGGCGAAGAAACCCAACGCGGTGAAAGCGCTTCAATTCCGGGCGCTCAACACGTTACGGAAAACAATTGGAGAAGACATCGCATGAACGGCGAAATCCACGATGCCCTCGAGATTTGCATCGAAGCCTTGCAGACGGGCGTAGATTTGGATCGCTGTTTAGCTCTGTATCCCGATCTCGGCGACGAGCTGCGGGCGGCGCTGGAATCTGCTGTATTCGCCCAGATGATGTCACCGTCTTCGCCATCGCGCGACACTCAATCCAGGTCCAGGACGCACATGCTCGGCCGCGCCGGGGAGCTGCGAGCGTCCAAGCCATCGCGCAGTATTTGGGGGCTCTCTCGCCTGGCATATGCTGGATTGGCCGCCGCCTTTGTGTTTTTTGTGGGCGCCGGGAGTTTGATTTCGGTCTCGGCTCAATCTTTACCGGGAGATGTATTGTATCCCGCGAAACAAGCTTCCGAAAAAATCAGCCTCAATCTCGCAACGAACCCTGCAGCCCAGCGCGAGTTGAAGGAGCGCTTCCTTGACCGTCGAACCGACGAGATCC
>CAZMZL010000241.1:0-4695 GCA_964570595.1 uncultured Anaerolineaceae bacterium | reverse complement strand
GGACGAGAGGGACATGCCAGCCACCCTGAAAGACATTGCGGAACGAGTGGGAAAATCGGTCACCACCGTCTCCCGCGCCCTGAACGATTTTGATGATGTCAGCCCCCAGACCAAGGCACAGGTGCGAAAAGTCGCCGAAGAACTGGGCTATCGACCGAACACGCTCGCCCAGCGCCTGCAGAAACAGCGCACGGATACACTCGGTTTCATCATCCCCACCTACGGACCCCGCTTCTCAGACCCGTTTTTCAGCGAGTTCATCGCCGGCATCGGCAACAAAGCCGCCCTGCTCAGTTACGACATCCTCGTATCGACCCATGCCCCGGGTGATGACGAGGTGGAGGTCTATCGCCGGATGATGGAGGGCGGGCGGGTGGATGGTTTTGTCATCTGCCGCACACGGCGCAGCGATTCCCGCATCCAATACCTGCTCGATAAAAAAATACCGTTCACTGCTTTCGGACGCGTCGAGGGAGAGAACGACTTTCACTTTGTGGATGAGGACGGCGCCTACGGCATGCGAATGGTTGCCGATCACATCGTCTCATTGGGACATACTTCGATCGCATGCATCGCACCGAACAGCGACCTCACCTTCTCCAAATGGCGGGTGGACGGGCTGCGCGACGGTTTGGCCGCACACGGTATTCAGTTATCGGACAACCTGGTTCTGGAGGGGGACCTGACCCAGCGGGGCGGGTACGAGCGGACAAGCGAATTGCTCGACCTGCCGGATCCCCCAACCGCCATCCTCGCCTGCAACGACCTCATGGCGTTCGGCGCGATCAGCGCAGCTCAGGAAAGGGGATTCAAAATCGGTCGGGATATCGCCATCACCGGGTTTGATGACATCCCCATGTCTGCCTACTCCCATCCGCCGCTCACGACGGTCCATCAACCTGTATACCAGATCGGTGCCATGGTCTGTGAGATGCTCATCAAGCTCATCAAGGGTGACCTCATCGAGCAGGCGCAGATCCTTCTAGAACCTTCGCTCGTCGTAAGGCAGTCTTCAGGAGCAAAAGTTTCACATCAAAGTTCGTAAAGGAGGTCCTATTGCAGAACAAGCTTGTTTGGATGACCCGACTGAAAATCACTCAGAGGAGGGAAACGTGAAGGAGAGAAGAATGTATGGCCTGCTGCTTCTGGTGGGCTTGCTGGCCGCCGTTTTTGCGGTTGGTTGTCAGCCAGAAGTCGTCGTCAAAGAGGTCCCCGTCGAAGTCATAGTCACGGAAGTCGTCGAAGTAGAGGTCGAGGTTCCCGCCGAACCGGTGGACAAGACGATTGTGGAATTCTGGACGACAGACAACGAGGAAGATCGAGTCGACGTGTATGAAGAAATTGCAGCCCGATACATGGCCGAGCATCCTGAAGTAGAAATCCGCATCGTGCCCATTGAGGAGGGCGGAATCTCTCAGCGCATCGCCACATCGCAAGCCGCCAATCGACTGCCCGACATCGTACGAATGGGCATCGAGCGTGTCTCCTCGTTTGCGGCGGACGGCATCCTCGACGTCGAAGCTGCCGAAGCAACCATCGCCAGCATCGGTGAAGATGACTTCCGCGCCGGCCCGCTGTCGATGGTGACCGACCCGACGACAGGCAAATACGCGGCGGTGCCCTTCGATGGCTGGATCCAGGCCATCTGGTACCGCGCCGATATATTCGACAACGCTGGCTTGAGCGCACCCATCAACTGGGATGACATCAACGCGGCCTGCGATACGCTTCCGGGCACGGACGATCTGCTGTACGCCATCACGATCGGCACAGACACCGGCTGGAACTACGGGCACCAGGTCTTCGAGCAAATCGCCATGTCGAATGACGCCTGGCCGTTCGATGCAGCCGGCAACGTAACCATGAACACCCCGGAGATGATCGAAGCCCTGGCGTTCAACACCGGCCTTCAGCGCTGTGCGCTGCCCGGCCCGCAATACTGGCGGGGCGCCCGTGAGAGCTACGAGCTCGGTCAATCAGGAATGCTGTTCTACAGCACCTACATCATGGATGACCTCGTCGACGGCTCCGGCCTGGAAGGCGGGGGAAACGTGGAGCTCGCAATTGACGATCTCGCGCTGAACACCGGCTTCGCCTCCGTGATGGTGGGGGCGAGTGGAGACTCCGCATCCTACGGTCAGCTGGTCACGCTCGGCATCATGCAGGGCGCCGATCCGGTTGCGCAGGACGTGGTCAAGTTCTTCATGACCGGCGACAACTATCTCGACATCCTCGCGCTGGCACCGTTCGGAAAGGTCCCGGTTCTCGAGAGCGCAGTCGCAGGCTGGGGTGAACTCAGCCCGTACTTCGCGAACTACTCCGAAGATACACTGGCGCAGATCGCGAATGGCTTCGAAGGCATGCAGCGCTGGCTCTTCCGGCCAGATTACGATGCCGCGCAGCGCGCGGTCATTGGAGATATCGAGGGGCGCCTGCTGATCCCGACGGTATTAAGCAACATCGCACTCGAAGGAACAATGACCCCGGAGACGGCTGCGGTATTTTTGCAGACGGAAGTGGAGAAACTTTACGCCGAACGAACTGCAGAGTAAATCCACATCACCATGAAGGGGATCCGTTCACGGGTCCCCTTCATGTGCCGCCCGCTCATCTGTGCATCCTCAGCACTCCCGAACTGCCCGCAATTGAAAGTGGTGCCATGACAACAACAGAGGAAAACACCCGGGTACCCGTGCTCAAAAGGTGGAATTCACTCCAGGCGAAAGAAGCGCGCCTGGCGTGGATACTCATCCTCCCCACAGCCGCGATCGTGTTTGGCCTGGTGATCTTCCCGGCAATATTCAGCGTGTGGATCAGCTTTCACGACATCGGGCTTGCGAACCTGAACGACGTCTTCAACGCAGATTTCATCGGTTTTGAAAACTACAAAGGGGTGCTGGATGATTATGCGTTTAAATTTCAAGGTCTCAACAACTGGGGGGCAGCCGTCACGAGCATTGTCTACGCTTTTGTTGGAACAACCTTCGCTATCATACTTGGGCTCATCGCGGCCCTGTTGCTGAACCGACCCTTCCGCGGCCGCGGGATAGCACGTGCGGTCTTCCTTTTTCCATACGTCGCGCCCATCGTCAGCATTGCATTTGTATGGCGGTGGATCCTGGACCCGATGCCCTCGGGCGTCCTGAACGACATTTTAATGAAGCTCGGGGTGATCGACCTTCCAGTGGCTTTTCTCGCCACACGAGGGCTTGCCCTCTTCATCGTCATCCTGATCGACGCATGGCGATACTTCCCCTTCGCCATGCTCATGATTCTCGCTCGATTGCAGGCCGTGGACCGAACCCTCTACGAGGCGGCTGATGTCGACGGCGCCAGCAGCGCACAAAAATTCAGGCATGTCACCCTGCCGGAACTGCGTTACGTAATCGGTGCGATTTTCCTGCTCCGATTAATGTGGACCTTCAACAAATTTGACGATATCTTTTTGCTTACCGGAGGCGGATTCGGAACCAAGGTCCTGCCCATCCTGACCTATGAGTTCAGCTTCAGGCTCTTTGACTTTGGCCGGGGCGCCGCCACAGCCATGATCTTGTTGGCCATTCTGCTCATATTTATGCTCGTCTATGTTCGTGTCGTGATGCGGAACGTCGAGGCTGATTGATTAAGGAGATTCCCATGTCGTCCGACCACCCAAAACAACCCGACCAGAAGAATTTTATCGACCACCTGGCGGGCTGGATCACCTGGCCGCGGTTTCTATTCGCAATCACGCTTACCGTCTTTCTCACCACGATTTTATTTCCCTTTTATTGGATGGTCAGTTCCTCATTCAAAACCCGCTCGGAAATCAGCGGGCGAGAACCGGTGTATATTCCCAGCGGGCTTCGCCTCGATGCGTATCGAGAGCTGTTCGACCCCGAAAGCCCGATCGGCAGGTTTGGGCAGAATATCATCAACAGCGCCAAGGTGGCGATCCCGACCTCGCTCATCGCCGTCATCCTCGCAACCCTGGGCGCCTACGCGATTGCCAGATTGCGATTTCGCGGAAAAAATATCCTGCTCAACGGGATATTGCTCGTCTATCTTTTCCCGGGAGTGTTGTTAATTATTCCGTTATTTGCTATGCTCGCGCAGATCGGAGGGACATTGGGATTTGAGGTCCAGGACAACCTGCCCGTCCTGGTCGTCACCTACCTCGCCACCACCCTGCCCGTCGCACTGTACATGCTCGCAAATTATTTTCGCACCATCCCTCCCGAAATCGAACAGGCCGGCCTGATCGATGGGTGCAGTCGTTTGGGCGTCATCTGGCGCATCACGCTGCCGCTGGCGGTCCCCGCCCTTGTTTCAGTCGCGATCTACACTTTCATGATCGCGTGGAACGAGTTTCTTTACGCCCTGGTTTTTCTCAACAGCCGAGAACTCTTCACGATGCCGATAAAAATCAATACGATCTTTAACGACCCGACCCCGCGGCCGCATGTTGTCATGGCCGCATCCACATTGATGACGCTGCCGGTGGTAATATTGTTTCTCGCTCTCGAAAGATTTCTCACCGAAGGCCTCTCTGCGGGCGGGGTTAAAGGTTAGACTGCACAATTTCATTGTTGTCAATGGATTGCCGGGGAGTAATATAAGCCCATCTGGCCACTCTGAAGAAAATCGGTCACACGCATGACGGATTCGGCAACTCAAAATAACCTGCTCCGCCAACTCGCGTTCCTCTATGGAGAT
>CAZMZL010000240.1:0-4723 GCA_964570595.1 uncultured Anaerolineaceae bacterium | reverse complement strand
AGTTGAACCTTGAGTTGAACCTCCCGCGGGTTCTAAAACCCGCGGGAGGTTGATGTTGGGGTAGATTGCGGGCGATTCGACGGGCTCCTGCGGGGAAGAGTCAGACACTCATGAGTTGATGATGAACATCCATTACCCAGGGCATTATTTTTCTGTAGGATGTTCAAACACTCACGACGAGTGTCCAAGGGCGTTCCGAACCGGATGGTGAGTTGAACCTTGAGTTGAACCTCCCGCGGGTTCTAAAACCCGCGGGAGGTTGATGTTGGGGTAGATTGCGGGCGATTCGACGGGCTCCTGCGGGGAAGAGTCAGACACTCACGACGAGGGTCCAAGGGCGTTCCGAACTGAATGGTGAGAGGGGGTAATATATCGTCGCCTGAGGGAAGGGCGCCTGAATCAGATAATCTCTCCCCTGGACGCATTTTCCAACTCAATATACATTATATACATACACCATTACTGGCTCCAGTGTATGAGGTGAAATATGAGGCGTACACAAATTTACTTGACAGAAGAAGAGCGTAAAGCCATTAAGGCAATTGCCGACCGCCTGGGTTGCTCTCAAAGTGAGGTTATTCGAACAGCGGTTGATCGGTATGTCGAACGCTATCAAGGCGGAAACCGCCGAGATCTCCTAAGGCAGGGGAAAGGGATCTGGTCGGATCGCAAAGATTTGCCCAACTTCAATCGCCTCCGAAAAGAATTTGATCGTGGCTGAGCGATATCTTCTCGATACGGATATCATCGTCGAGTACCTTCGAGGCTCCAATGAGGCGGTTGATTATCTTGAAGGCGTTGAAGGGGAATTGCTGCTCTCTGCCATCAGTGTTGCTGAGCTGAGGGCTGGCGCGAAGGGTGAATACGAGGAGAAAGCTCTCGATCAGTTCTTGCTTGCGTTTCGCATTATTGCCATCGATGAGGGCTTGGCGAGGGAAGGGGGGGGTAATGCGTCGCCGATATGGTCCGAGCCACGGAACAGGCCTTGCTGATGCATTGGTTGCAGCAGCTTCCATGCGCGAAGAAGCCAGTCTCATCACTTTTAATACAAAGCACGATCCGATGGCCAAGGATCTCCAGGTTCCTTACAAACGATGATTTAGGTGCGCCCCAGCCTCGCTGGAGGCGACCTGGGATGCGCCGCGATTTGCTATCGACGGGGATCTGGACGGCAGCGCCGATTGCGATATGGGGGCATACGAAAAGATGATCGACCTGTTCCTTCCGCTGATCATGCGGTGATCGATTGGTTGTGGGATATATTGGGCGGGCTTCCATGCCCGCCCTTTTCCTTCGGTTGGGGTTGTGGTGATTTAACCAACCCCTGCGTGGAAGGGGCGGATACGCACGATCTGAGGAATATATTCTGGCTTGAATACCTTGCGAAAAAGATGCAGTATCAGGGTACTGTTTTCTCGATAATTGTTCACCCTTTCAAGTGAGAAGATATGTGGGGAAAACGCTGTGATCCAGAAATATGAATTTCTTGATCACATTGTTTCTCACTTAATAAGCAGTTGCACGAATCACTAGCGTCTCCAGCGCGGACTCGTTCGCGTTGTACACAGTCTTGTCATCGTATCCCTTGTCATATCCAACTTCGCTGTCGGGTATGTGGTGTCAGCGGCTTCCCCTCCGATGGTGGGTAACCAACCAACCAACCGCGGGCGCGATCCCGAGTATTCGCCACCCGAGTTCACCCATACCGAACCTCGTAGGGCTTTGAACTCTGCTCAAGAGGACATACCGGGCCGCACCCCGTGGGTTCCTCTTTTCAACCTGCCAACAATGGACTTCTCCACCACTTCCGGTTTCAATACGGATGCGAACGGTTATGTCGCCCTCTCTCGGAGCTATACGCCGTTCGGCGAATTAGCGGATGAGACTGCGTTTCAAACATCTGCCTATGGATTTACGGGTGAGTGGACCGACCCCACGAATTTGATCTTCCTGCGGGCGCGCTACTACGCGCCGGAGCAAGGACGCTTCACCACACACGACCTGTTCCCGGGTATTGCCGTCGCACCATCGACGCTGCACCCTTACCTATATACGTTGAACAATCCACTTCTCTACACCGATCCCAGCGGTAAGCTGCCCTTCCTAGCCATAATTGCGATCGCGGCGCTCGTGGCGGGTGGGGCGACCACGCTTTTCGAGTACGGTTCACAGGTCCATCACAACATGAAGACCTGTGGCATGTCGTTCTGGGACGCGACCTACTATCAGAATCTCGATGCCAGCCGGCTGGGGATGGCGTTCCTTGAAGGCTTTGTTATGGGGGGCTTCGGCGCGCTGACGGGCGGGATGATCGCTGCTGCCGGTCTCACTGGTGTGAGTGCATTTGCCATTGGGGCGCTGATCGATATCGAAGCTGGCATGATCTGGGACATAGCTGTGCGCGGCTACACGCCGAGCGAGGCCACTCTTGGCAATGTGATCGCGTTTGGGATGGGTGAGGTGATTGGGTTTATCGCTCGGCGGGCGGCGAGAGCCGTAAGCCAGGGCGCAAGAGGTGGCATCGGTCCGGTATTAAAGGGTCAAATAGGGGTTGAAAAGTCCATGCAAGCAGCATCGGATAGGGGCTGGACGTTCCTGGGTTAGAGATCACAATTGAAACGCCTTCTGGTACAAGAGTTCGACCTGACTCAGCATACTTAAACGAAAGTGGTCAGATCGTCTTCATCGAATCTAAGAATGGCCCTTGGGCGGATCTAACACCAAATCAGAAAGTGGGTTATCCTGAAATCATGGAGAGTGGGGGTATCCCTGTGGGAGCAAACGCAGAGAAAGCAGGTTTCACATTGGGAGAACCCATAGGTCCAACAGAAATTCTTATCGATCGTTGGGGAGAGTAAAGATGCGAGCAAGCAAGGAACTCATTAAGGAGGTCACAACCCTCGTCAGGGATGAGCTCCTAGCACGTGGATATAAAGAGCGATCAGATGGAATATTCACTCTGGACATCGCCGATCAAGTAAATGGCTGGGTTGGCTTGAACCGGGCTGTCAATCGTGGTGATGGACAGTTAGTGATCCACCCCTTCATCGGAATCCGACATCAACTTGTTGAAAGGAAACTTGCCGAGATTCGTGGAGAGAAGTTCCGTCCCTATAGCCCCCCGACGCTTCGTACTCATTTGCAATATCTCATGCCTGAGGGATCATATGAGCCCTGGCTATTTGGGGAAGAGGCGCCGGTGAAGGATCGCGTAAGGACAATGATCGCCGACATCGATACGTTCGGTAATGTCTTTATGCAGAAGCATACCAGTCTGGAAACTCTCGCCAGGTGTTTAGAAGAGAAACTGTACAGCCATCCAGAGAGCCGTGCATTTCGCCTACCAATTATCTATCTCTTGTTGGGGAGTCAGGAATTGTCCTTAGGAGCACTCGATGAGTTTCTTGTTGATCTGGGAGATCGAACTGACCTGGCGGCGCTCCAGTATAGGGAGTACGCACAAGCACTGCGTGAGGCGATCGGTCCGCTACCTCGAATACCCTCGTAGCCTTTGCCACAAATCCCAATTCATGATATAGATTATCCAATCAGTCCACAATCGTGAAAAACACCACAATTGGATCATCAGTCAACGATGTTCCGGAAGCATCGAATCCCGCTGCGTTTGCCGTCCGTACGCGATGTGTTGGTAACCTATTCTGTCGGAGTAAATAGAAGGGGACAGAGCCAGGAGGGTGATGATGAGGGATCACATTTCAAGGGATTTCCGGGTGCGGAAGGCCATTCGGTTAATTTCTGTCTTTGCACTCGTACTCGTTGGGTTGGCCACTCGCTCGAATCCAGCCAGGAGCGCGACGCTCAGCCCGGATACGACGATCGATGAACCGTTATCGGATCCAGACAACGGGAACTGCACCTTGCGGGAGGCTGTTTGGTCAGCGATAACGAATTCTTCCAATGATGGATGTCTGGCGGGAAGCGGCGCCGACACCGTATTCGTCCCTGCAGGGACCTATATCCTCACAGAGGGCGAGATTCTCTTGAGCTCAGATCTGATCATCGCTGGAGAACCGGGTACGATTATCGATGGGGGAGGCGCCAGCAACATCTTCGGACGAAGTGGAGCATTAAGCACGGTCACCATCCAGGATCTGACTCTGCGGAATGGCGTTTCTTCCGGTGGAGGCTGCTTCTCTCAAGGGAATTCTTACTCGACGACGCTGTCCAATGTGACGATAAGAAATTGCACCGCGACGGGGCGGGGCGGCGCGATCAACAGCGGCAGTTCCGGGAGTTTGACCATCGTCGACAGTCTCCTTGAGAACAATGCTGCTACCGGCGACCCTTCAGGAAACAATTCGGGGGGAGCGATCTACACCAGCGGAAATCTCACCATCACTCGCACGGTCTTCAGAAACAACAATGTCGATTTGAGCGCTTCGCCTGGTCAGGGCGGCGCCATTCATTTTAATGGCAGCACATTAATAATCGAAGACAGCACCTTTGAGAACAACCAGGCTGTCGTCGGGGGTGCGGTCTTTGGTAGTAATGCTTCCATTTCCGGAAGTACCTTCTCTGGCAACTCAGCAAGCAGCTCTGGTGGTGCAATCAGTGGCAGCTCTCAGACGGTGACCAATTCTACGTTTAGCGGCAATTCAAAAGGTGCGATCCGGCTTTCTGGAACCACAACCATCACGAACAGCACCTTTTTCGATAATACCGGGGCAGCGAGCATCGCCCGGCAGTCTGGCACAACGACGAT
>CAZMZL010000239.1:0-4758 GCA_964570595.1 uncultured Anaerolineaceae bacterium | reverse complement strand
AGAGGTCTCCAAAACCGTTATACGCAAGCGGAAACGGTCCAGCCGTGTAGGCTAAACCCGCCAGGATGGAGGCGGCTCCGATAACGATGACCGGCCAACTCGCAACAGCGACGAGGTAAAGCCCGCATAGAGCTGCCAGACCAAACGCCAAAAACGCACCGGTGCGGACTTGGTGGGGTGTAAGCAGTCCTGATTGTGTCACACGTTGTGGCCCCAAACGTTCGCCCGTATCGGTCCCTCGCTCGAAATCTGCGACGTCGTTGTACATATTGGTGCCAATCTGGATAAGAATAGCGATGAGGAGGGCGGCAAACGCAGCGCCGAGGTGGAACGATCTTTCAGCGACAGCCAGGGCGGTGCCCACCATGATCGGGGCGATGGCCGCCGAGAGCGTCTTCGGCCGGCTGGCCTGCAACCAGGGAGACAGCTTGTAGATAAGATCTTCTTGACGCATTCCTGCTCTTTTCATGGCTGTGAGACGCCCTGCTATTCCAGGTCCCGAATGATGGAAAACTTTCCTTCGTGGTCAACCCCGCAAGCGAATTATAATAGACCGACAAAATTTCACGCGAGAGTTTCCCAACATGGACGGAAAAGAAAAACTGCTTCCCTGGCGAATCACGAAATCAGAACTTCTCCTCGATCGTTCTCCCTGGATGCGCATTTTCTCCGATGACGTCCAGCTTCCGGATGGCAGCATTGTGGAAGGTTACCTCCGTTTGGAAGCGAGGGGTTATGTGATGGTGGTCCCCGTTGATGACGAAAGACGGATTGGCCTTGTACGGTCCTACAAGAAGGGCGTGGGCGGGATCGACATCCAACCTCCCGCCGGGGTTCTTGAACCCGATGAGGACGTCCTCACCTCCGCAAAACGGGAACTGCGCGAGGAATTGGGCTGCGAGGCCGCCTCCTGGGAGTCGCTAGGAAGCTACACGATCAGCGGCAATTATGGCGCCGGGGATGTACACTTTTACCTCGCCACGGGTGCGCACCAGGTTACCGAGCCTGACTCGGGGGACCTGGAGGAGCAGGAAGTGGTCTGGCTTCCCATCGAGAAAGTCCACGAGATGTGGGTCGGCAAGGAGATGAAACAACTGGGCAGCATCGCTGCGTTGGGTCTCGCTTTCTCAAGATTATCGACAAACGATCCGAGCGCCGAGCTGGGTGAAGCGTAATGTCACAAAGCGAAAGTGATCTCCAAAGAGCCGCAAAATATGGCGAGCCGTCCTACGTCTGGCGTGCCGGTCAAGAGCGCAGATGGCGCATGATCTGTGATGCTGCTGGGCCACGCATGAAGGGATATGTACTCGATAATGGTTGTGGTGTGGGTGCCTATCTAAAACCCGTCTCCGACATTACCGCAGATGCTTTTGGCCTGGAGTTCGATCGCCCACGAGCGCTCGCGGCCCATGAAATCGCGCCTGCCACCGTTCAGGGAGCAGGTGAGAATCTCCCATTCCCCTCCGCACAATTTGATCTCGTGCTGTCCATGGAGGTATTGGAACATGTCGAGGATGACCGCAGGGCCCTGGAAGAAATCGTCCGGGTTCTCAATAAAACAGGGGTATTTGGCGGGGGTCGGCTGGTTCTCTTTGTTCCGAACAGAGGCTATCCCTTTGAGACTCACGGGATATACTGGCGCGGCAGTTACCATTTCGGGAACATCCCCCTGGTGAACTACCTGCCGCGACGCTGGCGAGACAAACTGGCACCCCACGTCAGGGTCTACGGCTCAAAGGATGTAAATCGCCTTCTTGATGGTTTACCCCTCGTGGTTGTGGAACGCACGATCATCTTCGGAGCCTACGACAACATCATCGCCCGTTGGCCGCGATGGGGTCGTGTCATGCGGAGAATACTGCAGGGTCTTGAACGCACCCCTCTAAAGCTGTTTGGCCTCTCTCATTTTCTTATTCTTGAACGAGAATAGGAAAACAGGGTCCCCGCAAAATTATCCGGTTCTCCAAACATATCACTTTTGCAATGTCCTGTATGGATCGGCCTTCTGGGATCAGTTTATAAAATGCTTTGAAGCCGGGAGCGGCTGAACCCTGTGTACAGAGGTCACGCATGTCCTGGACGAACCGCCGGCCCCGCCAAGGCATTGGCGGAGGGAGTTGCTTCAGCGGTAAAGCTGCTTCGGGATGACATGGGTTGAAGTTTCTTCCCGCTTGAGCAGCGCCTCGCGCGCCGCGGAAACACTCGAAATGCCAAATGCGGTGTACACCCGGAGGTGGACATCCGAGATCATTCCCACCAGACCGAAGGACCAGGTGGTCGATTGTGGGCATCGGCTTTGAGACCGAGCTTTCAAAGTCGGGCGACCGATGAGAGTTCATGTACGAATGATGCTACGCTCAGGCACCTGCCGCAATCTCCCCCACCTCTTGCACATCGACTGGGACGCCCTGAATCTCGGCTGGGATCAAATCATCGGGTTCGATCTCCGTCGCGGGGAGTTTTTTTGTGACCAACACAACGAGGACGATTTCATCCGTCATCTCTCCTTCGCGCTCCCGCAATCCCACACCGACTCCGATGACGTTGGGCTTGGCGAGCAGATCCTCCTTGAAAGCTTCTTTTACGCTCGACACACGCTCATAAGCTGAACCCATGTCTTGATCGAGGTTCGCGTTCATAGCACCACTCCAAGCTGATCCAGGACGAGATTGATGGGATTGTAGATCGTCGCCTGGTCAGAACCCGCAAAGAGCAAACCGACCGCCAACAGGGATTCTGCCGCAACCAGTAGAGAGCCCGAATCTCCGGGACTGGACATGCCATCGGTGACGATCTGGCGTTCATAACGAGCCACGCGCTCCCCATACTGGATGTCGACGGTTGCATCGAGGATGATAATTTTGCCCATCGTATAACCTGTCGTACGCCCGGATTTTCGAACGGATTGACCTAGCTGTGCAGAAGTAATCCCACTCAGAATACCGATATCTAAAATTTCATCGGAGACGATCTCATCAGAATCCGGACGCGCCAGGGCGGCATCGACGATGTTCAAAGCCTCAGGGTCATTAAAATACGTCTTGACTTTGTGTTTTGAACCAAACAATGCAGCCATGGCATTGCCAAATTTCTCGAAACCCTTTGCGACGCCACAGGTTGCCGGACCGACAGTAAAGCGAATCGGTCGGAATTTCTCAAGACGCGCGACCGTGTCTTCATCGGCCCGCCCGCCATCGGCAGTCCCGGGTTGGAGGATCGGATCTCCGGTCTGGGCATCGTTGCTGTTGGCCAGCACGTGATTATTCGAAAGGATGAACCGCTCACCACTCTCCCGGTCACGCACGACGCCACCGAGCGTGCCGGCGGTGACTTTGTAATGCCCGATAGAAATTCCTCCTACCAGTGGTCGTCTGCGCTCGAGCCGACCGCTTTGTGTCTGAAGTACGCCTACCTGGAGCACGTCGGTCCCCACGCCCTCCAGCCTTGAGGGCACCATCGCATCTGGCGCCAGCCCCGCTTTGGGGATCTTTTTACTCACCATCGCCATGATGCATAATTCGTCGCTGGTTACTCCCCCGATGACCTTATACGCAGTACCCACCCCGACGACGTTGGGTTTGGCGAGGATCGTTTCCTTATATTGTTCTTTTACCCGTACGATCTCACCTCGGTTCCCCATCTTCTCCAACCTCCTTCTCCACGAGCTGCCACTCGAGAGTATACGCTACATCATTTCAGATGCCAGACAGCAAAACGGAGCGGCCCTTCACCACTCCGTCTGTAAACCATCTTGATATCGTCAACGTACAAGACTATTTATGAACAGCATGTCCTTCAACGTCATGCGCTGCTTCCATCAGGACCTCACTTAAAGTTGGATGAGCGTGGACGTTTCGGGCAATCTCGGTCGGGGTAAGCTCCATCATCTGCGCAAGCGTAAGCTCGGGGAGAAGCTCGGTGACTTCAGGACCGATCATGTGCGCGCCGAGTATTTCGCCATATTTCGAGTCCGTCACGAGCTTAACCCAGCCGGCATAGTCCCCGAGACCCAACGCCTTGCCATTCGCCTGGAATGGGAAGCTGCCCACCTTGAGTTCATATCCCCGATCCTTCGCCTGTGCTTCTGTCAGACCGAATGAAGCCGTCTGTGGCTGACAGTAGGTCGCTTTTGGCATCATCTCGTAATCCAACACCACCGTCTCGACACCCGCAATGCTCTCGGCACAGACAATCCCCATGGCGGAGGCGACATGGGCGAGCATCAACTTGCCCGTGACATCCCCAATCGCCCAGATCCCGGGGACATTCGTCCCCATGCGATCGTCGATGACGGGAAAACCCCGGTCGTCGAGGGTCACCCCCGCGATTTCTAATCCGATTCCATCGGTGTTGGGTCTAAACCCGGTGGCGAGCAGCGCCTGCTCGGCATCCAGTATCTGCTCGCCGCCTTCGCCCGTCACCGTCACCTTCACCTTTGTCTTAAGCACATCCACACTTTCAACCCGCGTCCCTACGAGCGTCTTGATCCCCTTCTTGTTGAACGCCTTCGTTAATTCAACGCTCACGTCCTCATCTTCGAGCGGCGCTATTCTGGGCAGCATCTCGACCAAGGTCACATCCACGCCATAGGCGTTCCAGATGGTGGCGAATTCAAGACCAATCGCCCCCGCACCGATGATGATGACGGATTTTGGAAGGCTCTCCTGCAGGATGGCTTCACGGTACGTCAGCACCCGCGTTCCATCAGGTTCAATGCCCGGGATCGCCATCGGATGGGCACCCGTAGCGATGACGATG
>CAZMZL010000238.1:0-4774 GCA_964570595.1 uncultured Anaerolineaceae bacterium | reverse complement strand
ATTCATGACCGGAAGGGACATGTCCATCAAGATCAGGTCGGGACACTCGGCGGCCGCAAGCTCGACGCCGGCTTCCCCGTCCCTCGCACAGACGATCTCGTATTTGTCCTCCAGAAGCTGGACGAGCAGGTCGAGATTAAGTGCCACATCTTCGACGATCAGAATCTTCCTCACCGCGCATCATCTCCCATCCGTCGATCGTCACCCTTCGACCGCGCTCCAGCGAGGTTCCTCCATCGTCGGCCCGATCCCGGCCGACCGCAGTTATTCGACCTTGCCCTTTTCCTAATGGACATTGGGGTCGCCATCGCTGGAGAGAGCGAGCGGATGACCGTTGAATGAATGTGCCTTCTCTGAAGGCCCAGGCTCAGGCCCTTCATTCAGTGCGGTCCCGCCAAATTGCGTGGGGATGGAGATGGTGAACATGGATCCTTCTCCCTCCACGCTGCTCACCGTCAGATCCCCGCCAAGCAGCCGCGCCAGGTTGCGGCTGATGGCCAACCCGAGCCCGGTTCCGCCATACTCGCGCGTCATGCTGCTGTCCGCCTGCCGGAATTCTTCAAATATGCGCTCCAGATCTCCCTCGGAAACACCGAGGCCCGTGTCGCTGACATCGATGTACTGGGTGCTGCCATCCTGCCTGGCGGCAATCACGATCTTGCCCCTGTGCGTAAATTTGGCTGCATTGCTGAGCAGGTTGATCAAGATCTGCCGGATCATATCTTGATCGGACGTCAGCGGCTGCAAGTCAGGTTGAATGTTTGTTTCCAGTTCAACACCCTCGTGTAGAAGCGGCTGGCTGGTGCCGACGACGAAGTTGATCAACCGCGGCAGCTCGAAGGTCTCCGAGTGGACATCCATACGCCCGGCTTCGATCTTCGAGATGTCCAGCACGCTGTTGATCAAGTTGAGCAAATGTTCGGCGCTGATGAGCACTTTATCCAGATTTTGGACCTGCTTCCCGGGCAGAACACCCTCCCCCTTACGCCGCACGATGCGGGTGAAACCGATGATGGCGTTAAGCGGCGTGCGCAGCTCATGGCTCATATTGGCCAGGAATATGCTCTTCGCCTGATTGGCTTCTTCAGCCGCCTGTCTGGCGCGTTGGATTTCGGTGACATCGTGATAGATGGCCATAAAATCCTCTTGTACTCCGTCAAATGCGATTGGAACCCCCGAGACCTCAACATCCACGAATGAACCGTCCTTCCGGGTGCGCCTGGCAAGCAGGTGGATCTGTTTTTCACTCAACGCTTTCCGGGAGAAACGCACCGCTTCAGCGTGGAGGTCTTCTTCCTTCGCGACCAGGTCGTCAACATTCCTGCCCAGGGCCTCGACCTCTGTATAGCCGAACAACTTCTCCGCGGCCGGGTTCCACCCGGTGATGTTCGCCTCAAGGTCCAGGAGAACGATGGCTGCTGGACTGTTCTCGATGACGGCCTCGTTGTATTGGTTCTGGCGCTTGATTTCGTCGAAGAGCTGGGCGTTGCGGATAGCAGTACCGACATTGGCCGCAATGGTGTCCAGGATGCGGAGATCGTTTTGATCAAAGCGGCCTTCCTCGCCCGTGCTTTGTACGCTGATCACGCCGAGCGTGCGGTCGCCCATCTGGATCGGGACTCCCAAATACGAGCGCGCCCGCACCCCCACCCGGGTGACCCCCATCTCAGCGCGACGTTTGTCCATATCCCTGTTGATCAGCAGTGGTTCACCCGTCTCGATAATCTTGCCGGTTAACCCATCTCCGAGTGGGAGCGGATTTAATTCCTCCCCATAGGAATAGGGAAACTGGATCACGTCCGTTCCTTCATCGATCAGGGCGACGTACACGATATCCGCCGAAAACGTCTCGCGTATCTGCTCACCGATCAACTGGATGAGAGCGTCCAGGTCGGATTCGGCGACGAGCGCCTGACCGACGGTGTTGATCGTGGCAAGTTCTGCGGCGCGCTGTTCGCTCTCGTGGAACAAGTCCACGTTCTCGATGGCGATGGCGGCTTGATGTGCAAAGATTGTGAGTAGCGCGATCTGCTGCTCTGTGAACGGTTGAACCTCGTTGCGTCGAACGACGATCGCACCGATGGCGTTCTCCTCACGCAGTAGAGGGGTTGCGATGACGGATCGGGTTGGCCGAAAACGTTCTTGATATTGCACGCTCTCTGGAAACTCGGATTCGGATATCTCGGTGAGGTCCTCGACATGAACGGTTCTGCGCTCAAGGACCGCACGTCCCGTGATCAGACCCGGGACGAGGGGAAGCGTCTCGCCATCCTCAAGCGATGGTGAAGGTCCAAAGTGTGTCGCCTGTCGGAGCAAGTCTCCATCGACGCGATAGATCTGAACATCGATGGCCTTGAAAAGGCGCGCGGCGTTTTCAGCCACCGCAATAAGTACAGGACTTACGTCGGTATGCGCATCCGCCATGACATGGAGGATTTCGCTCGTCGCTGTCTGCTGCACGAGCGCCTCGGTAAGTTCGCTGTTGCTGCGCTGTAGTGCATCAAATAGACGTGCGTTCTCGAGTGCGACGCTTATCGATCTGGCAATGCTGGATACCATCATCAAGTCCGATTCTGTGAAGGCATGTTCCTCTTCAGCGCTCTCAATATTCAATGCACCTACCACAGAGTCATGAACAACAAATGGTGTGTACATTCCGGAAAGCGATGGCTCGGTTCCTTCAATCGTCAACGCACCCATGGCCTCGAATTCCGCCCGAGTCGAAAGCATGAACGGCTTTTTGGTCTCAACCCCTTTCCGGGCAATCGGACCGGCCTGGAACCGAGTGGCGTAATGCCGTGCACCATCCTCCAGGATGAATTTCGCTTCTCCTGTCTTCGTTTCCGGGTCGTAAGTATAGAGTCCTACGGCCTTGTCTGGAAAAATCTGAGTTATACGCTCGCCGGCAAGCTCGAAGATCGAGTCGATGTCGAGGCCCGAGGTGATCCCCTCCTGAACGCCCTTGATCACGGCGAGTTCCGCATCCCGCGCTTTGAGGCCTTCGAGCAGGTTCTGATTGATCAGCTCGAGTTCGGATAACGATGTTTCCTTGATCTTCAGGGCCATCGGTCTCTCCCGATCACACGGTCCTCGCATCTGCAACAGGTTAACCTCGCGGGCAGACGACGAACACGGATTAAGGATCGAACTTGCTTTCCTTTCGATCGATCATCTGGGGAACAAGGACTATTGTAGAGTATTATAGTCCAAATTAGAGGAATGGGGGGTTGGGGATTGGTAGGAAGACGATGAGGTAGAGAGTAAGAGGGTACCAGGGTGCAAATACCTGAAGGGAATACGGAGATTGGGAACTAGGGTTAGTAACGATAGCGGGCTTGTAGGAAATCGATCCGTTCGTCACGTACCAGGTAGACAATGCGGTGCTCCTGCGTGATCCGACGGGACCATGTACCTGGTGTCAAATACTTCAAAGGCTCCGGTTTACCAATGCCCTCGAAGGGATCACGCAGTATATCTTCAATCAGCCTTATTACTCGGAGAGCCGCCTTTCGATCATTCTTTACCCAGTACCTCAAATCCTCAATAAACTCCGGTTGAAAGACGGCTGCTTGATCTTTACTCGGCAAGGCTGACCTCGGCCGTGAGCTCATCCGCCGTCATCGCCTGGCCCCCACCCTTAATAGCTCTGGCAAGCGCTTCAAGTAAACGAGCTGCATTCGCTGGCGAACGAAGAAGATGTGCTGTCTCAGTGAGACTCGCTAATTCGTCCGCGGCGATTAATGCAGCCGGTTCTCCCCCTCGCCGGTTGATGATCACGACTTCCCTATCCTGGGTCACCTCATCCAAGAGCGATGCAAGCTTCTGTCGTGCTTGAGAATAACTTACTTCGATGGTCATTCTGACACTCCTTACTTGTACAGCATTATTGTACAAGTATTGTCTAGGTTGTCAAGATGGGAAATGGCTGTGGGAAATGGCTGGCGGGAAATGGCTGGGGAACAGGCATCGAGAGAGAAGGCACAGGGGAAAACGGGATCAGGTATTGGGGAATAGGATCACATCTTGACGGGATGCTCAGTTATCCGCAAGATTCCAGAAAGAGACCGAGTCGATCATGACCTTGAAATTGTCGGTGTCGCTTGATCCTACAACCAAACCGAACCTGCCCTGGGAGTAATCCTCGATCGTGTACTCGCCCAGCAGCCGATCATTCGCATAAAGCTTCACCTGGTCGCCCACAACCATGATGCCCTGGCGGTTAACTTCATCGGGCCCAGAGATAATCGAACTATCCGCACGCCATTCTTGAATACCCGTATATTTCTCCCCATCCCATTCATATAAGCGGTAACGCCCATCACAGGAAAATGTGAAGACAACCCCCTGGCTTGGGTCCGGCACACGGAAGATCACCCCATACCGATCCAAACCACTGCACTGGTCGCCCGCCCTTGCAGAAACCTCGATGTAGAAATCCGTTTGATCGGCACCGACTGCAATCCCCCATTCATCGTATCCACCTGCCTCGTGGGCATGCATCACAAGATTACCGCCCTCGATCGAGAAGGTGGTCGTGTCCGTATTCACCAGATACCACCTGCCCTGGCTGTCCATGGTATCGGTCCATGTTGGAGAGCCCAAGGCGTCGAGAATGGCACTCCCTTCGGTTTCGGATCGTTGGACGAGCGTATCATCTTCAGCCAGGCACTCGGGGACCCACGTCGCTGGAAAGTTATACGGATTGATCACATTACAATATGGCGTTGCCTGCCCGGCATATGCGATAAACCATTCCCCAGCATCTTTAGCTGCG
>CAZMZL010000237.1:0-4847 GCA_964570595.1 uncultured Anaerolineaceae bacterium | reverse complement strand
CCCGTAATATGACTTCGATCAACCGGGCATCTTTGCCAGTTTCTTCCGCCAGTTTTTCCGCCCTTGACGATGGCGCAACTTCATCAAGATTGACGAATCGATTCTCCACCTTGGAAACAATTTTCTGAGCGAGTACCAAAACGTCGCCATCTTTGAGCGTAATGCCTGTGTCACTCAGCCCGATGATCGTCAACTCTGCCAGGTTGTCACCGGGTTGAACGACCGGAATAGCCGAAAGAGATGTGAGGACGAGCGATGTCGCGGTTTGTGCGTTCATAAACCTGAGATTCGAATGGTCCCGTTCTTGGATTTGTACTTCCTATTCATCGCGATAAGGAGCGCAGTGATCCCCTCCGCCGTAATTGCGTTGTCCAATCCCCCGGCGAAGAAGGCCCGCATATCCGCGCCTTCAGCCAGCTTGATGACCTCGGCAGCAGCTTCTTCGTCGTCCGCGCAGACGAGCACATCCAGGTCAAGCGGCATGCCGATATTTTTCTGGAGCGCATGAGCCGGGACGGTCTGAAACGCGGCCACCACCGTGCCAGCTTCACCGATGACATCCTGGGCGATCCGGGCAGCGGCCGGAGGTTCGGGTGGAACCGGATCTCGAAAATCGACCCGTGCGGTGGCGTCGACCAGGATTTTACCCCCAAGATGGTCCTTGATCGTCTCAATAATCTTCCCATGAGCAGCCTGGTTCACCGTCAAAACGCATATATCCGCCGCTTCGATCGCATCCTCGTTCTTCATTCCCCGGATGCCTTCGATATCGAGCTTCTTGTTAAGTTCCTCAGCAATCCCCTGAGCCTTCTCTTCGCTTCGAGAGCCAATGATGACGCCATAGCCCGCACTCGCCCAGCGTGATGCTAAACCTGGCCCCAGGTTTCCAGTCCCCCCTATCAGTCCAATGGTGAGGATCATTCGTTCGGTCATGCTTACTCCATTTCTCGGCCTCAGTCTGCCGGGACAAATGTCTGATAACGATCCCAAACATCAGACGCTAATTCGCGAGACCGGGCAGCAATCTCGGCCTCATCCAATGTGAGCAGTTTCCCGTCCTGCATGAGCAGCTTTCCTGCGACGATGGTCGCTGTGACCATCGATTCGTGAAACCCGAAGAGGATATGCCAGGGGAGATTTCCCTCCGTGAGCGGCGTCGTGGCATGATAATCCACGAGGATGAGATCGGCATGGGCGCCGGGCGCGATCGTGCCGAGGGGACCATCCGGAAAGAATCTCCCCAGGAGGGCGCCATTATTTTCAACGGCCATTTTCACGACCAGGTCACCCGGCATGCGGCGTGGGTCTCGATGCCAGACTTTGTGTAAGAGATAGGCAGTTTTCCATTCCTCCCACATCGCATTTGAAAATCCATCATTCCCGAGGCAAACCCTCACACCCGCACGCATCAAAGATTCAACTTCAGCGACGCCGACGCCGTTGTTCATGTTCGACCTCGGTTGATGGGTAACCCATGTTCCGCTTTCTGCGAGCAGTTGAACTTCACGTGCGTCCACATGGATCGCATGTGCGACGATTGAATCTTCGCCCAACAAGTCATGAGAATGAAGACGATCCACAACACGCATGCCCGACTTCATAACGCTATCATATTCATCCACTTCATGTTCTGCCACATGGATGTGAAACCCAGTGCCTTCCGGCGCACGCGCTCGACACATGCGCAGCGTCTCATCCGACAACGTGAGGCTGGCATGCAGGCCAAAAGTCCCCGCAACACGACCCTCTGCGACGTCCTTCCCACGAGCCCTCTTCAGAAAGCGCAGGTTTTCCTCAATACCGGTTCTTGCCTTCTCACCCCCGTCACGATCGGTTACTTCGTAGCAAAGCACCGCTCGAAGCCCCGCTTCATCGACGGCATCCGCGATGGCATCCAGCGAACCATCGATGGCGTTCGGCGAGGCGTGGTGGTCGACCAACGTCGTCGTCCCATGCTTGATCGCATCGACCATACACACCAACGCAGAATAGCGTACATCCTCTTCGGTGAGCGCCTTGTCCAAAGGCCACCATAGTTTGTTTAATATCGCGGGGAAGTCTTTCGGTGGTCTTCCCGGAATCGCCATGCCGCGTGCAAACGCGCCGTAAAAATGTGTATGAGCGCAGATATTCCCCGGCATGAGGAGCTGATGACGAGCATCAAGGAGGGTATCGCCGTCGTACTTTTCGGATAACGATTCTGTCGTCCCGATCTCCTCTATCATGCCGGATTTAATCATCACAGCGTGATCATCAAGGATCTCCGGGTCTTCTCCCCAGGTTACGATGCGAGCGTTATAAATCAGCATGACGGTCCATCCTATTCATTCACCCACGGATTGAAAGAAACCTGTCGCCCCACGATTCCTTCTGTGCTTCGTTGCACATGTGAGGAAAATCCACCATTCACGTCTTCACAAATCATCTTTCGTCAGACGGTCCATTCGATGATCTTTGGTGCATCATCCGCATTCTAAGTTTTCCATTCTCGCCAGTTCAAGCGCAAGCCAATCCTGGTCCACGGGCAGCTTTTGTATTCGCACGCCACAAGCATTGGTGATCCCATTCGTAATCGCGGGTGTCGTCGGGATGCTTGAAATTTCGCCGACACCTTTCGCCCCGAAAGGACCGTCCTTTGCAGGATGCTCAACCACAATGGACGTAATATCCGGTGTGAGCGCGATCGATGGCATCCGATAACGTGCCAGGTGGTCCGTAAATATCACGCCATTATCCAGGATGAACTCCTCGGTTAACCCGTTGCCAAGCCCCATCATCACGCCGCCCTCGATCTGGCCCTTCAAGCCGAGGGGGTTGAGCGCACGACCAACATCGTTGGCGGCGATCACGCGCAAGACTTTCACTTCGCCGGTATCAAGATTAACTTCCACCTCAGCAGCCTGGACGGCGAAGGAGTACGCAAAGTGCATGTCTCCACCCGCTCCCAGCGGCTGTGTTTCCGGCGCCCAGTATTCATAGGCTGCTACGGGATCCTGCCCCTCGGATTTCATCAATTTAACGGCCTCTCCCAGGGCAACTTCGGTGCCGTCAACCTGTGCGAGACCTTCCACAAACCGAACTTCATCCGGGGGTGCATCGAACCGCTCCGCAAGCGTCGCTGTGACCGCCTGGCGAAGAACTTCGGCGGCATGTCGAACCGCATTCCCGGTTACATACGTCTGTCGTGAAGCCGTCGTCGGGCCCCCATCCGGGGTCAGATCCGTATCCGAAAGCAGGACCCGCACACGATCCGGGTGAAGACTGAACTCCTCCGCTGCGATGAGCTGTAACACGGTCACCAGACCCTGCCCCATATCCGCTGAAGATGTCCTAACCTCCGCGCGTCCGTCCTCAAAAAGCTCTACCTCAGCGGCAGCTTTGTCCGGCGCTCCCCCGCCAAGGCCCGTATTCTTATACGCCGCTGCAATTCCCCAGGATCGACGCATTCGCTCCCGCGAATCCACCACCCGGGACGCAAACGGATCGGCGCCGGTGCACGCCCTCTTCAGCTCACCCTCGACACGCTCGATACACTCGAGCAGCCCCACACTTTCGGTGAGCAACTGACCGGTGTTGGTGATATCGCCGACTCGAAGTGCGTTTCTCTTCCGTATCTCAATGGGATCCATCTGTAATTCTGCAGCCAGACGATCGATCATCGATTCAACCGCAAAACAGGATTGCGTCACACCAAATCCGCGAAATGCACCCGCAGGGGGGTTGTTGGTATACATCGCATAGCAGTCGGCTTTCACGTGGGGGAGATGATATGGACCGGCGGAATGTGTGGTCGCCCGGGTCATGACCTTCTCCCCGAGGGAAGCGTATGCGCCGGTATCCCCGTATAGCTCGGTTTCGATGGCGATCAGTTCCCCGCTCCGTTTGGCGCCCATGCGCACGCGTATGTGGGTCGCGGGCCGTTTGGGATGGACGATCAAACTTTCATGACGGTCATAGAGGATTTTCACCGGTCGTTGTACGGCTTGTGCGAGCAAGGCGGCATGGATCTGCCCGGTGATGTCCTCCTTGCCTCCGAAGCCGCCGCCGATGAGCGCCCCTCTGACCCGGACCTGGTCAACTGGTATGTCGAGACATGCCGCGATTTGCTCCCGATCGGCGTATGGGATTTGTGAACCCACAATGACTTCGATCCTCCCGTCCTCAATGATCCGCGCAATGCTGCACTCCGGCTCGAGAAAAGCATGCTCTGTGGAGGGGGTATGATAATTTCCCTCGATGATGATCTCGGCATCCTTGAAACCGGCCTCGATATCGCCTTTCCGTACTTTGATGTGTTTTAACAGGTTGCCTTGATCGTGAAGTTCAGGGCTTTCAGCCGACCTTGCCCGCACCGGATCGCTCACGACCTCCAACGGTTCGTAGGTCACATCGATGAGATCAAGGGCCTGGCGTACGGTCTCATCATCCTCCGCCGCTATAATTGCGAGCGCATCGCCGACATATCGAATGCGCTCGCCCACGCCGATCAGCACGGGCCAATCCCGAATGACCAATCCATGGTTCCGCTCTCCGGGGAGGTCTTCGGCGGTCAGGACTGCCGCGACGCCCTCGAGCTCCCTTGCGGCGCTCACATCCAGACTCGTCAGGAGAGCATGCGGTGTCCCCGCTCGGAGCGTCGCTCCGATGAGCATGTCGGGGAACGCATAATCGTCCGTGTACAGCGCTTCCCCGGTCACCTTTGCCCTCGAATCAGGGCGGGGCTGGATATGACCGATCGCCGTGGTTGAATCCGCTTCCTTAAGTGAGACATTTTGTAATGGTTCGCCGGTGCGGAGCGCTCGTGCGCCATCCTGTACAGCGGCGATGATCGAAGGATACCCGGCACA
>CAZMZL010000236.1:0-4866 GCA_964570595.1 uncultured Anaerolineaceae bacterium | reverse complement strand
AGGACGGGGGCGGGGATGCGCGTCCAATCCGCCGTCATAAAATCATCTGTGCTCACAGCACGGATGGCGATGGTCTCGTGGTACGTGCGCTTATCTCCCATCACCCCGACGGATCGCACAGGTAGAAGCACAGCGAAGGCTTGTGCCGCCGAGTCCGGAGCCGGATCTGACGGTTCGTTCGATGGGGGACGGTCAGTAAAGTTGTGAAGAATACCAGCGCCCTCAAGCTCTTTAACGACAATTTGATCGGCGAGGCGGAGCGTCATAATGCGTTTCAGCGTCACTTCGCCAAGACATCTCACCGCCAGGCCGGGGCCCGGGAAAGGCTGCCGATGAATCAACGAGTGAGGCAGCCCAAGTTCACATCCGACTGCGCGGACTTCATCTTTGAAAAGAAAACGAAGGGGTTCAATCAAGTCAAACTGCATATCGGCGGGCAACCCGCCCACATTGTGATGGGTTTTAATTCGATCCGCAGCTCGTCTTTCAGGTCCACGTGATTCAATGACGTCGGGATAGATTGTGCCTTGAACAAGATAATGCGTGGATGAGAACGGTTGGGCTTCTTCCTCGAAGACACGTATGAACGTTTCCCCGATCACCCTCCGTTTTTCCTCCGGGTCGGTGATCCCCTGGATGGCATCCAGAAACCTCTCGCTCGCATCTACGGCTCGAAATTGCGCCCCGAGCGTTCTCGTAAAGGTCTCCGCCACCAATTCGGGCTCGTCTTTTCGCATTAAGCCGTTGTTGACAAAGATGCAGGATAGTTGCTCTCCGATGGCTCGGTGTACGAGTGTGGCGGCGACGGACGAATCGACCCCTCCGCTCACGGCCGCCAATGCCCGATCGGTTCCAACCATCGATCGAATATCCGATATGGAATTTTGAACAATTGAAGCGGGGGACCATTCAGGTTTTAGGCCGCACACGTTCAGCGCAAATGCTCGTAAGATATGTCCACCTCGGGGTGTGTGCTGAACCTCGGGGTGGAATTGAAGCCCATAGTATTTTTTCTTTGGGTCAACGATGGCGGCAGCCGGGGAATTGTCCGAACAAGCAATGATGCTGAAGCCTTCGGGCGGTCGCTCGATCCGATCGCCGTGGGACATCCAAACTTGATAAGTTGACTCGGAGAGGAGCGGGTTCGAGACAAGCGTTTCAACACGCACGGATCCGTATTCTCGGGCTGAGGCCGGCGCAACTTTTCCACCAAGCTCGTGGGTGAGGGCTTGCATCCCATAGCAGATACCCAGGATGGGTAAACCGCTGTCCAGAATATGTGTTGGAATGCGAGGGGCGCCGGCCTCATACACTGAAGCAGGCCCGCCGGATAATATGAAACCTCCGGGACATAGGGAACGAACGTCTTCGGCGGAGGCGTCGTGAGGGAGCAGCGCACAATAGACATTCGCTTCTCTCACTCGCCGTGCAATTAATTGCGAATATTGTGACCCGAAATCCAGGACGACGATCGAGTCCATTTAACTTGAATCTTCAAATATGATTTTTTTATCGTCCATATTCGTGATCACGGAAAGCGCCTCGATGGGAACCCCAAGTTCTCGAAGCATCTCACGCCCACCTTCAAATCGCTTCTCGATGAGTGCTCCAATACCGACCACGACCGCCCCAGCCGCTTGTGCTAGACGGACGAGCCCCATAATCGTCTGACCTGAGGCGAGGAAATCGTCGATGATCAATATCCTTTCACCGGGACCAAGAAACTCCGGGGAAACGATCAACTCGACATTAATGCCCTTCGTATGCGAAGGTGTGAGCGTTAGAAAAACCTGATCCGGCATGGTGATCGGTTTGTGCTTTCTTGCATACACGATTGGGAGCCCAAGGTGAGCGGCGGTGGTGAATGCCGGTGCGATCCCGGATATTTCGGCCGTAAGCACCTTCGTGGCTCCAAGTGATTTGAATCGCCTTGCCAACTCCTTTCCGCAAGCTTCCATCAAGATTGGATCGACCTGATGGTTGACAAAGCTATCGACCTTGAGAATGCCTCCGCCGAGGTTGTTTCCTTCTGCAAGAATGCGCTGCGTAAGTATGTCCATGGCTGCACCGGAAGAATTCGTATTGGATAGGGATTGTACATGTTGACGGGCGCCAGCGCCAAATTGGACGAGACCAATTGTGCGATGGCTGGGCCATCCACGCGGGTGATTCTTGTGCTCCTTCTACCCCTCTTTTGCTTGACGAACGCTGATCTGGGCCGCTTGACATAGAACGTATGTTCCGCTAGAATACGAACAAGTGTGCGGGTTCGATGGCAAGGGTTTATCGCTCCCGATAGGCATACTCCAAGGAGATCAAGATGGCGAAGAAGCAGCTCACAGATCGTCAAAGTCGGATGCTGGATTTTATACAGCAGTTTTCAGATGAGAATGGCTACCCTCCCTCGATCCGGCAAATTGGCAAGAATGTTGGGATTTCATCCACATCTGTGGTGAACTACAACCTCAACAGATTGGTGGAGGAAGGGTATCTCAGTCGAGATCAGAATGTCTCACGCGGGATTCGCTTAACGGAGAAATTCTTAAAAGCAGCCGAGCCTCTGGCAAACGTCATCCGAATACCCAAAGTTGGGCGCATCTTTGCCAGTGAGCCGGTCTCACTCCCAAGTACAGACTCGCCGATTTTTGGAACCGACGAGGCGATTGAGATCACGAGCGATTTGTTGAGTTCAACAGATAATTTATTCGCGCTTGAGGTCAAAGGAGAATCCATGATCGATGCCATGGTGAGCGACGGCGATATCGTGGTTATGAAACGTGAGCTCGAATGGCGAAATGGGGATATGGTGGCAGTCTGGCTGAGAGATAAAGAGGAAACTACGCTGAAGTATATCTATCGAGAAGGAACTCGCGTGCGATTGCAGCCGGCCAATCCCACGATGGATCCGATCATGATTGAAGATCCTGAGAATCTTGAAGTGCAGGGGAAAGTCATGCTCGTTGTACGTCAGTTAAACTAAGCTGCAAAAAGTTTTCGCCCACGCTTCTTTTTCTGCGGGCTCCCAAGATGTCTTGTTTGGATTTTCCATGACGGGGCATCTTTTTTTCCAGGCGCTTTCATCCAAGAAGACAAGTCAGGCGGATGTCCCAACCGGCGATCGATATCGGTTTTGTTCATGAGGTTGGTCATATCCTATGATGTAGAAACTGCGCGGACGAGCATGTGCGCTGCGTCTGGTTGAAATTGTGAGCGATCGTAATCCCCATAAAGCTGAATTGAGCTGAAGCCTGCGGACCACAGAATTTGCTCCATCTGTGCCGCGCTTCGCAAGTAATGATTGAGCGACATTTCGTGCCGCACGACTTCGCCATCTGGATGCAGCTCGTCGTAGATCCAGGTGACCGACATGCGTCTCGCTTCAGAGTCGTACCTTTGCCTTGTGAAAACCTGACACGCATTTCCAGTCTCGGGTTCAAAAAAAGAGTCCGTGAGTACGACATCATCCTGGCCCTCATCATCGAGGGCATACGCCGGATTCGGAAGATCCAGCACAAGCGTCCCTTTATGTTTGAGGTGTCCTTTTATGTTCTCCAGGGTTTTGCTCGCGTCGCTCTCATTTAAGGTGCTGAAGGTGTTACAGGGGATGATGATCAGGTTGTAGGCGCGCTCGATACAAAACTCCTGCATTCGTCCCCGGTGAATTCCTCCCGCGTTGAGATGATGAACATTCATGCGCGAGGAGAGTCGATCGAGGACGACAGAATCTGTATCGAGCCCATCCACTGAGAAACCCGCCAGCAGGAGAGGGATCATGACTCTCCCCGTCCCGCAGCCAAGTTCGAGGATCGGAGAGCCGATGATCTCGGCGAGACCAATCCAGAAGGGGATGTCATCATCGAATCTTCGGAGCTGTGCTTCTCGCAGTCGGGTACGATCTTCGTTGGACATGGTCACATCACTCGGCTTTGGAAAAGCAAACGACATCGAGGGATCGAGTGGCAAATCTGGCAAACGAAACCTCTGCGTCATATCTGGAATTGGGAAAGGCTGAAGTGTGATCGGCAATTTCCATAGGCCGGATGCTGTTCTCGACTTGAAGAACGAATGATTCAACCCCCGTGTATCGCGGCGTCTTTATCGGAGCGATGCTCGCGCGAGGAGAGATTTCTAGAGTTCTCCAATGCGATCCCACTTAAACATTTTCGCAACCTTTAATAAAAAAACCTGACTCTCAGGTCATCCTTGTCGCATTTAAGAAATATTCCTTGACCATGCTTCCACCGCCCAGTATACTCGGCTTCAGCCGGGGTGTAGCGCAGACGGAAGCGCGCCGCGTTTGGGACGCGGAGGCCGGCGGTTCAAGTCCGCCCACCCCGACTATTTGCCATAGCCCCCAAAGAATGGAGAATTTTGTGCGCGGTTTGAGCGTTTCCAAGGCGGCGAAAAAGCTCGATATCGTCCTTGTCGATGTGCGCTACGACGATGACCACAAGGTACTGCTTGCGAGAGGTTTTTCTCGACGCGGATTCGTATGGGGGGATCGGAAGCTCTTCGGTCGCGAGGCGATCCTGACCGGTCTTGAGGCTGGCGATAAAATCGTGACAGGTGAACTCTCCTACCTGCCTGGTGATTTCGATGTGTTTGGGACGGTCAGAGCAGAAAAGATGGATGGCTCTTCTCGTCTGCTCGCCGAAGGCGAGGAAGGGATTGGGGACCTGCTGGGATTGCCGCTGTTCTAAGCTGCGTCCAAAGTGACTGCCGCACGGCAAAACTGAAACGCGTCGTTCTTTCGAGACGAATTGTCGGATAGCTTGACCCGCATTTCTCTGAACGGTAAAATCGAATCCTGCGCGGGCGTCGCCAAGTGGTAAGGCATCAGCCTTCCAAGCTGACATTCACGGGTTC
>CAZMZL010000235.1:0-4923 GCA_964570595.1 uncultured Anaerolineaceae bacterium | reverse complement strand
AAGGTCATTGGCTTTTTTTAACGCTTCCTTCGCCGCCAGACCAGCCGCATAAGGCGTACTCTTTCTTGAGCCCTTAAAACCCACCGAGCCAGCGCTTGCCCAAACGACAGCATTGCCCTGCAGATCGGTGATGGTCACGATCGTGTTATTGAAGGTCGCATGGATATATACACGTCCATGTGAAAGCGTACGCTTAACCTTGCGGGAACCGCTGCGCTGTGAACCTGTTGATTCTCTTGCCATATCTTTCCGCCTATCTTTTTGAAATTTCTATATTCCCAGTACCCAGACAATCTCTCTGCATGGTCGCCGCGTGGGTGGAAGAACAATCCAGATCCATGGCGCGTATTGCCGAGGTATTGGTGACTTTACTTCTTCTTGGTGCCCCGTCTTCGGCCACGTCCCGCGACCGTCTTTTTCGGCCCTTTTCGTGTCCGCGCATTCGTCCGGGTGCGCTGACCACGCACCGGAAGATTTCGCCGATGACGAAGACCGCGATAGGAGCCGATTTCTATCAATCGCTTGACGTTCATCTGGACTTCTCGCCGCAGGTCACCTTCCACGGTTAGATTCTGAGAGATATAATCTCGCAGGCCGGTAATTTCTTCCTCGGTCAGATCGCGCACGCGACTTTCAGGGCTTATGCCCGTAGAAACGAGCGCCTTCTGAGCGGTGCTCTGGCCGATCCCATGGATATAGGTCAGTCCTATCGCAACACGTTTTTCTCTCGGTAGGTCAACGCCTTCAATTCTCGCCATATTTTATCCCTGTCTTTGCTTGTGGCGTGGATTTTCACAAATTACATATACCTTGCCACGCCGTTTAACAACCTTGCATTTTGGACAACGTTTTCGTACAGACGATGATACTTTCATCTGGTTAAACCTCCCTCACGCACCTCTTCCCCCCGACGATCAGCAAAGTAATGATTATACCGAGTCCATTCACCCTCGTCCAGATCGTCATCGATCAATGTGAGTATCCAGGGTCCACGATCTGTAACGGCGACGGTATGTTCAAAATGGGCTGTCAACTCTCCATCCCTTGAAGCCACCGTCCACTGATCTTTGAGAACTCGAGTTTCAGATCCCCCCGCAAGCACCATGGGTTCCAGAGCGACCGTCATGCCTGCCTTCATCTCGACCCCTCTGCCTTCCCGTCCATAATTGGGAACTTGAGGATCCTCGTGCATACTGCGACCGACACCATGGCCGGTATATTCACGAACAACCTGGAACCCCTGAGCCTCGACGTAGGACTGGATCGCGGCGGATACATCGCCGCTTCGGTTTCCAGGAAGCATTTTTGCGATTCCAATAAATAACGCTTCACGGGTCGCATCCATCAGGCGCTTTGCTCGGTCGGATACCTCCCCGACTGGGACGGTCAGAGCCGAATCTCCCACGAAACCTTGATACACGGTTCCGCAATCGATGCTGACAATATCCCCTTCCTTCAACACCCGCTTCCCCGGGATGCCATGTACGAGCTCATCATTGACCGAGATCGTGGTTTCGGCCGGGTACGGGTATGCACCCTCGACGCCGACAAATGCGGGTTGAGCTCCACGATCGCGGAGAACCTGTGCGGCGGCATCATTGATGACGTCTGTACTGACACCGGGCCGAACCACGGACACCGCAGCGCTCAACGCCTGAGCGTTGATTTTCCCCGCCTCTCGCATGAATGCGAGCTCTTTGCTGCTCTTGAGAATTACGCCGCGATTTGAATGCATACTGCTTCGCTGTCTCCCAAAGTATCGCCCGTCCGTCGGTCGACGGTATGTCTAGAGATCGATCCTCTGTTCCTGTTAAGGTTCATATAACGACCAGACCTGTGACAATTCCTAGCGCACAAGTACGGCAGAATCGTAGCCGCGCAGCTTCAGTTCAGCTTCGATGGACCTGTATAGATCGCGAACTACACCAACGACAATCAACAATCCTGAAGAAGACACGAGCAGCAATCCTGTGTTACCGCCTCCCACCGGCCAGATCAGACCAACGAGAAATGGCATGATCGCAACCAATCCCAGGAAGACGGCTCCCGGGAATGTGATGCGCCGGAGAACTCGCGTGAGATAACGTTGAGTTGGAGCACCCCTGGTTACGCCAGGGATCTGCGCACCCGACCGCTTCAGATTTTCACCATAGTTTTGCTGTGCGGACAAGACGTCTGGATAGAAGAAAGTAAAACCTACCACCATCAGGAAATACATAATCCAGTAGGTATTGCTGATGCCGCCGAATGTGGATTGCAGCCAGATGGCAATACTTTGAATAGTCTCATTTGAAGATGTCACGAAAAATTGCGCCAGGACAGCCGGGAAGGTGAGCAAAGATTGCGCGAAGATGATCGGGATCATCCCGGCCATGTTTACCATCAGCGGGAGCGTGCCCTTAACGGGCATCGACATCCGATTCCCCACACGCCGACCCGGATACATAACGGGCACATTCCTGCGCCCCTCCTGTACGAACACAATGGCGAAAATCGTAGCCACCATGAGGAAGGCCAGGAATAGGAGCAATACCACGACCTGGCTCTGTCCGGAGATAATCTGGCCGAAGTTCGCGGGCATCCGTGCGACGATGCCGGCGAAGATGATAAGCGAAAGCCCCTGGTTCTGAACCCCGTATTCGGAGATGAGCTCACCAAGCCAGATCGCAAACATCGTTCCGGCCGTCATGGTTAGAATAGTCGTAAATGTCTGGACATTCAATCCGAATTGATACGACAGAACGCTCCCACCTTGTTGGAACGCGTATTGCTCAAACAACCGGATTTGACCGACCGCTGTGAGGGCAGCCATCGGAACAGCCAGATAATAGGTCCACTTCTCCATCCATTTTCTGTACTCACGAGGGTCGTCCTCGGAGCGCGCCTGCCAGGATGGGATGATGGGGCCAAGAAGCTGCAGGATAATCTGAGCGGTAATGTACGGATATACGCCCATAGCCAACACCGAGAAATTCGATACGGTGCCGCCGGAGAGGATATCCAGTAATCCAAAAAGTGTCTGCCCCTGCCCGGATCCACTCATAATTCCCTGCACGGCAGCTCGATCGATGCCCGGCACTGGTACATGGGCGGCCAGACGATAGATGACCAGCAGGAGGATGGTGATCAGCAAGCGATTCCGAATATCGGGCGAAATAAATAGAAAACGAAAGGTTGACCTTCTCATCGGTTGATCCTCTCACGATGTCCTTGTGGTTTCACCGTTCAATGACCTCAACACTGCCACCTGCCGCTTCAATCTTTGACCGCGCGCCACTTGTGATCCTATGCACTCGGACTTTCAGCGGGACCTTAACCTCACCCCTTCCAAGCAACACGACCGGATGCTTGAGGTCGCGCAGCACACCCGCAGCAACCAGGCTCTCAGGGGACACTTCCGCATCTGTCTTGAACTCTTCAAGTCGTTCGAGGTTTACCTCTGACCAGTGCACGCGGTTGATGTTCGTGAAACCACGCTTAAAAGGAAGTCTCCGATAAAAAGGGACATTTCCACCCTGGTGGTACAGCTTTCCACCCCATCCCGCGCGGGCTTTTTGGCCCTTCGTGCCCCGGCCGGCAGTCTTTCCTTGCCCAGCCGAAATGCCACGACCGACTCTCTTGCGGCGCTTCGTCGCGCCGGGTCTCGGTTTAAGTTCATGTAGCTTCATGTCTAACCTATCTCCTCCACGCGTACCATGTGCTGAACGCTCTCGATCATGCCGCGCACTTCCGGGCGATCGAAATGCTCAACGGATTGGTTAATACGCCGAAGGCCAAGAGCCTTGACAGTACGTTTTTGTCGCTCTGAATACCCAATCATGCTGCGGACCAATGTCACCCGCAGATCTTTCTTCGCTTTACGCTTTGCCATCACGCTTCCGCTCCCAGAAAGGCTTCAAATCTGCTGCGTCCTTGCCCCGGATGGCGGCAACATCCTCCACCTGTCTTAAATCATTCAAACCCTTTATCGTCGCCTGTGCAACGTTCAGCACGTTGGCACTACCGAGGGATTTTGTAAGGATGTCTTTCACGCCCGCAGCTTCGAGAACCGCGCGCACGGCGCCTCCTGCGATTACACCGGTACCCGGCGAAGCGGGCTTGAGAAGTACTTTCGCTCCCCCGTGTTTGGAGACAATCTCATGTGGGATCGTCGTGCCCACAGTGGGAATTGGGGCCATCGCTTTTCGAGCTTTGTCACTCGCTTTGCGGATGGCATCCGGCACACCACGAGCTTTACCTACACCTAACCCTACTTTGCCGTGATTGTCACCCACGACGACGGATACACGAAAGGCGAATCGGCGACCACCTTTCACGACTTTCGCAACACGAGTGATGTCAATCACTCGCTCATCAAGCTCTTCGCGATCATCCCCGCGATTTCGAAAATCTCGTCTCACGTATTGCTCTCCCTTCCAGCCTAGAACTTAAGACCCGCCTCGCGAGCAGCTTCGGCCAAGGATCGGATACGACCATGATACTGATAGCCGCCACGATCAAATATGACCGTCGTAATTCCTGCTGCCTTCGATTTTTCGGCAATGACCGTTCCCACCATGGTCGCACGCTCTGACTTCTTCAAGCCCTTCAACTTCGGCTTAATCTCATCATCGAGCGTCGATGTGGCCACGATCGTATGCCCGGCAGCATCATCAATCACCTGAGCATAGATGTGATTGAGGCTGCGGAATATGCATAATCTCGGTCGATCCGCGGTTCCTGATATCTTCTTTCGAACGCGTCGATGTCGACGGAGTCTCTTCTCATTTCTTGAACTTTTCGCCATGATTACGCCATCACCTTGCCGGCTTTACCAGCCTTTCTCCGGACATACTCTCCGAAGTAACGAATTCCCTTGCCTTTATAGGGCTCCGGAGGTCGAATCTTGCGGATATCCGCAGCTGTACGACCGACCAACTCCTT
>CAZMZL010000234.1:0-4962 GCA_964570595.1 uncultured Anaerolineaceae bacterium | reverse complement strand
CGTTCGGCGATCCTCAATGCGGGCATCGAGGGCGTCATGCTCTACGGCGCCACACTGGGCTTCATCACCGCAAAAACCACCGGCAGCTACCTTCTGGGCTTCCTGGTTGGGATCGCCGTCGGAGGGCTTCTCGGACTGCTGCACGGTTTCTTTTCCATCACGCTCGGCGGGGATCAGGTCGTAAGCGGCATGGGAATTTGGATCCTGGGCTTCGGTTTGACCACGTACATCGGCAGCCCCTACACAGGCCCCCTCGGAATGGATAGGATCCCCACCGTTCTGGGTCTCTCCCCCTTCTTTTTCGTAGCTTTGGCCCTGATTGTGATCATCTGGTTCATTCTTTCGAGGACGAGCCTGGGATTACGCATTCGATCGGTCGGAGAGAATCCTGAAGTTGCGGAGGTATCCGGCATTAACGTCGCCAAGACGCGCTATCTGTGTGTCGTCGGCGGTGGGATGTTGATGGGTTTTGCGGGCGCCATCTACTCGCTGGACTACAACCCGGTGTGGAATTACAACTTCCTTCTCGGATGGGGCTTCATCGCCCTGGCGCTCGTCTTCTTCTCAATGTGGAATCCCTTCATCCTCCTGAGTGGTTCCATTCTGTTCGGCACCCTCTGGCAGCTATCGCTCAACCCTCAGTTGTTCCTCCCCGGGCTCCTGTCCCGATATATTTGGAGGACGGTACCCTTCGCAATCACCCTTGGAGCCCTGCTGCTCATGTCCACGAAGTGGTTCAGGACAAAATGGGGTGCCGCAAAACCCGAGGCGCTCGGACAACCCTTCGTCAAAGATTAACCCCGCAATCATATTCTTGCGTTCTTGGGATGATCATTATTTCGGGGAGTGGCAATCAACGACCCTGTTTCCCGGTTTCCCACATGTGTCGCGCAGCTTCCATGTGACCCAAATGCAGCCCGGTGTGCTTCAGGACGTGCAGGAGCGACCATCCTACGGTGACAATCTTCCCATCACGTGGAGAAGTTCGCTCCTCCGGCAGAGCTGTCAATGTCAAAGATCTAAGGGACTGTTGAACGTAAGTCAGGGCATCATCCAGGTGCTGATTCAACGCACCGGTATCAAGTCCACTGGATGTGAATTCCTGATCCCGCTGACGACCGGACGGCTCGTCCATCACAACGTCGCCCACCCAATATCGTTCTGCCCCGATGATGTGCACGACGAGAACACCGATCGAGTTCATGTCGGGTGACGGCCTCCAATCCAGCGCTTCTTGAGGGAGCCCGTCCAGGACTCTCTGACAATCGTGATGCAAATCGTCAAGGCGATCCACAAAGTCATCATAGAACTTATCCATCCCTAATGCCCTTTCGAACCTGACGCAGTAGAACGTGACCGATGATGCGCCGGCTATGGGCAAAGATCCAGGTGGATCCTATGATCTCAGTCGAGCAGATCACGTACATGGGATCGCTCATTCCAATAGCGCAGACATCGAACTCCGTGATCATCGATCTCGAGCAACGAGACGCTGGCATTATCCAAGGTTGCACGAAAAAGATCATCCGAGCTTGTCGTCCCAATGAAAGATAACAGGAGATGATGAAGGGAACCCCAATGACCCATGCACAGGATATTTTCTTCTTCCCATGCAAATAAATCTGCCACCAAGCCCGAGATTCTGTCATCGTCGCTGAGCAGCCATGCTTCATGTCGATCGGGTCTCGCGATATCTGGGGTCGGGATCGGTAACCGGGCACGATATGTTTCTTCGTTCCCCCAATCCGATTCGATCAAACGACTATCGAACTCAGCACGTTGGGTCTGAATCCCGGAGAGAGCAAACGTTTGCCACGCTCGTACGAGCGGGCTGATGAGTGTGAGGTCAATTTTCATGTCGGTAAAGTAAAATCTGAGGTGACGAGCTTGCCCCTTGCCTCGGTCACTCAATTCCGGGTTGACAGAATCATCGGTCTCCCCTGCCTGACTTTGGCTCTCAGCGTGGCGGACTAACCATATTTTTTTCATATGCTCGACTCAATACCATGTGCGATGGATCCGGCTCGACATACGCTGTGCGGATGAACGCGGTGTAAGATTGAGATTGTAGCGGTTCTGAAACCATCCGTTCGCTATCCCGCATCCGCTCTTTCGTGTGAATTATTGATCCGTGCTACCTGCTCACGATGAGCGCCTGTGGTTGGAGTTCCTGTTACTGGAGGGTTGGCAGTTTATTAACCTAATCCTCCAACCCCCAATACTCTATGACCTCAGGAAGAGGTTCATCAAGATACTCGATTAACTTCTTTGGATAGAAAATCTCGGAACGTAATTGATCCAAGGGGATCCAGGCGACATCCACCTGGCCATGATCGTGGTGCGTTCCCCCGCCTTGTTTTAGGTTCCCTTCAATCGAACACTCGAAGATGAACTCGATCTGATGAAGCTCGACTTCTGATTGCGTCGAATCTACGACGTTAAATTTGCACTCACGGATAAACCTCAGACCTCGATTGATCACCGTCACACCCAATTCTTCGCGGCATTCGCGTATCAGAGTCTCGTTCAGGGTCTCGCCATGAACCTGGGCGCCGCCTGGCAGAGCGAAGTAGTCTCTCTCCGCATCATCATACTTTATCGCGAGGATCGAACCATCACGAAATATGATGGCTTTAGCACAGTTCCGGATATGATTCATTTGTTCGCCTCGGCCGATAGCGAGACTTCGCACTCAAGGAACCATCGATTTCCATGCTTGTCTATGATTTTCTCCCACAGTTTACACGAGAAACCTGGTAATCCCGGCTGACGGTAATCTCGCGTTCACCTGAAAAGGGTTGGATGGCGGATGACACCCCCATACCCCCGCCTGCCCCCCCATCACCTGCAGCTTCAGGGTATTCTGCTTTTCCCATTCATTGAAAGTGGGTACTTTTATTGCTCCCCTCCCTCTTGCGCCTGTTTTCATGAGCAGAATCCAACAGCGGGTGTTTCTATTTCTCCTCTTGTTGCCGCTCACGGGACATCTGCCAGGTCAACACGATCCCAAATATGATTGCGAGTTGAAATGACGTATCCCAATCGACGACACCTTCGGCATGAAAAGCCAGGTTCCATAAGTATGTAATCACCGAAGCAACCAGGAGTACGATGAGTGATACGCGAACAAAATCAATCATCCATATTTTGACGTTCATTCCTTTGCCTCCTTCTCGTATTGGATTATTTCAGGATCAATATAACCCCACGAAAAACTTTTTCAGGCAACCCGAGAGCCATGAGTTGAGCGGACGGAGGTCATAAGTCTCCGATTTGTGATCAACCCCTTTTTACCAAACCCAATCATCCAACGCAGCCGGCAAAACAATCGTTTCGTTAAATTTCCAGCACTCGGGCCTCGATCTCCCAAGCATGATCCATGATATGCCAGGAAACCCTTCGGACAAAGAAACGTGGAACCCACCGTTTTCCGCCTCGGGGACCAATTACGGGTAGGTCACCCTGGACCGCCGACTCGAAGGCATCGAGTATTTCCTTCCGGATTCGTTCAAGCTTTTCCTCCATCCTAACTTCTTCAATCTTCACTATTTTCCAACCGATGCGTTTTAGATAACTCTCATCTGCATTAATGACGTGATCGACAATGCCCATCAGATCTCGACCACCGCCTCTGGGCCCCTTTCGCAATGGATGCCCATCAGCCATGCTGACCGCCTTGTCAAATGCACCCCAGCAGGCATTCAGCAACATTTGGAGACGATGCAGTTCATCTGCTTCTATGGTTTCTTTATCCCTCGAGATTGGCATATCGGGTGCTCCAAAATCTGTCGTAGAGTTGCCATCAAGACGGTCGACGACTTTCAGGGATAATGCGTTCTCTGGCGCCTTAAAACCCAGGTTCGTCGACCGCAGGATCAACGAATATCTTGGGCCAGATTCTAGAAGAGCTTGAATTGCCGACTCTTCATCCCGCCCAGATCGGCACCATCCGGGCCATTCAACTGCACCGGTGAACACTCTTCTCTCCCCGATTTCAAGATAAATATCGTGTTTTCCCCTAAATTTGGGCAGAATAATCCCCTCCGAGTTTGACTGGATAACGTCACGCTGTCGAGCCCCCAAGACGCCGTCATGCGACCAAACCATATTTCCCACGCTCACATCGCTTATTCAAATTGGCGTATAAGCCCTCACTCCTGGGATCGTCGTCAGCCGTCTATTTTTCCAGAAACACTTCATAAAGGGCTGACGTTTCTTCCTTTTCAAGTAAGAAATCATCATCCTCAGGGTAATATTTAGCTTTTTCGGGTTCATTTCCGGCAAACTTCTTTACCGAATCCATCGAGTCCCACAACGTTACTAAGAAAAAATGGGCTACATCACCATCGTCGCGCCGCAGAAAATATAATCGCTCAAGCCCATCCACAGAACCGTAATCTGGCGCTGCTCGTGCCTTTAAAAATTCAGCGTATTGGTCGGCATCGACTGAGCGGGTCCTACCATGCCACAATCGTGCAATCAGGGCGTTGCCTCCAATCAATTTAATGTCGACATCACTATTTTTTACAGCCGCATGACGAGTTTGAGTTGAGCTGCGTCGATCCAATCCGGCATCCCTTACCGCAAGAATGACGATGGTTTTCTTCCCAGTTAATTGGGTCCGTCAATTCGGTGTCCCCCTCCAGTGAAGGGCAGGGATTCATTAATAACTTGTACTGCAAGCAAAGGAGGACCAGGACGACGGTTTCAATTGCTGAACATTGCCTCCGGCGGCCACGCAAACCAAAGCAACAAAATGAGAATAGCAGCATTCATCACCAAGGCGATCACGGTGTCGATGTTGGAAAGCCTGCGGTTCGGGGCGCCAGGCCAAATTCCAGAAAAAAGTACGATACCAAGACTTGAGATAAAGGAGGAGACGACCGCGAGCGGTCTCCATGCTTCGACCGGCACGGAAGTTCCCCAGAATCCCAGGGAGGCCGCAATGAAACCTATCGTGGC
>CAZMZL010000233.1:0-4967 GCA_964570595.1 uncultured Anaerolineaceae bacterium | reverse complement strand
CCTCCCGCATCTAAGAAAGCGTGTGTCAAGGATAAATCCTCATTTCTCCGCCACACAGGCGCGCAACCATCTATTCAAAGGAGTGCAATTCTTCTTTGAAAACATCGGTGTAATTATTGCGCGTTCTTCAGCTCACTCTGCAAAAACCCAGACCGTCAGTGATTCAGGAAAAGTACCCGGTAATGGATTTCCAGCCCGGGTATTCTCAGTCAATGCATCTAAACATGCTTGGATTGTCTCATGTACAATCAGATCCCATGTTGGATCCAGCATCACGATAACGTCCGATCTGAGCCGGGGTCCTCATCAGGTTCACGGCATCGATGTGCCCATGCGGGAGGTCAGGCTCCCCGGTTAGCGCGGCTGCGCTTGATAGTTTTCGCAGTAAGCTTCTTCCCTTTTGAGCATGCAGTAGACCACGGTCATCAGACGGCGTCCCACCGCAGGTTCCGAACCTGAGGGAGTTTTAAATCTTGCGGGAGGTTTGTCCCGCCTGCGGCGGCGGAGGAGCTACCTGGTCTCATAGGTTTGAATGAGATCCCTGATCGTTAGACCGAAGGATATTGAGGCTTATGCCTGATGGTGACTTGCGCATCATTAGGTTTTTCAAATAGGGGCCTCCATGGTTGAACGTATGCGGGTTTATGTCACTTTCCCACAGCATTTGGAGGAGAACCTGAATAATGGGTTAACGGTGATTACATCGTGTTGTAATTTGTCCTGGCTCGCCCTATGATAGGTTCACGTTGATCTGAGCATGCGTTGGTTGGTTTAATTGAAGGAGCGTTCCATGCAAGAACGGGGATCTTCGTCCCCCTTCAATCCCCCTCCGGAATACGTCGAACCTGTCCTACCTCCAGATATGCCGCCTGCTTGTGAAATTTGCGGGCGGCAGGATGAGACGCTGCGCCTCGTATCGTATCCCTACGTCATCAGCGCGCTCGTGATGACATTCCGGCGCAACTTTGCCGGCTTGTGGTGCTGGCGTCACCGCATGTTATATCTGGCGCTGGCGAGCTTGATTACAGGGGCCTTGGGCTGGTTGGGGATACCCTTTGGTTTTATCTATACGCCGGCGGCGCTGTACACGCTCTCGCGCGGCGGGGATATGCCCCGCGACGCGAATGTAGATCTGCTCAAGAGACTCACGAAACTGAAGCTTGATACCGGCGAGGTCCAGTCGGCACGACGCATCGTGGAGGAGGCGCTGCGATTACGGGACGACTCCCAGACCAGGCAGGTTGTTCAGGAGTTGTATCGCAGGACGGCACTGTCCCTGACAGAGCGCCTGCAGCAAGAGGCGCTCTACTTCGCAGCAGCACCCTTGGCCGCCATCACACTGGGTATCGCCGTAGGATTCATCGATACCCTTATCACATCCCTCATTGATCTCATCCTCCCGGGGGAGCTTCCGCTCCTGCTCGCCATCCTGTCGTGGGGGCCCTTCATCGCATTGGTGTTTTCCGCCGGTTTGGTCCTCAAGGAAATCCTGCATGATGTCCTTGTGAAGACACAAACCGTTCAACAGCTTCTGGGTATGGTTCTGGCGGGGCTCATGGCGATCATGACGGCGTACGGAATTCTTCAGGGAGCGATGATCACCGAATATCTCCAGGCGATGATCGGCGGGATGGAGTTCACCAACTTTGGCGATTTCATCCTGACCTCCCTCGCTGTCACGACACAGGGCGGGTTCTGGGTGATCGGAGAAACCTTCGAGGCCGGAAATCTGGCGGACTACATCTATCTGTTCACGCTTATTGCCGCCACTGTGCTTTACTTTTGGCTTGCGCTTCGAGAAGCAGGGGCGACCATCGATTGGCTGCAGATTCTCGCCGATATTCGGTCCGCCGTTGGCCTTGAAGGCCGGCCATCTACCATCCCAAATTGGATCGCGATAGGCGCTGTCCTGCTCCTGATATTGATCACCACAACCATCTCCTTTGCCGGCGACCCTCTCCTCCGGACGGACCCTGAAGCCCAGGTCGCCTATGATCGAGGGAACGAACTGTATGCTTCAGGGGATCTGGCGGGTGCCGCTGCGGCACTTCGTCAGGCGATCGAATTGGAACCCGGTGAGGCCGCGCCTCGAGCGAGTATGGGGTGGGTGCTCTTTAGCATGGGAGACCAGGAAGGTGCGCTCGCGGCATTCGGGGAAGCTCTCGCACTCGATCCGGCCAATGCCGATCCTGTTCTCGGCATGGGGTATGTCTATTTAGAGGTTGGCGACAAAGTCAATGCGCAGGCGTCGTTCGAGACTGCGCTTGAGCTGGACATGGATGCCGCGACCAATGCTGAGGCGCTTTACGGCCTCGGCAGCATCTATATGGCGAGAGGGGAACTCGCCGAGGCGGTTCAATTTTATGAACGTGCCCGCAGCCATAATTGGGAATCGATCCTGGCGCATATGGATCTCGCGCTGGCGTATCGAAACATGGGTGAGTTCGATAAATCGGTGGAAGCAGGCAATAACCTGATCGCCTTATCCCCTGATTGGGGTGCTCCGCATGCCAATCTAGCAGCCGTCTATTTTCAACAGGACCGACCGGAGGAGATGGAACGAGAGTTGAAATGGGCTGAAGATTTAGCGTCGGAGGATCTCTACAGCATCTTGCTCCTCGCCGACAATTACTGGATGCAGCAAGACTTCTCAAGAGGCTCGACGTATCTTCGTGAGATGCGAGAGCTCTACCCGGAGGAGGAGGGTATCCTGCTGCGGCTCGCAGCCATGGAGCTGGCTCAGGGCCGCGCTGAAAGCGCTCACAACGCCCTGGATGATGCAGAGGCTGTGTTCGGCAGGACGGGGTTGGGTCTCCTCGGTCGAGCCGCGGTCTTTGTTGAAGAAAAGAACCTGGAGCGGGCGCTCGAATTACTGCTTGAGGCGCGCGCATTGGAACCTGATGAACCGAAGGTTTACAGCACGTTGAGCTTCGTTCAATTTAACCTCGGTCACATCCCAGAAGCCATCGAAGCCGCTCAGGAGGCCATTCGCCTGTATCCCTATGACTCGCGCTCATTTTCGAATCTCGCTTTCGCGTTGCGGGCGCAAGGGGAGAACGACCTTGCGTTGGAGCATGCGCGCCATGCGATCGAGCTATCACCGAAAGATGACCTTGCGCACTTTATCCTGGGTGTGCTGCTCCTCGATCGTGGTGATGAGGAGGATGGGGTTGCGGAGCTGCAGAAGTTTTTAGATCTCACCTATGAACGAGCCTATGTCCGGGACTACATCGATCAGGCGATCGCGTATCTTTCAGTAATTGAATCTTTAACCCCATGATAAAGAGTCTTCCCAGTGATAAGCCCTCAATCAAGAATTCTTTCATAGACATGAATGTATGAATCCGGGCGGCATTCAAGCACTGGCGGAGAGGTCGCGACCTCAAAATATTCATCTGCGACTTCTAGGAATGTTCGTGCAATTCCATCGTTGATCTTGTCATGCTCTAGTAGTACATAGTCAGCTTCCTGCAGCCATTCCTCTGCGAGTACTTTGTTCCAAGATCCAAATTTAAGCATGTCCTCTGGGTCTCCGCCGAGACGGTATGTATAGGTCATATTCAGTTGTGGTGGATATATTTCGGCTTGTGGTAGGTAGAGGAGCAGCGTAGGGGAGTTTCCACCTAGCCAGTACACCTTTGATCCATCGGCGATCAGATTTGAGATGAATTTACCCGCGGTTTCGTATGAGTCAATCACGTCCTCACCACAGTCATAGGCTCGATTATGGTAGCCAAATGCCAATGTGAGAATGACCAACCACGTGCCGACGACCAGTGCTAGGCGTCGGATATGCTTGCTTAGATCGAGTCGAACAGTTCCTCTGCAAAGCAAGTCACGACCGAGCGAGATTATCATCAGGATGAATACCAGGGCTAGAGACCAGAGAACGAGTTCACCGATGAACTGCTGTTGATGGCTTGAGAAGTCAAATTTGTTCGTGATTAGATTCGAGAGTGCAATCGTGCCTGGCAACAACCTAAGTTCTGAAACACGGACAATTTGCAGTGCTTGAATGAATGGAATAATGCGGTTGATAAGAGGAAGACTGATGAGAATGGATAGGATACCCATCATGATGATGATCCCTAGCTGCCGAGTTTGTGGAATATTTGGGTACCATCGTTTGACCGCAAGTACGAATAAAAGAACACCGAGGAAGCTAAAGAAAGCGGAATACATTTGTAAGCAATAAACACAGTAATCTTGTCCCAGAGATACCCAAGCGTGCATGAAGAACAACACACTCAGCAATGCAGTGAGGAAAATGGCAGACTTTAGCATTAGTTTTTCGGGCCATGGTTTTTTTGTCCTCGGCCAGGAAAACCATGAAAAAATGGCACCCAGAAATGGAATAAGGTGGGTCCGCACTGTGATTAGCAGACTGTCCACACGGCTGTAGAGCGACATGCTTGGATTCCACAAGGAGAAATCGACACTTGAATCTCGCCAATAATCAAGGAATGGGGTGATGCCTGCGGGCAACCAGAAGACCCAGATTTTGAGGATCTCTGGCCAAAAGAGAGCATGCCCAGTTACGACTACAAGGATTCCTGATAGAGATGCGATCCAGCCTTTCCGGGTTCCGTGCTCCCAAAAAATATATATGATCAGCAATGGCAGAACGGCGGCCATATTGAGTCTCGTCATCAACATCAAGCCAGCAAGTACAGATGCGGAGATAATCTGCCAGAATGCCCGATTTCTCCCCAGTATGAGAACTAGCATCCACACGAACATTACCAGGATTATGCCTTGAGAGAGTGCCTGACTGAGGATCTTTATAATCGCCGGATTAAGCGCAAAGATCCAGATTGAGATACCTGCTAACCACTTACCCCCAAGACGACGCGTCACAATCCAAAGTCCAAGAATAAAAAATCCACCGAGGGCGATTGCGTAATATCGTGCCGTGCGCAAGCCTGGCTCGACGTATTGCTGTACCCAACCAGGAATCAGGAAAGAAA
>CAZMZL010000232.1:0-4978 GCA_964570595.1 uncultured Anaerolineaceae bacterium | reverse complement strand
GTCGTCTTGCCCAAACCGGGTGGACCGTAAAAGAGCACATGATCCAAGGCTTCATCGCGTTCCCGGGCTGCTTGAATGAGTATCTGGACATTCTCCCTGACTTTGTCCTGTCCGATCATCTCATCGAGCCGACGGGGCCGTAGAGAGGGTTCCTGGATATCTTCGTCCATCTTGGATGGCGTTAAAACGTTCTTGGTTTGATTGGACACGCACGAATTATACCGGAACCGATGGAAACAAGAAACAGAATCGATTTATCACGAGATTCCTGGTGGATGGATGCCCGCTTTCAAAGGGATCGGGACGATTCCTCTTGACAAGGAACGAGAGGGATTTACGATTTTCTTGAAAAGGCGAGTGCGCGGCTAATCGACGTTGATCACAGGGTGAATCGGGACGCGGTAACGGTCCAGGAAGAAGGGATCGACCTCGATCCCCATCGAGGCATAGAGCTCGAGAGGGATTCCGATGTCGGCACATAATATATCCCCCTCAATCGAGCATAGGCCCGTTTTGGGAAGGGCGAGGGTGAGTGTTTTCGTCGGTTTGATTCTCTGACCCGGCGATTCACCCGAGGTTGCATCGATTCCCGAGGGTAAATCAAGGCTGAGTATCCTGGATTTGGACCGATTGGCGTCATCGATCAATTCACGGGTGAGCCCGTGAGGTGCATCCTTGAGACTGTATCCCAGCAGGGAATCGATGATTAAATCAGCTTCCAGTATCGTTTGAGCGATGTTGTCCGTGGTCGGCTGGTAGCCGGCGGCCTGAAGGATGGACAATTGCTGACCGGCGGCGCCACGATAACCCTGCGCGTTTCTAGAGAGAATCAAAGAAGGCGTGATGCCGTGGTTAAGTAAATGCCGCACAGAGCAAATTCCACCGCCTCCATTCCCGCCGGATCCTGCGAGGACAACTACCCTGTCGTCAGCCTGGTCGAGCATCTCCTTGGCCGTGATGGCCAGATTCCGCCCCGCATTCTCCATCATTTGAAGAATCCCGAGGTTGAAAACCTCAACAGCAAGGCGATCCACCTCCCTCATCTCAGTTTCTGAGACCGCGGGGATTCGTACTCCAGTATCTGACTGGAAATGTAACCTTGTCATCATTCCGATTCGCGCTTCTCCATCCTGTGACCCATGTCCTGCTTGGTTAAAAAATTCGTGACCGTATTTACGGTCACGATGTTTGTCTCAATTCCGGAGGGCTAATGGGTGATTACGGGTTTAAGTTTCTTCGCCTGTGCAATCCAGGATTTTACCTGTTCTTCGCTCGGCAGGCGTCTCACCAGCCTCTTCTCCTCATTGGTCTCGACCATGGCCTCGTAAAGATTCTCGGGTACCCGATTTCGAAGCTCTTTAACCGTATCGACGCCGGCTTCCTCAAGAAGATCGCTGTATTCCTCGCCGATTCCCTTGATGCGCATGAGGTCGGCCAAGTTGACCCACTCAAGGATCAGTTGCTCAGAAATTCCGGTTTCTTCAGCGATGTCCTGGCGCCCCCTCTTATTTGCTGCCAAGGCAAGTAATCGCTCTGTGGATCGTATGCCAAGCTCTTGCAGTTTTGCCGCATACTTCGGGCCAATACCCTCGATATCAATAATCCGGGCCATTTCTCTCTCCTCTAGTCATTGGTTGAAATCTATCGAACCTCATTCTAAAAGCCAAACCCAAGCAGGTCAACCTTTCGTCGAAAAACCGTAGGCTGATCTCGTCATAGGTTTAACGGAATCAGGATTAATTGAGACTTCCGTCTTGTTGACGCTGGGAGGGACCTTATTTATACTGACAGTTGGATTTCAAGAGCCGGGACGAGTTCATCAAGGACCCTGAAAAAATCTGGCCATAGGATCTGTCAAACACGCACATTCATCATTTATTCGTTTGCTGTTCTTATGGATATGCTTGTGTCGATTGAAGATGAACAGGGAGTAAAGCTGTGGCGATAGGGATCGGTTTACGCCAGGTTCAGGATGCCCTCGAATTTAAGGCTACCATGATCCAGCGCGATTTCATCGAGCTTAGTCACGAACTCGAAGATCTCAGCCATCAGATCGTCGAGGCGCGTGACGAGGACAAGAAAGAACTTCGCAGCAAACAAAAGGAATTACGTGGTCGACAGGGCGAGATCGCTGAAGAGATCAATCATTGGCGAACGTTATCCCGACGAGTCATGCAGCAGACTGGTGTTGATAGTGTACGCACATTTCTGACCGAATTGCTGGCTTCCGAGGATGAACGGGTTCAAATCGCCGCAAAAAATTCACTGCACCTCCTCGACCTCCCACCCGAAGAACGTCCCCTCATGGAAGAAGATTTTATCGAGAAAGCACAGACACCGGCAGGTCGGCTGCTTGAGCGCGCCCGCACGGAGTACGATCTTCGCCTCCCGGACTCGGGGGTTCGGCAGCGAGAAGCGGTGTCTTTCGCAAACCGTTCTGGTATCGCCACGGATGATGATGCGCTCGAAGAGATTATGGCGGGGCTTGATGATCCAGATCCGCTCGTCAAAGAAATCGCTACGCTCACGGTCATCCAGCTTCTGCGTTTCCGGGCGATGCGCGTGGCCGACCTCGCGGTGGCTCATGACGCCGTCCAGAAACTCGCCACGCTTAATAGCCTGGCTGCAATTCCTGTATTAATCGAGGTAGTGGAGAACCCACGCACGGGGTATGTCGAGGAAGACGGCGAACCGGTCGAGACACATAATGGTCGCTCACGTATGGTAGCTCTGCTTCGATTGGTGGAATGGCATACATCCGAGGCGCAAGCAACGATACGCAACATGAAGTTCGATCAAGATGCACACATCGTGAAGGCTGCGGATCGTGCATTGACCTTGTTTCCAGAACCCTGGACCGGTAAATTGCCCAAGTGAGAAGCGGAGAGGGTCGCAAGCAGAATTGGATATCAAGCATGATTTTGTCCTGAAAACTTCGCTGAGCGAGCCTGATGACCTTCCCACGGGGGGCAGCCATACCTTGACAGAATCGATCCTATTCATATAATTACGAAAGGTTTCATAAAATCCACTGGTTTCGGCGCGAGAAAGCGCTTGAGGAAAAAGGATTCCCTCATGCGCTTGTTTTAGTGTGTCTGTTGACTAGCACGAATGTTCCAATTTTGAAGGCTCGATAAATTCATACAGCGTATTTCGCTGCGGAGGGAATTGGGTGGAATCCAAAGGATTTAGAGCGCTCCGTATTAGCTTGGCATCACCAGATGTCATCCGGGGATGGTCGCATGGTGAAGTACTAAAACCGGAAACGATTAATTACCGCAGATTGCGACCAGAGAAAGACGGCCTTTTCTGTGAAGCCATTTTCGGTCCCACCAAGGATTGGCAGTGCTACTGCGGGAAATATAAGAACATTCGGTTTAAGGGCATCACCTGCGAGAAATGTGGTGTAGAAGTGACTCGTTCATCTGTACGACGTGAACGTATGGGGCATATCACTCTCGCAGCCCCGGTCGCTCATGTCTGGTATACGCGTCGCGTGCCTTCCTTCCTCGGGTTGCTATTGGATATTTCTCGACGGAATCTCGATCGCGTGCTGTATTTCGCTCAGTACGTGGTCACATATGTGGATGAAGATGCTAGAACCAAGGCCCTGAATCGTATCGATGAAGAAATTGCTCGTCTCGAGTTGGAAGATAAGGATGCGATCAAGGGGCGTATTGCAGAGATTAAGGCTCAGCGGAAGGATGCCCTCGCCGAACTTGAGGGACGAAAAAAGGAAATCAAGGTCTCCTATGATGAGCAGGTCGCTGAAAAAATCGCCCCGGTGATCCGCGAGGGTCAGCGTCTCGAGACTTCCCTTGCTGAGAAAGAAGGCAAGACGATACGAGCGCCGATCGAGTTTAAGGCTACGGATACCCGCATGGCTGAAAAGGGAGACACGATTACGAAGGATCACCTGAAGAAAGTCCAGAAAGCGGTTAAATCGAAACTGGACGAGATCGAATCGGCATTAAAAGAACAGCGTACCGAAGAGTTAGAGAAGCTCAAGCTTGATGTTGAGGAAGTAAAAGCCGAAGCTGATATGGCGTTGTCGCAAACCGAGGACATCATTGTTGATGAAGATCGTATTGCCTTTAAGTTGGAGAAGGAAACCGATAAGGAAGAGCTGATCGCCATTGAACAGATGATCTTCCTCGGCGAGACACGCTATCGAGAGCTCAAGTCAAAATTTGGCCAGGTCTTTCGCGCGGATATGGGCGCCGAGGCGTTCTACGACATCCTGAAACAGCTTGACCTCGATGAACTGGCTGAGGAACTTTGGCTCGAGGTTCGAACAACGAAGAGTAAACAGCGAAAGAAGAAGGCGACCAAGAGATTGAAGGTCGTGGAAGCTTTCCGCCGGTCTGATAACTTGCCCGAATGGATGGTGATGACGGTGTTGCCCGTTATCCCGCCTGATTTGCGACCCATGGTCCAGTTGGACGGAGGTCGTTTTGCGACATCCGATCTGAACGACCTCTATCGCCGGGTCATCAATCGCAACAATCGTTTAAAGCGACTCGTCGAGCTCGGTGCTCCCGATGTAATCGTTCGAAACGAGAAGCGGATGCTGCAGGAAGCGGTTGACTCTTTGATCGATAACTCGCAGCGAGGCAAGGCGCTCTCTCGACGAGGACGACGGGAACTTAAATCACTCAGCGACATGCTCAAGGGAAAGAAGGGGCGGTTCCGCAGAAATCTACTCGGGAAACGGGTGGATTATTCCGGACGCTCGGTTATCGTAATCGGTCCGCATTTAAAACTATCCCAGTGTGGCCTTCCGAAGACGATGGCGTTGGAACTTTACCGACCCTTCGTCATCTCGAAATTGGTTGCGTACAACTACGCCGCGAATGTGAAAGGCGCCAAACGCATCATTGAGCGAGAGAGGCCTGAGGTCTGGGAGGTTCTTGAGGAAGTAATCAAGGATCGACCCGTGCTGCTAAACCTGGCGCCCACGCTGCATCTGCTGGGGATC
>CAZMZL010000231.1:0-4992 GCA_964570595.1 uncultured Anaerolineaceae bacterium | reverse complement strand
GCCCGCAGCTACTGCGTCCGAGCTTCCTCCTGAAGGCCCTCCCGGGACGTGTTGCGGCTTCCACGGATTCCCGACGGGCGGGAGGAATGCCGATGATTCGGACGACGAGCCAAAAGTGAACTCATCGAGATTCACCTTGCCGATCGTGAGCGCGCCCGCCGATTCGAGGCGATCGACCGAGGTTGCGCTGTAGGGGGCGATAAAATTTTCAAGGATTTTTGATCCCGCCGTGGAGGGGGTGCCACGGACGCAGAAAATATCCTTCACCGCCAGAGGCACACCGGCGAGCGAGCCGGGATCTTCGCCCGCGGCCATTTTCCTGTCGACCTCCGCGGCTTGAGCCATCGCCCGCTCACGGGTGATGGTGATGAAAGCATGTACTTTTTCCAGATCTTCCTCAGCGGCTTCATATGCCGCCGTGGACGCCGGACGTCCTTCCACCGCATCGATGCGCGCAAACGTCGACTCAAGCACTTCCACGGCGGAAAATTCGCCACGCCCCAAACCGTCGACCAAAGCCCGGGCTGACAGATCGCAGAGTTCGGTTGTCACTCTAATTCCTCATGGGGGATCCCGGGGACGACGATGTAGCGGTCATGAACTTCGGGCGCCCCCCGGACGATGTCATCCGCTTCCGGACAGGCCTCGATCCGGTCCTCACGCAACTCTGGTCGAATGTCCTTCGAGTAGGGAACGCCGTGGGACGTGATGGGGGTGTCATCGGGTACGTCGATCGATTCCAGCTCCCGGATCGCTTTAAGTTGATCATTCAATTCGGCGCGCAGGTATTCGGCCTCATCGGCGGGCAACTCAAGCGCCGCAAGGGTGACCAGGTGGTCGAATATCTCCTTGGTGATGACCTCGTGCTCCAATTTCGTTTCGCGCCTCACGAGCTGCTCCATGGTTTGATTGGGAACATTGTACCCGGCGGAATCCGAACGGTCAAAGTTATTGGAAAGAGAAACGAATTGCACAACGAGAAGCAGGGCAACCGACCTGACTTCAAGGCACAAATCGTGCACGGATCAGGGGGAGATCGATCCCGACCCGGGGTAGGAATTCGATACTATCTGGTGAAATTATGTCTGTAATGTGGCCGTAAGGTGACCAAGAGCGATGTCATGTTAAGATGCAAGTGAAAGCAAACAGTTGGTAGGTCCAATCCGATATCATCCTGCCAAGCATCTCAAAGGAGGCAATTATGTCCAAATACATCCGTCCACGCAGTTTCGCAATGATCATCCTCGTGCTCATCCTGGCGGCCGCCGTCTATGGTTTCGCTGCGGCCAATACCGTCCCGCCGACGACGTACGCCGGATATGGATCAGGAACGATCAGCGGCTACACCATCACGAATGTCAGCTACCGCCTGGACTCGACCACCCCGACCAACATCGATCAGGTTTCATTCACCATCTCGCCGACGAGTGCGACCTCTGTCTACGTTGCACTCGTGACGAGCGGCACATGGTATAGTTGCGCAAATTCTTCAGGCAGCGTAACATGTGCGGTCACGGTTGCGGCTTCTGCTGCAAACTCGCTGCAGATTTCCGCCGCAGAGTAGGGACGTAAGGATATTCCATTGTGAATTGGGGGAAGGGCACAATCTCTGTAGAGCGATTGTGCCCTTCCATAAAAAACAGATGATGGATCTCCGGAATCGACTCAAGCAGGCAATTTTCTCGGCCGCCATTCTTGTGACCATGGCAGTCGTTTGGATCGCGTTTGCACCTTCTCAATTCGGCGGGCAAACTTCCTATGTGATGGTGGCGGGCGCGTCGATGAATCCGGTATTACAAGAAGACGATCTCGTCATCACCCGCGAGACCCCTCGATATCGTGTGGGAGATATCGTCACTTATGAGCATCCAAAAATCGGTCCCGTTATCCATCGAATCACGCGGATTGAGGGCAATGAACACTTCGTTCTGCAGGGCGACAACAATGATTGGGTCGATGATTACAAACCGGTTAAGGAAGAGCTGATCGGGAGACTGTGGATGAAGATCCCCGGAGCGGCAAAATATCTCCAGGATCTTCGCTCCTCTACCGGGCTCACACTCGTATCGCTCGTCATTGCACTCCTTTTCCTTCTTACAATTCAAACAAAAAAAACGACCAAGGACCACCAAAACCGACTCGATCGGCTCCTAGATAAAGTTCCATTCAATCCATTTGCCTATGCAGAGGGGTTGTTCTTCCTGCTCGGCGTAATTGGGTTCGGGGCTCTTTTGTTAGGAATGGTCGCCTTCTCGCGACCGACGACGGAGACCATTACGGACGATACGATCTACGAGCATACTGGAGAATTCAGCTACGGTGCGATCGCCTCAGGTGATGTTTACCAAAATGGTCTCGTGACAACCGGGGACCCGATATTTCTTGAGCTCCTTCAGGAATTTGATGTGGCTTTCCAATACGAATTGACTGGAGAAAACCCAGACGGCTTGAAGGGCTCGACGGCTCTTTTCGTCGAAGTCAGCGATATCGGAGGGTGGCGCCGATCCTATGAACTCGCCCCTTCGACTCAATTCACGGGCTCGAGTACAAGCGTCGATGGCAACGTAGACCTTGATGAGATCGGTGACATTATTCAGCAGCTCGAATCGCAAACGGGGTTAACGCGCTCGTTCTATCGAGTCTCTGTGATCCCGGTGATCAACATCTACGGGAAAATCGGATCACGGGTTTTACAAGATACTTTCAGCCCAGTGCTCCAATTTGAAATCGATCCTGTTCAGCTCCAATTATTACGAAATGAAAGTCAAGAAGTTGATCCTTTGCTGCCGCGCGAGATGAAAGTAATTCGTCGAGAAATTGAAGTCAATTCAGAAATCAACATCCTCGGTTTTGAATTATCCGTCCGGGCTGCGAGGTGGTTGACCCTGGTCGGGTTAACGATCGCCCTGGGTGGAGCCGGATTGCTTCTTTATCAAATCGCACGAAGGACGGATGCGGGGGGTTTCCAGTATATCGAAGATCGGTATTCGGAATCGTATGTCGATGTAGACGCCTCCAGTCTTGGACGACCGAGGAAAAAGATCGAAACAGCCTCGTTCGAGGGTCTTCTCGGAATTGCTTCGGCGCATTCAGCGCCCCTCCTTCATACCATCAAAGACGGGGAACATCATTTTACATTCTCATATGAAGGAACCACATATCATTTTTCCATTCCGGAAGGCAATGATAAAAATGGGGATGAGGACGCTTGATTGAAGTCATGAAGGAACATGAAAGTGATCGCCATTCGGAATAAACTCTTTTTGCGCAGTTCAATATTAATGTTCACCGTGCTCATATTCATGAGCATCATCTCTGCCGTGGCGGCTTCAAACTCAGTTCCGCCGACGCATGCAGATTACGACACTCAGAACATCACCCCCAACGACCTCAAACCGCCTCAATGCTCCGGACTGAACCTGACGACGATCCGAACAGGAAACGGGACGAATGGCAACGATCTCATCCTTGGAACGGCAGGGAACGACAATATCAACGCCCTGGCAGGAGATGACTGCATCCTTGGAGGAGCCGGTGACGATAGGCTGCGCGGTGCACGCGGGGATGACGTCATCCTGGCAGGTGCCGGTAATGACATCCTTATCGGGAACCGAGGAAACGACACCCTATATGGTCAATCAGGCAACGATGACCTCAGAGGCGGTCGACAGACCGATGTCTGCGACGGTGGTACGGGAACCGACACATCCAACGGCACTTGCGAGACCGAAATTAATATTCCCTGATGATCGTGCATCCTACATCCATTTCCCTGCCAACGTCACACCCATGGATCATCCATGCAGTTCCCTCTGCCCGCGTTTGCTCCTTGAAAGTGTGCGGATATGAATGACTCGCAAACCGATATCACCGATGAGAACCCCAGGGAAATCGGCCGTGTCTTCGACACCCCCCTCGTAATTTCAGGGATATCCTGGCTGCCGGTCATACAAATCCTCGTATGGCCCATCATGGCGTGGCTGGCCCGCCGGCATCGACCCGACATGGGGTTCTGGCGATCGATACGCCAGGGCGCATTGTTGACGATGATCATGCTCGGCTCGGAATGGTGCCACAACCTGGCGCACGCCTTCGCGGCGCGCGCCATCGGGAAACCGATGGATCAAATACGAATCATGTTCGGGATGCCGCGTTGTGTGTACCACAACCTGAACGATCCCGACGTAAAACCCAACGAACATGTGATCCGCGCCGTGGGCGGTCCATCGATCAATGCACTGTTTCTGCCATTCGCCTGGTTGGTTCGACAACGGACAACCGAAGGGACGCCCGCTCGCCAGGTGGCCAATCTTGCAGTGGGCACAAACCTGTTCCTCAGCACGGTTTCTCTTCTGCCCCTTCCCGGCATCGACGGTGGACCGATCCTCAAATGGAGCCTGGTCGGCCGCGGGCGCAGCGTGGAGCAAGCCGACAAAGCTGTCCGCAAGGTGAATGGGCCTCTGGCCCTTGCAGCCGCTCTCCTGGCCGTCCTGGCATTCCGAAGGAGAAAAACCCTGATCGGATTCTTCCTGGGGATGTTTTCGCTCTCGTCACTGGGCATCTTCCTCGGTTGGATCCAGGAGGAGAAAATCTCCTGGTAGGAGGTCATTCCGCCCGTCATCTTGCTGGCATGCCGATCGCCGTCGGCGCGCTGCATCACCGAACGCTCAAACCGTTCCAGCCATCGACATCAACAGGGGCACAATCCCGCCGATGATCTTCAGCAGTTTGGTGGGGCCATTCCTGGGGTCCGGCCGCTAACCCATTCAAAGCACATGCTATATAATCTCTTCATTCCCCCGCCTTATCGACCTTCTGGAGGACACGATGGCATCGCATTCGGCTGACGAATCTGGACCCAATTTGCAACTATCAACTGAACACGAGATGATCCGCAAGGCAGCCAGAGATTTCGCCGAGAACGAAATCGCCCCGATCGCCGCCGAGCACGATGCGGTGCTGTCGTTGCTGCGAATGGCGACCCAGCGGCTG
>CAZMZL010000230.1:0-5084 GCA_964570595.1 uncultured Anaerolineaceae bacterium | reverse complement strand
GAAAGCCCATATATGATTTCCTATTAGTCATCAATGATAACTTTATGTCTCGGATTGAAACATGTGCTTGCATATTTTTCGGATTCTTGCCTTTTGCCATACTTCATCTCCAATTCGCTCTATTCAAACTCGACGTGCTTCTTTCCATTCAATGATGACAACCATTGATGAGGGCTGCAATATTGAATGGAATGCACTGACGGGGTAGGGTCAAGATCCTAATCGCACGATCCTGTCAGTCTCGCCTCATGCCTCAGGCGGCAACTGCTCGACATCGACGATCTGTGCTCCGAGATCCCGGACCGCGGTCGAGACGATCCCGCCGTCTTTCATGGGCGGCGCCTGGTTGTCGTTGTTCACCCCCTCCGCCCATGCTTCAGAGAGAACACATCGGAGGGATACTTCCTTCCCCAGAATATCTCTTAGGGCATCCTTTGCCACAGATATGTTATGACCCTTCTCCATCTTCTCGCGGAGAAGGTCGCTGCCAAATCCGATGACGAGCGTGTCGGCGTCTAATCCCAGGGGTCGGCATGAGTTCAACAACGCCTGCGCACGCGGGTCGTGACGTCGTGCCGACTGGAGGATATCTCGCCAACGGTCGAGGATGAGATCGAATGAGATGTCACCGGAAAGACGAATGGCCGGTGTCGGCTCTTCAACAAGCTCGGTCTTCTCTTCCACCTCTGTCGTTGGAGCACGGGTCTCACGATCGCTCGTTGAGCGGGTGGCGGGGGAGGGTTCTTCCGCTCGATCCAGTTCGGGTGAAAGAGTTTCCACGAACGCCAATTCCAGGGGGAGCGATGATTGCCAGGAAATTCTTTGCAAGCCCGCGGCAAGGTTGAATCCGCGTATACCTTGAAGAAGTCGTTCAAGCGAGACGCTCGTCACTTGCTTCGCCATCAAGCTCCTGACTTCTTCTGACGACTCGACCAGTGCGTCATTCCCCATCCGGACGAACAGCAGACCGCGCAAGTAATCCACGATTTGACGGGCGAACTGGCGCGGATCAGTTCCCACATCCAGAGCTTTGTTGATTTCCGTGAGACCTCTCCCCGCGTCGTTGTCCACCCACGCCTGCACGACATCGATGACCACCTCACTCGTCGCCGTTCCCAGGATCTCCTGAGCGCGTGTGATTGTGACCGACTCACCCGTGGAAACCAACTGGTCGAGGAGAGAAATCGCATCTCGCAGGCTTCCCGTTGCCTGGCGGGCAATGAGTTCAAGTACATCTCCCTCGATCGCGATCTGCTCCTGTTCGACCTTGTCGTGGAGGTAATCCGAAATGACTGAGACCGGGATCCTCCGGAATTCATGTCTCTGACACCGCGAGCTGACCGTGGCGGGAACTTTGTGCACTTCGGTCGTGGCAAGAATGAAGATGGCGTGATCGGGAGGTTCTTCGAGCGTTTTTAAGAGAGCGTTAAAGGCCGCCGTGGAGAGCATGTGAACTTCATCGATGATGTAAACCTTGTACCGGCCTTCATTGGGAGCAAAATTAATTTTATCACGCAGGCTGCGTACGTCTTCCACGCTCGTATTTGAAGCGGCGTCGATCTCGATGAGATCCAGGAAACGTCCTTCATTGATGGAAAGACAATGCCTGCAGGAATTACACGGGCGAGTGGAGGCATCTTCATCAAGGCAATTAACGGCCTTCGCCATTAATCTTGCGGTCGTCGTTTTACCTGTGCCGCGCGGGCCGGCGAAGAGATATGCGTGGACGACGCGATCCCCTTTTACGGCATTCTGAAGAGTCTGAGTAATGTGGTCCTGACCGACGACTCCGTCCCAGTCCGTCGGCCGCCATTTCCGATAGAGGGCATTCACCATGATTTCCTCATGCCCTTCCTTCTACGCTTACGGGTGATCACCATTCGCTACACGGACCTCGTGATCGAGGCGGGGAAGATGCTGCACCGATTCATCAATGTTGGATTGAGCGAGTGTATCAGACGGGAAAACATGACGCAAGAGCGTGGCCATATCGCATTTGCCTGGCACCCATCCAGCCATATCCCGATCAGCTCGAGGAAACATCCCACCGAGTTCAGTCGCCAATTTTCAGACATGTTTCCGAGTTCTCCGGGACCCGGTCCTCCTGGTAGACGCTATCGGTACTGTAATCAGGAAGCAACCCAAGCGAGCTGCCAAAATATGTATCAAAGATCAATCGAAAAGTATTTACGGGGGATATCGTCGGGAAAAGAGAATCAACCCCATCACCCGGTAGATAATAAGCATTGAGTATTTTAAATTCGGATCCACTCCCGGTACCCGTATCCGACTGCAGCACGATAATCGGGGGGACATCCGATTCTTCGATCAGGATCGCCAGGATATCCAGCATTTGTGCGTTAATGAATTCGATCTGACCCGTGTAACCCTTGATGCGATAATCTTCATTGACAGGCTGTGCCTTCCCGCCACTGAAGTAGCCTGGATCTGTCAGGATTTCCCCATCCGGCCCAAATACGTAGGGAACATGTGGGATCAAGATATGCACAAAACTAAAAGTCGGTCCGTCGATCGAGGGGATCTTGGGTAATTGATCTAGAAGAAAAAGCTGGCGATCCACGTGCGCGCGATAAGGAAGATTTGTATCCTTAAATTGCTCATACATGAGCTTGTATTGAAGGTCGGTCCATACGACGCCAGCCGTGGTCCTAAACAGCAATCTCTCGAATTGGTTGGCTACATTTGAAGTGATCGGGCTGATGCTCCGCTCAAAATAATAATCGGCATCATCGAACTGACTCCAGTCATAACCGGTGTCAAAAGCCACCGTTTTATACCCGATGCGCTCGAGCCGTTCGCGAACAAGGTTGCGCTTGAGTAAGAGCCAGTACTTTTCCGAATCCAGTCCAATGCTTTCGAGACGTGGGGTTAGATCGCTGAGGTAGGCCATATTTAATGAAGACGTCAGGGATGCTTGCGTGAAGCTGTAATTACTTCGGCTGCACTCCATGACATGAAAACCAAGCCCCTCCAATGCATCGATGAATGAAGCGTTGTCAAAACCCATGTCATCGAGGAGTGCATCTTCACGAAGGTAGGCATCCAGAATGATGTAATAAATATCGGGCGGCTCATTTCCCTCATACTCAAGAATCGGGCCATCCTCGTTCGCTTCACTCACCCCTTCGCTTATTCGCACCACTCTTTGATGATTTGCGATCTGAAGAAGCGGAAGGACAACGAGGACGAGTCCGATCACATTCAATGCCCTGGAGAATTGCCGACCCGCACGGGATATCTTGAATATCCCATAACCCCCCAGGAGCATCACCAAAGCATAAATCACGACGAGATAGCGGTGGTGTCCAAGGCTAAAACCCAGGACGGGCGCCCCCTGTAAACTTTCATAGATGTGGCCATACGAAAAAAAGAGCAGGAAGAAAAAAGAGGCCAGCAAAGATGCCCTCTGCCACTCACCCAGGACAAGACGAAGAATAGAAACCAGGACCGCAGCGACGGCAATCGCAACCAACAATGGTCGCAGGGCAACCTCAATTCCTACTTCTCGGATGTTGCTGGCAAGTAAGGCCAGGATCGGGAAAGCAGCGATTGCGATGGGATAGAAAGGGATGCTTTTAAGATATTTCAATTACACCCTCAGAGGACGTCATTCGTGGTAAGAATTGTAATGGATAACAACGATCAGAACTTGCCAATGCTTAAGTCTCATTAAACCGATAGAGGGTGATGCGCTTAGGCAGGGATCCGTGCTCGCAGGATGCGGTTGATGCTATAATCATGAGCAGAACAGTATAGCAAGGGAGAAACGCAATGGGCGGTCTTGGGACAACAGAGCTGATCATTATCCTTGTCATCGTCGTCCTGCTCTTCGGAGTCGGCCGATTAACTCGCATTGGCGGAGAACTCGGACGTGGGATTCGGGAATTTCGATCGGGGCTCCAGGGGGAGGACGAAGACGAACCCGAGGAACCAGAATCAGAGGATTCAAGCACATAAACAGCGATGGGAATGGAAAATATTCTAAACCGGCCGGTTGGCCGGTTTTTATTTTCGCCAAGGAAGGGAAACCCCTCATGATCTCACTTACAATACCCCGTCCGATGACAATGGAAAACCGAGTCGCTATGAAACAAGACCATCTTGCGCTCCCGTCCCATTGCACATCTGTACACGCATCGTCTGACAAAGTTGGGACAAGGCGACGAAATTGTATTGGAGCATCGGTTTGATTTCATGGAACGATTGTTTATTAAAGCTGGAGAGAAAGAATCAGGGGATGGTAAAAGTGGATATAACCTCTCCCGTGGAATCTCGCAAGAGAATCGTCACACCCGAGGTCCAGATGGCTTCATCAAGCCCCCAATACAAATCGATCGAAGTGTTCGTTCCATCCCGAGTATGGACATTCACAGCGCCGGTGCTGTAAAAAGTAAATGCCGGGAACAGGAAACGATGGCCATCTTCATCTTCCATGACCCAACCCGCCATAGACACCTCTCCGCCCCGGTTCAATAAACGGACCGTTTCACCTTCAAAGACTCCCGCAGCCTCGACGCCATTTATGATGATAGCCCTTTGAGAGGGTTCATCACGATCGGGTTCTTCTGTCGAACGGGGCGTGATTGTTGCCTGACTGTCGCCCCCACCCCCAAGGGGGGGTTCGTCACCGATGGGGATCACCAAAAGTTGTCCTGCAGTCAGTGCGTTGGGATCCTCTAGACGGTTGGCGATCATCAAAGAATCAATGGACACGTCAAAATCCATCGCTATTCCAAGCATGGTATCTCCGCCGCGGACGATATAGGTCACCGGGGTTGGTGAAGGGATCTTCGTAGGCGTCTCGGTGGGAATATACTCATCCACCTGTGATACCACATCAACTGTTGGCGTGGGTGTCCCTTTGGAGGAATTGCCTCTCCCGTCCCAGATGGCAAGCACCAACAACACCGTGATTGCGGATACAATGACATTCAGACCCAGATAGGGGAGATAAGCTTTCCAGCTGCCTCTTCGAACGCTTCCCATGAGCGCGCATGATAGCACAGCTTCCCCTGAAAAGGAATTGTCCACAGCTCAGGTTGAATATGCAATCGTACACTTTC
>CAZMZL010000229.1:0-5093 GCA_964570595.1 uncultured Anaerolineaceae bacterium | reverse complement strand
GTACCGTGACCACGGGTACGCTGCTTGACGGCGGTCTCGATGCCGGCAAGGAAGTGGTCGCTCTTCCATCTGGATCCAAAGGTCGAATAAGGGGCCTGCAAACGCACCAAAACGCGATTGATCATGCCGAACCTGGCAGCAGGGTCGCCGTGAATATATCCGGGGTGGATGTAGACGATATCGAGCGTGGTGATGTTTTGATGTACCCTGGCACCTATGAATCAACGAGATTGCTCGATGTGAACTTCAGAATCATTTCGGATACGGAATCAGTTGTTAAACACAACCAGGAGGCGAAGCTGTTTCTTGGCGCGGCTCAACGTATGGTGCGTATCAGGTTGCTGGGGCGCGACGAATTGTCTCCCGGGGAGACAGGCTGGCTGCAGATCGTACTCGATCGACCCGTGGTCGCAGCCCGGGGGGATCATTTCATTTTGCGTAGACCGTCTCCCAGTACGACACTGGGGGGAGGGCGTGTCGTGGATCCGCACCCCTTACGATTGCACCGGCGTTGGGACAAAGATAATTTAGGCCGGCTCGAGGAGATGCTGAAAGGATCGCCTGGACAGATCCTTGCGATGTCGATGCTGGATCATTATATGATGCCCGTTGGAAAACTTGGACGTATTTCGGGATTGAGCGAACCTGCACTAGATGCAGCCATTCAAGAGCTTCTCGATGAAGATTTGATCATCGTGTTTGGAGATATGTCATCTGACAATCGGGACAAGGCTACCGTGCTGCACGCTACGAGCTGGGAAAAAATGAAGGCAGGGATACGATCCGCAACGATGGCGTATCACGCGCAATATCCGCTACGCATCGGCATTCCGAAGGAAGAATTGCGGAGCAAGCTGGACCTCGGAGCAAAAGATTTCAACTTGTCCCTCGATTTGGCCATACAGGAAGAAGTGCTATCCGTATCGGGCAACCTGGTGCGTATGTGCTCGTATAAAATCGAGCTTTCGACAAAGCAGGAAAAACTCGTCGCACAGCTCCTCGATCGATTTAAAGCGGCACCGCAAACTCCTCCCTCGAAGAAGGAATCCATTGAAATTCTCGGTGACGATCTGCTTGCGTATTGTCGGACGACAGGATCACTCGTCCAGGTGTCGGATGAGGTATTGCTCGACAAAGCGACATATGAAGAGATGAAAAACTGGATAATCTCACGACTGGAAACATCAGGGACGATCACGGTCGCGGAAGCACGTGATGGGCTGCATTCCACACGAAAATATATTCTGGCATTGCTGGAATATTTGGATGCAGAGGGTATTACCAGACGAGAAGGGGATCATCGTACTTTAGCATGAGCGAGGCTTTTATGCTCGATGGACCCATTGACCTGAATGGATGGTTCCAACGGGTCTTACATCGGCCAATTCATCAGGAGGGATCTTGAAAGGATCGACTTCCAGCAGGACCATGTCTGCCGCATAACCTGCTCGCAGGATGCCGATGCGAGTGGGGCTGAATGCACTGCCCGGAGCCGATGTATAAGCGATGATGGCATCTTTGAATATCACGATCTCATCAGGATTCCAACGGCTCTTAAGGGCCGTCGAGCCTCGCTGTTGACGGGTGGTGGCTGCATGCAGTCCCCAGAAAGGGTTGGGAGATTCTACCGGTGCATCTGACCCGAAATAAACCCTGGCTCCATGTTTGAGTTGCGAGTTCCACGCGTACGCGAAATTCGTCCTTTTGCCCCAATACATATTTGCAATTTCCCTGTCAGATGTGGCGTGGATCGGCTGCATGGATGCGATAACGCCCAAGGACGCAGCTCGGTGCAGATCCTCGGGATGAAGCACTTGTAAGTGTTCGATCCGATGCGGGAGCAGGGCATATGGGGTGCTCGCTTCGAATCGGCGGATTTCCTCATACGCATCCAAGGTGACATGGTTTGCACGATCGCCGATTGCGTGCACCGTCAATCCCAATCCACCTTGAGCCGCGCGTATCCCGATCTCCACGATGGCTTCTGAATCAAGAAGAAGGATTCCAGTATTGTCCTTATCGTGGTCGTAGGGGGCGAGCATGGCCGCAGTGCGAGGCCCCAGCGCTCCGTCCGAGAAAAGTTTTATGTTCCCCATGCGAATGAAATCGTTTCCAAATCCTGTCATCAAACCGAGGTCAAGGGCGGAATCCATGTGGGCAACCGGGATATTTTTCAAAACACGAAGCTTTAATCTGTCGTTCATGTAAAGTTCTTGGATCGAGCGGAAACAGCCGGCCCCATCAAAATCATGAACACCCGTAATACCGAATGCGTGCAATTTGGATTGAGCGATCTCGATAAGTGACGAGATTTGTGCTGGCTCCAGGCTTGGGATCTTGCTTGAAACGAGCATCATCGCTTCCTCAAATAATATCCCGGTCGGTTCGCCATTACCCTGTTTCTGTATTGTCCCGCCATCAGGATCCTTCGTGGCATCGGAGATACCGGCCAACTTCAACGCGAGCGTGTTCGCCCAGGAAACATGAAGAGACTTGGCTGTAAGATACACGGGGTGGTCGGATGTGACGCTGTCGAGCTGCGTCGCAGTTCCGTAAGAGCCCCAGGTATTTTGATCCCATCCATGTCCCAGGATCCATCTACCACTCGGGGTCATTTTTGCTTTTTCCTCTAACCGTCTCAAGCAATCCGTTAGATTTGTAGTCTCACAATCCACGTAGCTTAAAGATTCGGCGTATTTTTGCAGGTGGATATGGGCGTCGATCAAACCTGGGATGATGATTTTACCCTCGAGTGAAACGACCTCTGTATTCTCGCCGATGTACTGATCCGCATCGGAACGATCGCCCAGCCAGACAATCTTGCCATCACGTACAAATATTGCATCGGCAACTGGAAGGTCTGGGTCAAGTGTGTAAATTTGGCCATCCTTCAGTACAAGCTCACTCATTCCGCCGCTCCAAAACCGTCCGGTTTTCCGCATGTGAGGTGGCATGTTTGATTTAAAGTCTGCAAATTCCAGCGAGGCTTGTCGGATTCGTATTTCAAAATCGCAAAACCGGTGTTATCAAATGATAACCTCGCGGAGTTGAAAGATTCACGAGGTGGTATTCCTAGAGCAGCACGCAGTGCTGCACCGAGTATGGCGCCATGGGAAACGATCAAATAATCGCCAGGTTCGAGCCGCAGCAGCCCTTGTAGGCCATCTCCGCCTCGGCAGTACAATTCCCATTCACTCTCGCCCGTGTTGAATATGGGATCGTGAATAGACGGATAAGTCTTGTTTTCATACCAAGTTTTCGCGTTATCGTATGGCATGCCCTGCGCCTCGCCCTGGTGACGCTCCATCCAGATATCATTGGTTTGAATGTCGTGACCTAGCTTTTCTGCGATGATCTCCGCGGTATGTTTCGCTCTGACGAGCGGGCTGCTTATGATCGAGTGAAAATCCACATTCTGTGACTTCCAGAACTCGGCAAGTCTTTTGGCCTGCCTGATCCCTTCTTCGGCGAGGGGGAAGTCCCCTTGTCCCTGGACAATGCCATCGCGATTCGCAACGCTCAATCCATGACGGAGAAGTGTAAGTCTATGAGTCATTTAGTTCACCTTTTAATCGTGTGCGGCGTATCGGTTTATGAGGTCTGGGCGGCGCGATTAGCAGCCCGGTAGGCGGTTGCGATATCGATTCCTTGACGTGATCCTTCGGAAGAGCGGTCACAACCACCGATAATCCCGCCGGCGGCAAATAGATTCGCAAACAACGGTCGCCGATCCACACCCAGGGGTCGCATATCCTCATCGACACGAATTCCAATCCGGGCAAATGGCTGCGGAGCAAGCGGGTTCTCATCGGTCCATTGAGCCATCTCGGAATCAATGATTACGGGAAGATCAAACACCGTTTCTTTAATTTGGTTCCCACGGAGGGCTACGAGACCTCCGTTTAATAATCCGCCTGATGCGAGGATTACAGACTTAGAGTCAAAGGCTCTTGGTCCTCCGGCGGTTTGAAGCACGATTCCACGAACCTCCCGACCTCGGCTTCGACCGTCGATTCGACCTATCGATCGTGATCCCTCGATGATCTCGACCTGTTTTGAAAGCAAGCTTTTACGCAAGGCATTTTCCAATCGTATGCCCGGTATCACTGGAGGCAAAGTGGGGATTTCGACAAATTTCGTCTCTAATTCGTTCTCTAAATCATCCACAATCGAGCGGTGTCGTCGGAGGCCGAGAATGGCCGGCATGCACAGTCGATCAACGCCGGCGAGGTGAGGACGCCAGGACCGGATGATTTCATCTCTCCAGCCTGCGTCATCAAATAGGTGTGCAAGATCTGTCGAGTATGAATCTCGATTGAGCGGCAGATCGAAGAGAGGAAGCTCGACGATGGAGGAAACCTTCACACCGACTTTCTCTAGATTTTTCTTGACGATGAAGGGGGAGAAATCGCGAAAAGATTGAAAGTGACCCAGCGCGAAAGGTTGTTCGAGATCAAGACGTCCATTATAGAGAGTGTAGGGGGCGAGGCACGTGATTTTCGTGGCGCCAAGAAGGCTCGGGAGCCGAAGATTGTGGCTTAATTTCCCGTGGAGTTGGTAGCCTGCCTGTTCTGAAATCCGCTTAAAGGATGTGAGGCTCTCCCGAATGGATGAGTATCCTACGAGAGCATAGGGATGCTGACCTCTGATTTTAGGAAGCGCACGAGATGGCGTCGCTGATTTCCAGACATCGATGCAGCCCGTGCTAATTCCCAGGCTTCCCCGGCCATACGATACAAGCAAAGTGGATGCTCCCTGTTCGGTCGCGAAAAGCGCTGCAGAAAGCCCTGCAAGACCGGCGCCGACGACGATCACGTCCATCATCATTTTGACTTGTTCTCCAGGTTATCCGCCGCAAGAATATCCAGATAAAGCCTTCGTGTAAATTCAATCTGTCTCATGTTGTGATGCCATGCGAGAGTTCGAATACCCTTCCAGCGCTCGTTAAGAAAATCAATCAATCCTCCATCCGTTGGGGCGTCATCGATTAACTCAACGGCTGTACTTGAAGCTCGATACCCACAAAAACCACCCTGGCAAGCACCCATGCCAAGGCGCAGATCTCGCGTGATGACATCGAGTTCAAGTCGACC
>CAZMZL010000228.1:0-5204 GCA_964570595.1 uncultured Anaerolineaceae bacterium | reverse complement strand
TTGTGCAGATGGTTTCACCGAACTCGAATTGAACCAGGCCATTGGCACACGGACAGCGAGCGCGCTTAAAGCTGCGGGGCTCGAAGTAGACATCATGGAAGAGTTTGATCCACGTCTTTACGGATATCGTTCCGTTGCGCTTGTTTCAATCCATGCGGACGCGTGCGTTCCGATCAATGACCAGGCGACGGGCTATAAAGTTACTGCTGCTCTGGATACGGCCGTGCAGGATCGAGCTCAGCGCCTGGTGGATTGTCTTGTAGACCGCTACGGGCGCTCCACCGGGATGAACTTTCACCAAGGAAGCATTACACGAGATATGACCGAGTATCATACGTTCAATGAAATACATTCTCAGACACCTGCGGCGATCATTGAAACAGGTTTCCTCTATCTTGACCGGGACTTTTTAATGGAAAACCCAGAGTTGGCAGCTCGCGGAATTGCCGAAGGCGTCTTGTGCTACATCAATAATGAGCCGATCTCAATTTCCGGAGATGAAGGACAATAATGAGCTCACCCACTTCGGGATCATCTTCATACGAAGTGATTATCCGCCAGGCCAAACAAGCAGTGCGGGGGGTGACAACGCGGAGGCACGCAGGCTTTCCCGACTCGCGAGCAGGCTCAATCCGGAAGAGGAAAAGCCCTGGCTATTACTCTCCGGTTTGTCAGACCCTCGTCCGGGTCTTGCCTATGCTGCAAGAGCGCTCGAGATAAACCCGAGGAGTAAGTCGGCAAAGAAGGCAATTCGATGGCATATTCGCAGACTGCCTCGAAAGGAACGAGAAGAGGCTCTCCATGAAGCACACATCCCCGATGACCTTATCCCGAAAATAATCCCGCTCGACTCTCTTGCTCAGAGCAAGTTGTTTTCAAACCGAGTCGTCATTTCCGCAGGCATAATCGTGATCGGACTGGGGATCTGGGTAGGTGGAAAGCCTGCCGATGCACTGCAACCACAGGCGGCTGCCGACCCGCTCTCAAAGGCTACACATACACCCACGCCTACGAATACACCCACGCCTACCCCGACGCCAACGCTCACGCCTACCCCGACGCTCACCCCCACGGTAACCCCGACAAGGACGCCGCCGGTGTTATCACATTTGTCAACCTACAACATCCCCATCGACGAAATGCCCAATGAGGGACGATGGATCGACGTTGATTTAAGCGAACAGCGAGTGAGAGCCTATGAAGGGACTGAACTCAAGCAGAGTTTCGTGGTCTCCACTGGAACCGCGGCGCACCCCACGGTCACCGGTCAATTCCGCGTCTATATCAAATTAACTTCGACCACCATGGCCGGTCCTGGCTATTATCTCCCCGGAGTCCCTTATACGATGTATTTCTACCGTGGATATGCGCTCCACGGTACATACTGGCACAACAACTTTGGAGTACCGATGAGTCATGGGTGTATTAACTTAAAGACCCCCGAAGCCGAGTGGCTGTTTAACTTCTCCTCCGTAGGGATCCTCGTAAACGTCCATCTCTAGCCGACGCGACTCGGCTCGTTTCGATTGCATCCAGATACGGGTAAGGTGAAACCAGAGGCCCTCCAAGTGATCGATCAACATGTCAGGTAAATAAGATGACTTGTCGCCTCGACTACTTATCCCAATCACTCATTTTTGGTAAGATATGTTCGGACGCTGTAGTCTACTATTGGAGTACATAATCGATGTCACGATCAGCGCTTTTTCGAGGACTTGTGGTTGACGATCATGATCGCCCAGTGGATGTGGCCATGGTTGGAGACGAGGCTTTCTACGTGGTCGATGATGATGGTTTTCACCGACATATCGATAGCGAGGTCGTCGACCGACAAGTCTTACAGCATTTTCAGAGCCTCATTGACGGCAACGAGGCTCTCGTCAGCGAAGGAACGATGAAGATGCTCGGGCAGGATGATATTTTCACCAAGGCTGCCATCGAAGCCTCTTTGAAAAATATGGATTCCCAGTTTGATTCGCTCCTCCAAAGCGATTTTCCGGATGATGCTCGGCAGATGTTAGGGATGATGGGGTTTCGTGTGGTCATCGACCTGCATGGGGAAGTCATCCATGTTGAACAACCGGAAGGACCGGGTGAATATCCGGATTGATGAGATTCGGGCAGGATCCGTATCGTGAGGCGTGAAACGCACACAACCCCTACGATGCCTGGGCCCACGAGAATCTTTCACGAATGGTTTTCATACAGATGTAGTGTAGAATTCAAACCTATTATGGTTGAGGTTGGATAGTGAACTTAAACGACTATACGCTTGATGTCAGCGAGGCAACCTTTGAAAGCGAAGTCGTCATGCGATCCCACGAGGTGCCTATCGTCGTGGATTTCTGGGCCGAATGGTGTGGCCCCTGTCGAGACTTAGGTCCCCTTCTGGAGCGCCTCGCCATTGAGGCAGGAGGCACCTTCATCCTGGCAAAAGTTAACGTGGATGAAAACCCCAATCTTGCGATCCGTTTTGGCGTCCAGGGGATTCCGGCTGTCAAGGCTTTCAAGCTGGGCATCGTGGCAGCAGAGTTTGTGGGAGCACAACCTGAACCGGTTGTGAGACGATTTGTCTCCCAGCTTGCACCAAGCAAAGCCGAGCTTGCCGTACAGGAGGCGCAGAGCCTTTTAGCCACGCGACATTGGGGTGAGGCGGAGGCGGCTTTTCGCGCCGTGCATGAAGTCGATGATGATAACGCCGCAGCCGCACTGGGGCTGGTAAAAAGCCTTCTCATGCAAGGAAAAGGTATCGAGGCGGAAGCCATCATCGGATCTTTCCCGGCCGGAACAGAGTGGGCGGAGGCCGAGAAGCTGCGGCCGTTAGCCAAACTGCTGACAGAGGTTGAAGAGGGAGACCCGTTTCTGGATGAGGATGATCTTTCCGCGGAGTTACACCAATCCGCTCGTTTGATCATCCACGGAAACATTCCAGCAGCGATGGATGGCTTCCTCGAGATTTTACGAGTGGACAAAGACTACAAAGATGGGTTGCCGAAACAGGTGTTATTGGCGCTCTTCGTGCTGCTCGGCGATGAAGACCCGCTCACCCGACAATACCGTGATGAGATGGCTTCGATACTCTTCTAAGGGGCTGTCACGAATGTCGCGTGAAAGCGCCCGCATTCAGGATTTCAATTCTGTGTCATTTCGAGCCCCCCAGAGGGGGTGAGAAATCCCCTGTCAAGCTCAATAATAGGAATCATGGATTGGGGATATTCTCTGACCAGAGGATGGATCTTAAAAGCGGTCTTGAGGGGTTCGATTCCCGGAGATCGACAACAACAACCACACGTGCGGGGGATTTCTCCTTACGCTGCTAAGAAACCCATAATCATGTCATCGCGAGCGTCTTTTTGCGAAGCGATCTCCCTCTGCGATACCGGGGAATGCTTCAGCGGTAAAGCTTCGCAATGGCATGGGTTGAAGTTTCTTCCCGCTTGAGCAGCGCCTCACGCGCTGTGGAGACACTCGAAATGACATGAGGGCGAGGGATAAGACATGACGGGAACGAGGGAGGAGGCTCGCATCTGTGGCTGGTTGCCTTTCTTCGTACAGAAGCGCTGCCCTCTTAGGACAGTCCCCGGTTCTTCCCCAAACCTGTCATTCCGCGGTAGGTTCACCCAGCGTTAGCGTCCCCCAGGTTGTCGGATTGGCCAACTTCCTCGTAATCACGTGGGAGACCATCGATTGCCATGTTGCCGTACCAGGCAGGTCATTGTCGGATAAGGATAGTGCAAATCCGTAGGATGTTCCTTCGGATGGTGTGACCCCGAACACAACCCAGGGAATCTTTGCCTCGAGGTCATACCCTTGATCACGCTTGATGGCCTTTACCACTACGGTTGTGAGCCAGGATTCCTGTGCGCGCGGATACCAGCGATAGGCTTCCTCCGACCGGGATCCGAAGTTTCCGGGAGAGAGACCGATTTGGAAATCATCCGCACTGAGCGTGGTGGTCGTAAAGTCCCCGTCCAAATCCGCATCAATCTGGATTTCAATATCATCACCTTTGTACATGTACCTTCCACTGGAAATCTGCACGAATTGATCATCCGTTCGCTTGACCGCAATGTATAGATTTGAAGTATCCCATCCAATGTAGTAGGTCGCAGATAAGTCGCTCGGACCGGTCCAATTCGCTCGCGCATAGGGTAGTGCTTGATCGACCTTATACACCGCGGTGTTCCATTCGCTGAGTTCACCGTCGATTATGGGCGCCGCAGACATGAATGCAGCCACAACCGGTGTGCCGTTGGGTCTTTGTCCCGGCAAGACCGTACTTATCGGTGGGGTTGTCGTGGCGTCCTGAGGTGTGCCCGTGTATGTAGGAAGTACATCTACAGGAGGTGTACCGGTGGAGGTCAGCACCTGGATCAACGGGGTCGAGGTGGCGGTGGCATCGAAAATAGCCGTGTGGGTCAGGTTGGGAGTTGGGAATGTGAAGGGAGTCGGGGAAGCCGCGCCCGGAAACGTGCACGCACTTACGATGATTGATAGCAGCATGACAGTGAAGAATATCCGTGATTTCAACATGCCAACCTCCATAAAGTTCCAACCACGTAAAAAGATTTTACACTGAAACATCAGCAGGCGATATGAGAAGCAAGTGAGGTGGGAGCTGTTCGTTGTCGATCAGGGCCATCCCATTCATGTCATGATGGATGGTCAAGGGCTTGGGCAAAATGGCAGCCTGTCAGGAGGGATTTAATCATTTTATATAAACGTTCGAGCTGTTCTCGAGGCGTTTTCTTTCCATACAAGAGACACCGTGCCGATGAGTTTCCGGCACGGTGCATGTGATTCTGGTAGGGCGGGTGGGAGTCGAACCCACAAAGAGTTTCCTCCGGAGGATTTTAAGTCCCCTGCGTCTGCCAATTCCGCCACCGCCCCCGTAATTATTGTAATCGTGGCGTGGGTAACGTCAAGTAGGGGTGGACCTTACAGATTTATTATTGCGAGGAGCACGAGCGACGTATGTCCTGAGCGCTCGCCAAGGACCGCAATCTCCAACATTGTTTACTCGGTCATGATCTTGGGGAATGCCACGCTCCGGCGCAGGCGCCTTGGCTTGCAATGACATCAACATCCATGTGTCATCGCGAGGAGCATGAGCGACGTATGTCCTGAGCGTTCGCCAAGGACCGCAATTTCCAACATTGTTTACTCGGTCATGATCTTGGGGAATGCCACGCTCCGGCGCAGGC
>CAZMZL010000227.1:5047-5373 GCA_964570595.1 uncultured Anaerolineaceae bacterium | reverse complement strand
GATCATGCCTCCACCTCTGCCGTCTCAGCCGTGCTCGCGCTATATTCAACCTCGTTTCGCCGGTCAAGAATTTCCTCAATTACCCAGCGCTTCCGCTTCGAAATGGGCTTGCTCTCAACCATACGAACCTTGTCGCCGGGTTGGCAGCCAAGCAGATCATGCGCAAGGTATGTCTTGTTATGGCGAATGACCTTCCCATTGAGCGGATGGCGGGTGGTACGGTCGAGGCGCACCGATACCGTCTTCTCGGAACTTAATTTTATGACGACACCGTTCAATCGCCGACGGACGTTTTTCATGATTCACTTCCTTCAAGATCCGCACTG
>CAZMZL010000227.1:0-5037 GCA_964570595.1 uncultured Anaerolineaceae bacterium | reverse complement strand
CGTGGCATAGCGTGCGATTTCACGGCGAGCGATGCTCAAACGGGTATGGTCTGTGAGCTGCCCGGTTGTAAACTGGAACCGGAGTTTAAAGTAATTCTCCTTAGCGTCATCCAATCCTGATTGGATATCATCCTCAGAGAGTTTTCTGATTTCTTTCGGTTTCATCGATTACTCCCCTCCGAGGGAATCACGCACCGCAAATTTGGTCTTGATCGCCAGCTTGTGCGAGGCCAATCGCATCGCCTCTTTTGCCCCTTCGTCGGTCACCCCCGAAATCTCAAATAAAATGCGGCCGGGTTTTACAACCGCAACCCAATGATCGACCGCGCCTTTCCCCTTCCCCATGCGCGTCTCAGCGGCTTTTTGCGTCACCGGTTTGTCGGGGAAAATTCGAATCCAGACTTTGCCGCGCCGTCGCATGTAGCGCACGAGTGCCCTTCTGGCAGCCTCGATCTGACGGGCGGTCACCCAGCCAGGCTCAAGCGCCTGAAGTCCGTAATCTCCAAAGGAAATTTCCGTCCCTCGAGTCGCCTTGCCCTTCATGCGACCCCGCATCTGTTTTCGATGTTTAACCCTCTTCGGCATCAACATAATTCCACCTCAACCCCTCGAGCAGCGCCCAAATGCGGGACTACTCGCTGACATATACATCCATAGCCTCGGGCTCTTCATCACCCTCGGGTAAAATGTCGCCCTTATATATCCACACCTTCACACCAATACGTCCATAGGTTGTCAGCGCTTCAGCACGGGCAAAATCGATATCGGCACGCAGGGTCTGGGCAGGCACGCGGCCTTCTCGAACCCACTCCCGCCGGGCCATTTCTGTACCGGAGAGCCGACCCGAACACATGACTTTGATCCCCTCGGCTCCCTGCCGCATCGCCTGCCCGACGGCTCGCTGCATGGCCCGCCGATGACTGATGCGTCGCTCAAGCTGATTTGCGATGTTCTCGCCGACGAGCTTTGCATCCAGGTCAGGCTCTTTGATTTCGGCAATGTCCAATTTGATCGCCGTACCGGTCATTTCCTGTAGCTTGCGACGCAGTTCTTTTACATTGGCGCCTTTACGACCGATTACGATGCCGGGTTTTGCTGTATGCACGGTCACGTGGACATTGTTCGGAAATCGCTCGATCTCAACCTTCGAAATCCCCGCCCTCGGCGTGGTCTTATAAATCAGGTCTCTGATCTCTCGATCCTCATGAAGCTGATCAGCATATTTATCAGGGTTCGCAAACCAACGCGATTCCCAGGTCTTGTTTATCTTTAGACGAAAACCGATGGGATGTACTTTCCGCCCCATGTTTTCTCCTTTCAGAAATACTTCCGCTGCACCTTGCTGGTTCCTTTAATGATGGACGGCGCGTAATCAGTCGAGGTGCCTCAACTTTCCAACGCGTCTCGCTCCCTCAGGACAACCGAGATATGTGAATATCGACGCTGGATGGGCTTAAAACGACCTCTTGCCCCAAATCTCCGCCACTTTCGAATTGGCCCCTGATTCGCATAGATCTCATGGATAAAAAGATCATCCTGGTTCAAGCCCATATTCTCTTCCGCGTTTGCGATGGCGGAGCGAATGACCTTCGACACCGGCTTCGCCGCAGCCTTGTTCACAAACTTTAGCGTATCCAGTGCCTCGGTCGCCTCCATACCACGGACAACATCCACCACAAGACGGACCTTCTGAGGTGACATGGGTACGAATCGAACGGTTGCGTGAACGTCAGTCGCTAAAGCCATGATTACTCTTCCACCCGGGTGGTCCTATCTCTTGAAAAATGTCCGCGAAACGTTCGTGTTGGTGCGAACTCACCCAATTTGTGACCGACCATATTCTCCGTGATGTAGATCGGGATATGGCGTCGACCGTCATGAACGGCAAGCGTGTGCCCCACCATTTGGGGGAAGATCGTGCTCGCACGGCTCCACGTACGGATGACCGTTTTATCGCCACGCTCGTTCATCTCTTCAACTTTTTTTAGCAACTTCGGGTCTATAAAGGGACCCTTTTTCAATGATCTAGACATTTTTTTTCGCCTCCACCGTCTATGTTTGTGAAAAGTTAACGGCGACGCTTTGATCGATGACGGATAATGTATTTCTCCGTGCTCTTATTCTGACGTGTCTTCTTCCCCAGCGTCGGCTTACCCCATGGGCTTTTCGGCCCAGGCAGACCAATCGGAGACCTTCCCTCGCCGCCACCATGAGGGTGATCGCGCGGGCTCATCGCCGAACCTCGCACGGTTGGACGAATGCCCATGTGTCGTTTCCGCCCTGCCTTGCCAAGCTTGACATTCGAATGGTCGGGATTACCGACCTCGCCGATCGTGGCATAGCAAGTCTGCCGCACCCGGCGAACCTCACCGGACGGCAGACGAATGGCAGCATAGGCGCCCTCCTTACCCAGAAGCTGTGCAGAGGTGCCTGCCGCCCTCACCATCTGACCTCCACGCCCTTCTTTCAATTCAATATTGTGGATCGTGGTCCCAAGCGGGATGCTGGCAAGAGGGAGAGAATTGCCCGGTCGAACCTCGGCGTTCGAGCCCGAAAGTACTGTATCGCCCACATATAAACCCAGGGGGGCAATGATGTAGCGTTTTTCTCCATCGTCATAGTGCAGCAATGCCAGACGAGCCGAGCGATTTGGATCGTACTCAATCGCAGCTACTGTTGCAGGAATTCCGTGTTTCTTGCGTTTAAAATCTACCTTGCGAATATGGCGACGTACGCCGCCACCGCGATGACGAACGGTAATTCTCCCCTGGTTATTCCGTCCGGCGTGGTTTCGCCTCGGAACCAGCAAAGAAGCTTCCGGTGTGCTCTTCGTAATTTCTTCGAAGGTATGGCCGGACATATGCCGTCGCCCTGGTGAGGTAGGTTTATATTTCTTTACCGCCATTAATTTACCCCTTCAAACACGTCAATAGAATCCCCACGACTCAGGGTGACGATCGCTTTTTTATAACTTCCTTTGCGGGTCAACAGCCGGCGATTTTTCATCTGACGATTACGTTTCGCAGGATGATTCATGACATTGACCCTGACCACTTCGACGTCAAAAAGCGTCTCGACAGCTTCCTTTATCTGGGGCTTTGTCGCCGAACGATCGACCTCGAATGCATACTGATTGAGCACAGCACTCTGGTAGCTCGACTTCTCAGTGATGATGGGTCGACGTAAGATGTCGTAGATATTCTTCATCGCTGTCCTCCTTAAACGCCCAGGTACGATTGAATAACTTCGATGGCGTCCAGGGGCATGATCACACGATCAAACTGGAGCAGATCTCTGATGTTGAGATAGTTGGCCCGCAATGTCTTTGCCTCAGGAATGTTCCGGATGGTTCGTTCGACGTTTTCATTTGAATCGGACAAGATGATCAAAGTCGTCGATTCACCGGTCAGATTCCTGAGCACATCCACCATGTTCTTTGTCTTCGTATCTTCAATCTTGAGCTCATCAAGAAACAATATGCTGTTCTCGGCGACTTTCATCGAAAGTGCGGATCTCAGGGCCGCCCGTCGCATCTTCCTCGGCATCTTCTTTCGGTAATCGCGCGGTTTTGGGGCGTGGGCTTTACCACCACCCACCCAGATCGGGGATCGACGTGATCCATGACGGGCACGCCCGGTGCCCTTCTGCCGCCAGGGTTTGCGACCACCGCCGGCCACCTCGCCGCGCGATTTTGTGTTGTGCGTACCGAGCCGTGCATTCGCGAGCTGGCGAACAAACGCCTGATGCATCAAGTCTTCTCGAATCGGCGCCTCAAATATCGGCGACGGGAGCTCTGCGCTATCTACTTTCTTACCTTCAATATTCAGAACATCTACCTTCATGACTGCTCCCAAGGGATTATTGCTTCCTTACCTCTTTAATCATGACGATGCCTCCCCGAGCTCCTGGCACGCTGCCACGAACACCGAGAAGATTTCTCTCCGAGTCTACAATTTCCACACGTAAATTCTGCGCCGTCACACGCACAGATCCCATGTGTCCTGGACCACGCTTCCCCTTGAAGACTCTACCCGGCGTGGAGGTCGCGCCCTGGGACCCCGGCGAGCGGGTTCGATCAGATTGACCATGGGTTACAGGTTGACGGGCGAATCCATGACGCTTGATGCCCCCGGCAAAACCCTTACCCTTACTGGTCCCGATCACATCGACTTGATCCCCAACCGCGAAAACGTCCACATTCAGTTGATCACCCTCCTTGAGATCTCCCGTGCTCTTCACACGGAACTCTCTCAAGAAACGCAGAGGCGGGTAATCATTTCGCTTAAGATGGCCAAGCTGTCCACCCGACAATTTCTTTTGTTTTACCTCGCCAAATCCGAGCTGGATCGCAAGGTATTGATCGCGCTTGGGACTGCGGACCTGAGTGACATAACACGGCCCAGCTTCGATTAGGGTCACAGGTATAACATTGCCCTCCTCGTCGAAATACTGGGTCATTCCAACTTTCTTTCCAATAAGCCCCTTCATCCATTTTCTCCTAGTTTAATCTTGACGGGACTGTCAGCCAGGGCTTTGGCTGCATCATCCCCGTACGTCAGGCAGTCAACTATCAGGAAATGACTTCTTTTTTATTATCGAGCCACTTGTCTGTGCAGCTCTTGCCTGACCCCACAAAAAACTTTTAATAATGATTCCTGTAAATTTCCTTTAGATCTTGATCTCGATATCGACGCCAGCTGGTAGGTTTAGGCGCATCAGTGTGTCGATCGTCTTCGTATCCGGATCGACGACATCGATTAAGCGCTTGTGGGTTCGTATTTCAAAGTGTTCATGCGAATCTTTATCGATGAATGTCGACCTTCGCACGGTAAAACGTTCGATCTTGGTTGGCAATGGAACTGGTCCGACGACTTTTGCTCCAGTTCGTTCTGCCGTTTCGACGATTCTCTGTGCCGACTGATCGAGGACACGGTGATCGTATGCTTTGAGTCGAATGCGGATCTTTTGTTTAGCCATATCGCCCTTAATCCAAAATCTCGGTGATTCTGCCCGCGCCCACCGTCAGACCGCCTTCGC
>CAZMZL010000226.1:0-5399 GCA_964570595.1 uncultured Anaerolineaceae bacterium | reverse complement strand
GCCGATTGTTTCATCAGAGAACGCGTCTCGGAGGAGTGCTCCTGTCGCGCAGCGACGCGGCTGGGTGTGACCCGTTTCGTTGGTGGAATCTCGGGGAGCCAGATTTATAATATGGGGAGCGTCATCGGCGGCATTCCCTTCATCATGGTCCTGTTTCCCTCAGCCCGGCAGCGCTTGAAGGTTCATGAGAAGGATGCCTCGATTTTCCAGGATCAACCATTCGCGATCTTGTTTTCGAAATAAGTTGGAAAGGAGATGAAGAAAGGAAAGCGCATGGCTGGATATATCATTCTTGCACTCGGTTTGATTATCATTCTTGGAGGAATCGGCCTCTATATCCCGTATGCTCGGGACATCCAAGCCGCCTATGCCCGCCTGAATCGGCGTGACCGCAAATTGAAAGACGCCCCGTACGGCCCCATCGAATATGCCATTGAGGGTGAAGGCAAGCCGGTCCTCTTCGTGCACGGCAATGGAGGTGGGTTTGACCAGGGGCTGGATCTGGCAGCCGGGGTCCTCGGGCCCGGGTTCATGGCGATCGCGCCCTCTCGGTTCGGGTATCTTGATTCACATCTCCCTCCAGGCGCAAGCCCCTCCGAGCAGGCCGATGCTTTTGCCTGCTTATTGGACGCAATAGGGATAGAGCGAGTCGCGGTGATCGCCTACTCCGCCGGTGGTCCGTCTGCCGTCCAATTTGCTTTGCGGTATCCCGAGCGAGTTTCCGCGCTCGTGCTGGTATCCACCGCGATTTCGGATAAACCGGTTGCATTGCCGCCGAGGCCGGTCATCAAAGCGATATTTGGCACAGATTTTCTGGCATGGCTGATGACAACACCGCTCAGCGCAGTTATGCAAGGCATGTTTGTCCCCGGCTCCTACCATTTGTCGGACACGGACAAGGCTGAACTTGCGCGGGCCATGCGGGACATTCTCCCTTCCCGCCCGCGCATGCAGGGTATGGTGTTCGATATGTTTGTAACGAATACCGATCCCTGTCATCACAGCGAGAGGTACCCGCTGGAGACGATCTCCACCCCAACCTTGATCATCAACGCCAAAGATGACCCGGCCGCCAGCTATGACGACGCACGTGTGATGAGCGATCGGATTCCCGGCTCCAGGTTTGTCTGTGTTGAAGAAGGAGGGCACCTGCTCCTGGGAAGCGGGGATCTCGTGAAGAGAGAGATCCTCGGTTTCCTTGAATAAAAGCATGCGCTCCGGTTGGATGAGCAGATCGCATCATCGGACGCTCGTGTTCCCGGTCGATCGCGTCCATTTTCCGCTCTTCCGCCGTGGATAGGATTTTGTATCCGGGCCGGTCGATCGCCTGCAGAAGGAAACCGAGAATGCGGCCCGATAGGCTGGGAAGGTTGTATATTGGGGGTGTTGAGGTTGTCCAGGAGCGGTCAACGACCTCTTCGAGGTCGTCAGACGCTATTGGCTGCATGCGGGTTAATGCCCGGCGCAAATGAAATCGAGCGTTATGGGTTTTTCGAAAAGTAGGGATATGCGAATCTTGCTCATCATAACCGGGTTTACGGGTATTGCCTTCATCGGTGCCTGTGGAAGGAGCGGGGGGGACGGTCCTGCTCCGCCCGTTCCGTCTTCACCTGCTCCAGCGGAGTTTTCCGCGCTTTACGGGGAACTTTCCATGAACCTCTCGGAGCGGGAAAGTGAAATGCGTGCTGATTGGGACGGCGACCGTGCACCGGTTATCTTTGCCGCCGCGCTGCTTTCGGCGAGCAGCAACAACGGAAGCAAGCTGCTCGATCCCTCCTTCCGGCAGGGGAACCGGCTCATCCTGCGGCGGCTCGCCGAACTTGGGGTCCAGGGGATTGTGATTCAGATTAACTATCCCATTCTCACCTCAAGCTTTACTCCCGACGCGCCGGCTTATCTGACAGCCTTCGGAGAAATTGCCGATGAGATCCGTTCGCTGGGTCTTGTGGTCATCGTTGAACACAATGTTCTGCTCCCCGGGTACTCATCGCTCGATCCGAGGTTGTATTATTCAACCCTCAGCAAACGCCGGTTTGGCCGGGAAAACTACACGGAAGTACGCGCCATTGTTGAACGAGTTCAACCTGACTACCTTTCACTGGTCACCGAGCCGGGGACCTTCGAGTCGGTTTTACAGTTACAAATGTCTGTCGCGGACTGGCGCACGTATGTTGACGGTGTCGTTGATCAGTTGTCGGTCGATGTCCCGCTTCGTACGACGAAGCTTGGAGCCGGCAGCGGCACATGGGAGACGCCGGACCTCGTGAGGAGTTTCGCATCCATTGACGGACTCGACTTTATCGATCTTCATTCCTATCCCCTTACGAATGATTTCGCCGATTACCTGGAAATGCTGGACACATGGCCGGCCATGGTGCGCACGATCAACCCATCGCTGGAGGTCATCAGCAGTGAAGCGTGGTTATACAAGGCGCGGGCGTCCGAGTTGGGGGGAGCGCCGACAAATGCGGCGTTCTTCGCCCGCGATGCGTACAGTTTCTGGGGACCCCTTGATTCACAGTTCCTCGACGTATTGGCGATGAGCGCGCACAAGAATGGCTACGCCGTGATCGCGCCTTTCTGGTCGAATTATTTCTTTGCCTATTTAGATTACAGCGATCCCTCGTTGTCGAGGCTGGGTCCGGCAGAAATCCTGGATCGTGCGTTTTCTGCGTTTTCACAGGCGGTACAGGATGGGCAAACAACCGAGACGGGGGATCATTACAACGCGCTGATCATGGGCGACGGTCCCTGACAGGGTTCCCCGTCGAGTGGCCGGGGCGGCTCGGCAGGACCCACCAAGCGGTCTGTCTTCCCGCGAAAGAGTTGCTGGGCTGTAGGATCGATGATGAATCACCGTGGAGCAAGCGGATTGCACATCGGCGCTGAGCTTGAGCGTTGGATGCCGTTGTGGAGCGTCGATGGGTGGGAGAATAAAATACCTGAAGGCTCCTGAGAATCAAGCTCAAGGAAAACCTGCGAGGTTGATTGGGAGGGATGATATTGAAATATAACAGCACGAAGATTGAACTTGCGCAGCAACTCGACCAACAGGATGACCTGGCCGCATTCCGTAATGCATTTGTCATCGATGATCCTGATCTTATTTATCTGGATGGCAACTCGCTTGGACGCCTCCCAAGACGTTCGGTGCAGTTCATGCGAGATGCGATCGAAGAGGCGTGGGGGAAGCGCCTCATTCGAGGTTGGAATGATGGCTGGATCAACAGCCCGACTCAGTTAGGGACGAAGATCGCCAGATTGATTGGCGCCGAAGCGGATGAGGTGCTCGTGACCGAGGCGACCTCGATCAATCTTTTTAAATTGGTCGTTGCTGCGCTCCAGGCGCAATCGGACCGAAGCGGTATCGTGAGTGATGTCTTTAATTTTCCGTCGGATTTGTACATTCTTCAGGGAGTTATCGACCTGCTTGGAAAAGGACATCAACTCAGGCTGATCTCATCTGAAGACAGCATTTCAATATCCTCGCAGGCCGTCCGTGAATCAATCGACCACGATACTGCGCTCGTTTGCCTGACGCATGTAGCATTCAAGAGCGCCTTCATGTACGACATGGCGCGCGTAACCGATCTGGCTCACAAGGCTGGGGCATTGATGCTGTGGGACCTGAGCCACTCGGTGGGTGCTGTGCCGCTGAATCTCCAGGATGCTGACGTCGACCTCGCAGTGGGCTGCACCTATAAATACCTCAACGGAGGACCGGGCGCCCCGGCTTTTCTCTATGTGCGCAGGGATCTTCAAGAGAAATTGATGCAGCCCATGTGGGGATGGTTCGCTGCAGAAAATCCCTTCGGGTTTGAACTTGCCTTCACGCCCGCTCCTGACATATCTCGCTTCAGGGTGGGAACACCGCCGATGCTCTCGATGGTAGCGCTCGAGCCAGCGTTGGACCTAATCCTGGAAGCAGGCATGGAGCGTCTGAGATCGAAGAGCGTCCAGCAGACGGAGTACTTGATCTTCCTCTTCGAGGAGTGGCTCCTCCCATTGGGGTTCCAACTTGGTTCACCACGACGGGCATCGATACGAGGGTCCCATGTCTCTTTACGTCATCCGGAAAGCTTTCGCATCTGCCGTGCCCTGATCGAATCTCCCCCTCCAGCGATTAAAGTCATCCCCGACTTCCGCGCTCCGGATAACATCAGATTCGGGGTTGCGCCATTGTACACGTCCTTTGCAGAAATTCATCGGGCCCTCACTCGAGTGAGGACGATCGTCAACGATGGGATCTTCGCTCAGTATTCAAACGAAAAAAATTCGGTTACATGATCCCGGGCAGCTCTCCAATCCACCATTCCAGGATTATATAGAGAGACCTTTTTGTTTCCCGGAACGGATTTATGCGCCATGGGCAAGGTTGCGTCAAAGATGTAACCAGGATCGTGCCGTTTGGTTTCGTCGTCTTTACACATCGAATTTTTCGCTTGCTTCCCCTGGAACGATAGCGGCGGTCACAGACTTTGTAAAAATTGCGGGATGCGAACCGGGATAATGTGCGATGCGTGGCCGAGAGAAGAGTTAAAAAAACTGTCGAAACCCCCCGTGATAAAATGGAAGCGTACGACGAGCTCATTGCGCCGGTTCCAGGAATCGAGTGAAAAGGTGCGAGCATGCCATACACTTCCTTGGAATGGGTCCATGTTCAGCAATCTCTCGATAAAAAGGAATCGGTGGGACGAAGGCTTCCGAAGGAGGGACGGGAACCATCCCTTGAGAAGCATGACACCTCGCTACAGAAGCAGCATGGTGCAATGATGAAAGCGTATGTCACCGTTCCATATGAACCGCTGAAGATCAGAAATGAAATGGATGTGGTTCTGGAGATTCGCTTCGCGGATATTGAAAATTTCAAACCAAAACCCACAAGGAAGAAATCATGAACAATCCTGGGATCATGCTGGACCTATCTTGGGTCGAGATGCGTTGTCTGATCAGAGCGAACGGTCATATTGAGAAGCTCGAGGCCCTCGTCCTAAAAACAAAATGCCGCGATGGATTTGCTGGTGACGTTGGATGATGGGGAATAGTGAAAACCATCGTAAACAAGTCAGGGAAATGCGATCACCGGCCGCCCAGCTTAAAGCCTTTGGGTAGCCATCGATCTGGCGCCCGCGCATCCGTTCAACGAAGGAGGACCTAGCATGTCCCCTCAGATCATCAAGATCATCATTGCCGGAGCCTTACTCCTCCACGGGCTTTCCCATGGAACAGCATTCTTTGCTCTCGTCACTGCAGCCTCTCAATCGGGAGTTAAAACTCCCGTGCCTATCCGTTCCTGGCTGCTGTCATCTCTAGCGCCCAGAACTGCTGCGATTCTGGCGCTTCCATTCTGGCTCCTCGCCACGATAGGCTTCATTGCGGCCTCCCGTGGATTCTGGGGA
>CAZMZL010000225.1:0-5403 GCA_964570595.1 uncultured Anaerolineaceae bacterium | reverse complement strand
GGAACTCCTCGGCTACCAGCTCCATCGGATCCATGTACCCGAACGAGGTACCGAAGATCAAGTCGAAGCCCTTGCGGGCCAGGCTCCGGAACACCTGCTCGGAGTCGGCGCCTTCGGGTACCAGCTCCATGTAGGCGACGTTGGTATCGGGCACGTTCTCACAGACGTACTGCAGACCCTCGAAATGAGCCTGGCTCCAACCGCCGTCATCGTGCGGCCCGATGAGCACCATGGCGACGTTGAACTTCCCCTCTTCGATCGCAGGGATCTCGAAGCCGCCTAATTCCTCTGCAGGTTCTTCGGCTGCAGGTTCTTCAGCAACGGGTTCCTCGGCTGCCGGTTCCTCTCCAGCGGGTTCTTCGCCTGCCGGCGCGGAGCCACCACAAGCCGCAAGCGCCATGGCCATCACGACGAGCAAGCCGAATACAAGCCAAAACTTGTTACGATACATTTCGTATTCCTCCTGATTGACTTAAACTTAATCTTCTTCTCTTCCTAATATTTAAATATTCAACAACTTTTTTTCCGCGACCACCTCCTTTTCAATCAGAGTTCATCAATTCATCGTTATCCGGGTTCCGCTTTTTCCCGCAATCGCACGTTCGATATTTTCCGGATCGGTGATCAAGGCCTCTGTGCCTCCAGCCTCGAGGAATTGAACGACGGCCTTCATTTTAGGCTCCATACTGCCTTTGGCAAAGTGACCCTCTTCAAGATAATCCTTGGCCTCGGGGAGGGTCATATGGTCCAACCACTGCTGGTCGGGGGTATTAAAATTCAAGGCGACCTTCTCGACAGCCGTCGTAATAAGCAGCAAATCCGCTCCGATGCTGTTGGCCAGCAGCGCAGAGGCAAAATCTTTGTCGATCACAGCTTCTACGCCAACCAGGTTGCCATCCGTATCCTCGATAACGGGAATGCCGCCTCCACCAACGCCGACGACCGTAAACCCACGATCGATGAGCGCTTGGATCGCATCGACCTGAATGATCCGAATCGGTTGAGGTGAGGGTACAACTCTTCGCCAGCCACGTCCAGCATCCTCGACGACGACCCATTCATCGGTTTTGCTTCGTTCATTCGCGGTGGCCTCATCCATGAACGATCCGATCGGTTTGGATGGATTTGTGAAAGCCGGGTCGTCTCGATTTACAAGCACCTGCGTAACCACGGTCGCGGCTTGTTTGTCCAAGCCGCGCAGCTTGAATTCATTGTATAGTGCCCGCTGGAACATGTAACCGATCGCACCCTGTGTGTCGGCGCCGCAATAATCCAACGGCACCGGATGAAGCTCATTAAGCGCCAGTTCTGCCCTGCGCAGGATGAAACCCACTTGAGGGCCATTGCCATGCGTGATGACGACATCCCATCCAGCCTCGATCATGCCGGCAATATGCTTCATCGACTCGCTCGTGGCGGCATATTGATCGGGGATGGTCTGATGGGTCTTGTCAACAATCAGGGAGTTGCCCCCCACAGCCACAACGGCTACCTTCTTCGCTTTTTTCTCTGACATTTGCCCTGGCTCCTTATCGCATCGTGAGCGCCATCACGGCTTTTTGGACGTGAAGGCGGTTTTCTGCTTCATCGAATACGACGCTGTGCGGGCCATCAATGACCCCGTCCGTCACTTCGATGCCCCGATCTGCCGGCAGAGGGTGCATGTAGATCGCATCGTCTTTTGCCAATTTCATCAGAGCCTCGTCCGCGATCCAATCCTGATAGCGATCCTGTATTTTCTTGCCCTCATCCCCATCCGTCGTTGTGAGCAAGGGGCCCCATGACTTTGCATACACCACATCGGCGTCCTTCACGGCGGCCTTCATGTCGTCTACGACCTCGAAACCAGTCTTGTATTTCCTGGCCTGCTCTTTTGCCTGGTCCATAATTTCAGGCATGAGCGTAAACTCAGGGGGGTGCGCCAATACGACATCCAGCCCGAATCTCGGCATCTGTAAGATCAGCGATTGAGGCACCGATATTGGTTTTAGATAGGAAGATGCATACGCCCAGGAGACCACCATCTTCTTCCCACGCAAATCTCTCCCCTTCTTCTCGATGATCGTGAGCAGATCTGCGAGGATCTGGTGGGGATGGTAAAACTCACATTGCATGTTCAAGACCGGCACCCGGGATGCCTCTGCGACAAGGTTGAGATACCGATTTCCAATACCCCAATCGACATGCCGGATGGCGATCCCATCGAAGTAGCGTCCAAAGATTTCCCCCATCTCTTTTTCCGTGTCTCCATGCGATATTTGAGTCGTGCGTGATTCGATGAAAGCCGCGTGTCCTCCAAGCTGCGCCATGCCGGCCTCAAAGGATCCGCGCGTGCGTGTGCTCGAGAAGAAAAAGAGCATCGCCAGGACTTTGTCCCGCAGATAGGCATGAGACTCCCCCAGGGCTCGCTTACGTTTCAAATCCAGGGCGACCTCGAGGACGGTCTCCACCTCTTCCTTGCTGAAATCAAGATCGCCGATAAGATCGCGACCACGTAAATCTGTTTGCATGGGTTTGCTGCCTCCTTTTTTTTAATTTGAACAGGATTAGGGACTGGGGAACAGGGGTCAGGGCATCGTTCATGCAGTACTTATCCTGATCCCCGATCCCAAAGCCCTGTAGGTTCACTCCATCGCGCCTAAAACCAGCGCCAGAAGACCCATTCGCATCACGACGCCATTGAACGCTTCCTCCCAGTACCGCGACCAGCGTGTGGCATCCACATCCGGAGGGATCTCATCCATGCGAGGCAGCGAATGAAGCAGGATGGCGTCCGACTTCGCTTTCGTGCTCAGCAGCTCTCGGGTGATCTTGTAATTCGCAGGCGTCAGGCCAACATCATCACCCCGTTCATCCCTCGGCTTGGTGTAATCCGGTTGAACCACCGGCTCCACAAGGATCACATCCGCATCTGCAATCGCTTCTTCAACATGGCCGGCTTCAGTAAAGTCCAGGCTGAACTCGGCAATGTCCTCTTTAAACTCGTCCGTAAGTGACATGTCTGGTGGAGAAACGAACGTGATCGGGCAATCGAACTGGGTGAGGCCATAGGCGAGAGAATGCATTGTTCGCATGCGCATATCGCCGACAGCCAGCCATCGCAACCCATCGAGACGCCCCTTTTCCTGATGCACGGTGTACAGGTCGGTAAGGATCTGGGTGGGATGTTCTCCCCAGCCATCGCCCCCGTTGATGATCGGAATGGAAGCCCATTTCGCCGCCTCATGGGGAGCACCCTGCTGGAAATGCCTCATCACGATGACGTCACCGTAAAATTCCAGCATCTTCACGGTGTCCTTGATTGACTCCTGGTAGTAATCTCCCGCCCGAGTCATCTTAGCATCCGCAAATCCAGTCACCTGCCCACCCAGGCGAATCATCGCCGCCTCATGCGCCAGACGGGTGCGCGTGCTTGGTTGATAGAACGCGGTGACCAACGTCTTTTCAGATAACAAGTCTGTATTTCGGCGATCTCGTGCGAACGGCGCGAGCCTATCGCATACCTCGAATACTCGAAAAAATTCCTCCCTCTCAAACCCCTTCAGAGAGAGTATGTCACGTCCTGCAAAGCTTCTCATTCCTAAATCTCCTTTTTCAATATTAAGTATCCGGCTTGAATACCTTGTTTCTTCACTTAACCAGAAGTTACTTTTCGAACAAGATGAAAACGAAATGTCCCTGGCAGAAAATAGCTTTTCGAATGATCCACAGCTTCACCCAGAGGGGTGTACAGCCAGGATTCGAAATAGAGTAACACATCCCCTCGCTGGATCTGAAAGTGCCGGGCGATTTCAGATTCAGCGGCAACCGCGGTTACTTCGGCAATGGAGTGCCGTAAAGTTGGTTCACCACTATTCAAGAAAAGATCGAGGATGGACCCACGAAAATGGACGGATTTCACCTTCTCGGGTACTGCATCCTTCGGAAGCGTATCGATCAGGAATGCCACGGGCCGATTTTTCGCAAGGATTACCCTCGAGATATCCGTGACGAGTTTTGAAGGAGGTATGTCAAATTTCTGTGACTCCTCATCATTCGGCTTTCGATCCTCGAGCGTGAGAGCGCCCATCTCCACTTCAAGACCAATCTTATTTGCTAAGGCTTCGATGCTTTCAAGTGTCTCAATCCCGCTCTCGATAACGGATGGCGGATCGGTCACATAGGTACCGATCCCTTGCCTGCGCACGATTCGCCCCTGGCCTTCGAATGTCCGCATCGCTTCCCTCAGAGTCGCTCGTGAAACACCCAACTGCCTTGCGAGCGTTGGCTCTGATGGCAGGTACGTGCCGGGCTCCGTCTCATCGAGCAGCAAAGACAGCGCCTCAGTCGTCTGTTGGTAGCGGGGAATCTTTTTCGAGCCCTTCCCCCCCGATCGTGTATTCGAGGACCTCATCCTATTTTCCATCAACCCTCAATCAGCTTCGCTACAAAACAAGCTTATTCCTTCAGCAGCGGAATGACCGAAAAGGTATTAACGTCTACCAGCCCTTTGTCCGAAATTCGCAATTCCGGAATGACGACCAAAGCCAGAAGACTGAGCTGCATGTTGGCATTGTTGAGCAGACACCCAACCGCTTCAAACGCCTCGAGTAATTTCTTCGCTTTTGCGGCGACAATCGGAGCTTTTTCATCGGACATCAAACCCGCAATGGGCAGCTCGACTTGCGCGAGGACTGCACCATCTTGAACCACAATTTGCCCACCCCCGAGTTTGCCAAGTTTGTTTGCGGCTGCCGCCATGTCCGAATCGGAGGTGCCCACGATGATCATGTGATGCGCATCATGCGCCACCGTCGATCCGATCGCGCATCCGGTTTTGAATCCAAATCCCTTCACAAAACCGACTTGAACCTCCCCCGTGCCACGATGTCTTTCAACGAGAGCGATCTTGGCGAGATCGATCGAGGGGTCCGCCGTAATCTCGCCATCTTCGACGGGGACCTTCAAACAGAGATGCTGTGTTGGCGCCTGGTTTTCGACCACCCCGATGACATGGACTTCAACTTCCCCCTCCCGAACAGTGGTTACACAAAAATCTTCCGGCTGTAGCCTCCTGCCCAAATTGACGGATGATCTAACTTCGTCAGGGTAGTTGAACTCAGGCAAGTCGATTTGGAGCACCCCCCCCTGAGATACGATCTCCCCGCGGGCGATGACCGTCCCCACTTCGAAGGCTTCCAAATCGTCCACCAGGATGAAGACAAAGTTCAGCGGCTTTGCCATCGACGGCTGGGAAGCGCAAACACCAACCGGTGCGAGCACCCAAACGCACGCGATCAGAACGCACGCGACCCCAAATCGCTTCGACGGACGGCTCATGATTGGGCCTTTCGTTGTCAGGACTGGACTTTTGCAAAATGGCGAGTCAGGATTCTTTTTGCGCTACTTCGCCCCGATCCGCTT
>CAZMZL010000224.1:0-5416 GCA_964570595.1 uncultured Anaerolineaceae bacterium | reverse complement strand
CGAAGGCTCGCCCCTACGAAATGTTCTCATCGCGGTTGGTCTCACGGGTCCGCCCCAATACGGATCGAAGGCTCGCCCCTGAGAATTGTTTTCGTTACGGGCTGACCCCGGGTCCGAAACTACGTGTGTTCTACAGCGAGTTGACCACATCCAGCCTGGATATCGATCCCGCGGCGGATGCGGATTGTGCATGGAACTCCAGCTTTGCTCAACGCCCGGTGAAAAGCATCCACGCGTTCACGGGCTGACCCATGACCTTCGTAGCCGCTCGTATGGTTCAGAGGAATGATATTCACGTGACACCTGATCCCCTTCACGAGCCTCGCCAGGGTGTGTGCCTGATCGATGGTGTCATTCTCACCTTCGATCAGCGCCCATTCGAATGTGATGCGGCGACCTGTATGCTGGACATAGCGGCGACAGGAGGGGATGAGTTTGTCAAGCGGGTATTGTTTATTAATGGGGAGGAGCCGATCACGTAATTCGTCCGTCGCAGCATGAAGGCTCACTGCGAGGTTCACCTGGCGCCTCTCCACGGTGAACTTTTCAATTCCGGGCACCAGACCGACGGTTGAGATGGTAAACCTTCTTGCTCCAAGATTGAGGCCATCGGGATCGTTAAGGATGTCCACTGCGCCCAATACAGCTTCGTAATTTTGGAAGGGTTCGCCCATGCCCATCACAACGACGTTGGTGAGCTTGTTCCCGCCACGTTTAAGTATTCTTGCGGTTTGCACAACCTGCTCGACAATTTCTCCCTTTGAAAGATTCCGTTGTAACCCCATCTGCCCCGTCGCACAAAAAACACACCCCAGTCCACAGCCGGCCTGTGACGATATGCAAACCGTTTGACGGTCATCGTAATTCATGATGACCGTCTCGATGGCGTTCTCGTCTGGGAGCTTGAAAAGGATTTTCTCAGTGTGGTCGTCCTGTGAGCTGATGGATGCTTTTGTATTCAGATTGGAGAATGAAAATAATCCACTGAGCAATTTGCGCGACTCTCGAGACAATTCATGGATATCCCTGGGGGAATTGACATCACGGGTGTAGATGGCGCGCCATATCTGCCTGGCTCGATACTTCTCTAACCCTGCCGTTTGGATGACGTCGGTAAGCTCATCCAGGGACAGGTTGAAGACATGATGGAGCTCTTGCCGACTCATCGTCCATCCATGGCATCGATGAGTTGGAGTAGATCATCAAAGACCCAGTCAGGTTTCACGCTGGAGGCCTGTGCTTCATCTTTCGATGTAACGCCGGTGAGGAGCAGTGCGCTCGCCATCCCGGCATGGTGTGCTCCCAGAATGTCGGTGGTCAGTCGATCTCCCAATACCAGGACTCGATCATGTGATAATTTCAATCGCTCGCTCGCTTGATGGTATAAGTGGGGTTCCGGTTTTCCGACGATAACGGGTTCGATACCGGTGGTGGTCTGTACCGCAGCCAGAATAGCGCCATTGCCGGGTGCTTGACCGTTCTCGACAGGGAAACTCGGATCGGGATTGGTACCGACGAAGACGGCGCCTTCAGCGATGGCAAATGATGCCTTAGCGAGCTTCATGTAGGTGAGTTCTCGGTCGAACCCAACCACAACAGCGTCGACGTCTTCATAGCTGTTCATCATGCTAAAACCGGCTTCTTCCAGGGCGGCCTGAAGAGCGGTTTCTCCGATTATGAATACTTTATTACTACCCGCAGGTATGAGATCCTTGAGCAGGTTCGCTGTGGCGGCAGCCGTGGTGAGCACCTCATCAATCTCAATATGGACACCGATCTCCGCAAGACGGTTCACCACGTTCTCAGGAGATGCCGTGGCGTTGTTCGTGGCCAGTATAAAGGGCATGGAGCGTTCTCTTAAGAATCCAAAAAACTCACTCACACCAGGAAGGAAAGTTTCACCGCGCCAGAGCACACCGTCCATGTCAATAATCATCCCAGTCATACGATTAAGATCTGCCATTTGTCATCCTGATGCGTGAAAACGCATTCGTCGAATATTACAGCGGGAGTGGAGTGTCGGTCGTTTGAAAAAGGTGGTCTTTGCCGTGTAGAGCCGTAAGATCATTCGTAGTATTTATTCATCAGGTACTCAAACACCGGTCGATCAATAAGCCCGGCTTCGAAATCTGTCCGGTCTTCGAAGTTCTCATTGCCAATGAACTTTCGCAGTGCGGCTTGCGAATCTTCGCTTTCGGTTGAGCTCAAGTTTTCGTCCAAATAACCAAGCTTCATCATAATCTCGTTCAGTTTTTGTGCGGTTTCACCGCTGATCTCGAGCCTATCTTCGGCTTCACTTTCCCCAAAGTAGAGGCGATGGAGGCCGAGGAGATCAGTAAGATTTGGGATGGGATCTTCAAGGTCATCGACGCGGTAATCGATCCAACGATCGTTGAAACCCGCGTAACCGCCCGCTGGTTTCACCACCAGAATTGCAGCGCTTTGCCGACCACGGCGGTCGCCACCGGCCTGGTCGCCGGCGCTGAGCGCTTTTATGAGTCTCTCGGGGAAATCGATCTGGATCGAATTCCGGTACGTATCCGCCATTTGCTCGATCACTTCGGGCCCAGTGAGGATATTCCCTTGAACACAAAATCCATCGCCGACGAGACCACCCGCCCAGGCCATGCAATCCTCACCCGTAAATGTGGCCGCGATCCCGGATGCATCGACAAATCCGACCTGCCGCAGTTTCTTGTCCTCGTCATCGTTCACCAACTGTGTGAGGGCTTCCTCGGCAGGGACGCCAGAAGCCATCAACGCTAATCCTCTGGGGCCGAAGGTGGTGTTTGCATAGGATTGCGTCGCCACCGCGCCCTCTCCTGCACGTGCCCAGGGCACGACCGCGCCGACCGCCGGGAACTTCGAGGCGACGGCGATTCCCCATGCATCCTCGTCCTTATCATACGCGACGATAGAGAAGGTGGCGATTCGTGTCATTGGCATCTTCCGAATTCTGGATTATTTTCAGGCGGCATCGGGCAGGGTTTCATCGTTTGCCAGGATTTCCCCGCCGTTTGCATCAAAAAGCTGCGGTTTGGAAATTCGGGCGATGGCATTCTCGTCGACGATGACCTGCCTGATGTCAGGCATCGAAGGGATGTCGTACATGACATCGAGGAGGGCGCCTTCGATGATGGCTCGTAATCCGCGTGCCCCGGTCTCCCGTTCCAATGCCATCTGTGCAGCCACATCGAGGGCTTCTGGTGTGAATACCAACTCGACATCGTCCATCTCGAACAGGCGCTCGTACTGGCGAACGAGGGCGTTTTTCGGTTCGGTCAGAATGGCTCGCAGCGCCTCTTCGTCCAACGCCTTCACGTATGTCATCACAGGCAGGCGTCCTACGATCTCCGGTATCATACCAAACCGCATGAGATCATCCGGGGTGAGGTGTTTCAGCAGCTCGCTATCCTCCACATCTTTAATGTCTGATTCACTCGTCACACCGCTGAAACCCATTCGTCCCGAACGACCGATGCGTTCGCTTACGATTTTTGCCAGACCTGTGAAGGTGCCCCCGCAGAGAAAGAGGACGTCCGTCGTGTCGATCTGAATGAACTCCTGCTGGGGGTGTTTTCGCCCACCCTGGGGCGGGACGTTGACAACGGCGCCTTCGATGATTTTCAGCAAAGCTTGCTGTACACCTTCACCTGATACATCTCGTGTGATGCTGGGGTTATCACCGGATTTCCTGGCGGTTTTATCAATCTCGTCGATGTAGACGATGCCTCGTTCGGCTCTGGCGATATTCATTTCGGAAGCCTGGAGAAGCCGGAGCAAGATATTTTCTACATCTTCGCCCACATAGCCCGCTTCGGTGAGCGCAGTCGCATCGGCGATGCAGAAGGGGACGTCGAGGCTCCGAGCAAGCGTCTGAGCGAGCAGTGTTTTACCGCTGCCGGTCGGTCCTACAAGCAGTATGTTCGCCTTCTCAAGCTCGACATCCGTGGAACCTCGGTTTGCGATGCGTTTGTAATGGTTGTAAACCGCGACAGAGAGCACGCGTTTCGCGTGCTCCTGGCTGACGACATACTCGTCTAAATGGGTGAAAATTTCCTGAGGTGAGAGCGCCGGCTTGCCGTCGGAGGTTAAGCCTCCAACCGATCTCTTCCCTTCGCCATCGATGATGTCCTGGCAAAGGTCCACGCATTCGTTGCATATAAATACACCTTCCGGGCCAGCGATGAGCCGATGAACGTCCGTCTCTTCCCGGCTGCAGAAGGAACACCGACGGTTCTTCTGCGTCGGATCCTCATTTTTTGGCATTCAGTTCACTCTCAGGATTACTCTTCTGTTTCTTCGTCCTCATCATCTGGTGGATTGAGGATGTGGTCAATGACGCCATAGTCCTTCGCTTCGTCGCTATCCATGTAGAAATCCCGTTCAGTGTCACGCTCGATGTCTGCAATTGGATGATCGGTATGACGTGCAAGTATGTTATTCAATTTTTCTCGCAAGCGCAAGATCTCTTTGGCCTGGATTTCAATGTCCGTGGCCTGTCCCTGCGCGCCACCTATCGGTTGATGTAAGTGTATTGTGGCGTGGGGCAAGGCATAGCGTCTTCCCTTTGTCCCTGCAGTCAGCAGCACCGTACCGAAAGAAGCGGTCACTCCCACGGCTACCGTTGAGACTGGCGCCCGCACCTGCTGCATCGTGTCGTAAATCGCCAAACCTGCGTAAATTCCTCCACCGGGGCAATTAATATACATATTGATTTGTCGGTCTGAGTCCTCCCGGTCGAGGAATAGAAGCTGGGCGACCATGAGGTTTGATACCTGGTCATTGATCGGAGTTCCTAAGAAAATAATCCGCTCGCGGAGCAGAAGCGAGTAGATGTCGTAAGCCCTCTCCCCCCGTCCGGATGATTCGATCACCATGGGTACTAAGGATTGTGGATCCATGTTATTCATGCTTTTCACCTATTCCTTTTCATCCTGTTCGGTTTGTTCTTCTTGGATTTGTTCTTGTTCGGCTTCGGGCTCATCATTTTCTGTTTCGCGAATCTCGTCTTTATTGTCTTCGAGTTCATCGTAATTTACTTCACCCTTTGAGATGGCCATCAAGCGGTCCATGGCTTTATTCGACAGGAGATCCAGCCCGATGCGGTTTCGGCCTTCGGGGGTGTCGAAGACTTCTCTCAAGCTGTCGCTTCCACTATCGCCCAACGGCTCGAGCATGCGTTCGATCTGTTCGTCGATATCCTCATTGTTGACCTCAAGGTTCTCTTCTTCGACGACTTGTCCGAGCACAAGACCACGGCTTACACGTTCTTGAGCTGCCGGTTTAAGTTCATCTCGGATCTCAGCGGTGGTCTTACCCTCGATTTTTAAGTAATCGTCGAAAGCGAGGTTTTGGGAACTCACGCGCATCTCGAGATCCCGTATGAGGTGATCGACTTCGTTCTCGAGCACCA
>CAZMZL010000223.1:0-5489 GCA_964570595.1 uncultured Anaerolineaceae bacterium | reverse complement strand
GTGACAAAATCGGACGTCGAATCAGCACTGGTCACACCTGGTGGTCAGGATGGTAAAGCGTACGCCACGCCTGCTGCGAGACGTCTCGCTCGAGAGGGACTTGTAGATCTCAGCCGGCTCACCGGAAGCGGTCCGGGCGGACGCATTCAAGCTCCCGATGTGCTCGCTGCCGCCGCATCGCCACAAGTGGGTACAGCGGTAACCGCCCGATCGACTGAGGTAAAGGTCATTCCCCTGGAAGGCATGCGGCGGACCATCGCCGAACGCATGACGCGCAGCGCCCAGAGCGCGCCCCACTTCACGCTTCAAATCGACGTCGATATGACCCGCGCCGAGGAAATGCGCTCATCGTTCAATGATAAGGGGGACGTCAAGATCACGCCCACGGCCCAAGTGGTGAAAGCCTGTGCCTGGGCATTAACTCGCCATCCGTTCGTTAATGCGAAACTGGTCGGAGATGAAATCCATTTGCTTCCCGACATCAACATTGGTGTTGCGGTTGCGCTCGATGAAGGGTTGATCGTCCCCGTCGTTCATCAGGCCGAACAGAAAGGTATTGCCGAAATCGCTGCCGAGCTTTCAGACATCGTGCTCCGAGCACGGGATGGCGAGCTCACCCCTCATGACGTCAGCGGTGGGACATTTACCGTGTCGAATCTTGGCATGTTTGGCATCGACCGCTTTTCGGCCATCATCAACCCGCCAGAAAGCGCCATCCTTGCGGTGGGTCAGACCGTGTCACGCCCGGCAGCATTGAATGATGAGGGTGACATCGGGCTCGTCCCGACGCTCACACTCACGTTATCCGTCGACCATCGCGTCCTGGACGGCGTTGTAGCAGCGCGGTTCTTGGGGGACCTGCGTGGCGCGATCGAGGAACCGGGCTGGCTCTCTTACTAGAGAGTCGACATTCTTCTTGCCATGGGCGCCGGTTTCCTGCTCAACATCCGTTGTTTCCTGCTGGACATGGACGGTACGCTCTACCTGAGCGAACGACCCATAAAGGGCGCACCTGCGTTCGTACAATATCTCACCACAAAGGGGATCGAGTACTACGGTCTGACGAACAATTCTTCCCGAAACCGGAAAGATTATTTTGAAAAACTTGCCAGACTTGGTTTTAAGATACCCTCTGAAAGAATTCTTACCTCCGGCGACGCGACCGCCGATCTCCTAAATACGGAAAATCCAGGCGGACGCATATTTGTGGTGGGAACACCCTCCCTGGAATCCATCTTCGAATCCCGCAGTTTCAAGATTGTGGAAGACGATCCGGACACCATCGTCCTGGGCTTCGATACCGGGTTGACCTATAAGAAACTGGAAAAGCTTTGCACGCTCGTTCGAGGAGGGTGCGAATATATAGCCACACATCCGGATCTCAACTGCCCCACCGATGAAGGCCCCATTCCTGATATCGGCGCCACGATCGCGTTTGTCGAAGCGGCTACCGGGCGGCTGCCAGATCGGATCATCGGCAAGCCCAATCGACCGATCGTGGACGTTGTCGCAAACACGACGGGGATACCTCTCAATCGAACCTGCATGGTGGGGGACAGGCTTTACACAGATATCGCCGTCGGGCAACATGGGTTGAAGACCGTCCTCGTGCTCAGCGGGGAGACAAAACCCGGAGAGGTGCCCGCTTCCGAGTTCACACCCGATCTGGTGGTTACGGATCTCGGTGAACTTCATACGATACTCGAGAAACTACACTCCATATAATCGTCACCCATATGCTCACATGCCAAATCATGGGGAATAGGTCGCTGATCCGCGATCTCATGGACCCCGCCCCCGCACATACGCCGAGACATCCGAGTTATAGATGATCTCCTCCACATTGAACACCGCCCACGGGATGCCATCATCTTCCCAGGAGACCGCAGCAGGCGACGGGATGCGCACGCCATTCAACTCCTCCCAACCTAAGACCATGTTTGTCCAGCGTATTTTCTGTTCGCTCGTCGCTTCCTTCCAGCGCACCGATTCCATCGATCTCAACAATCCGGTCTGGGGATCAAACTGGACTTTGAATACATCCTCTCCATCCCGAAATGGGACGTGCAGCAGGGCGCTGTGATCGTCATCGGCCTCCCAGCGCACCCTTGGATCGGCGATATAGACGGAGGGCAGCCAGATGGATTCCGCCCATAAACTCAAGTTCGCGGCCATATCGATCTTCTCTTCTTTTTCGATGACGCTCCCGGGAATCTCCAAACGGGCATTTCCGTCGAGATAAAATTCGTTCACCTTCAGAAGAGGAATGCCAAAGATCGTCGCTTCGATATAGTGCCTGTATTCCTGACCGGCAACATGGGTGAAGCGGAACCTTGATGGAAATTTCAGACCCTTGACTCGCAGTATGGCACGGCCGGAGATGACTGCGGAACGGTACACAGGAACTTCATGTCCGAAGAGTTCCTCGTAGTATCGATGCACGGGCGGCGGCAAATCCGGCGGGAGCGCCAGGGCGCCGGAGGGATGAGGGACGCCTACGTAAGGCGGAAAAGGTTTCGGTGATATTTGAAGACCAATCCACAGAAGCAGGAGCAAGATCAATATGATGATGACAACAGCGGCAGCAACGATCAAGGCTCGACCTCCTTCACCATCCTCGCAATTTTCAAACTTCAGAGCCAGTTCATATCGGGGAAATTCTCGCACGAGAAGAGATGGTATAGATGTGACGAAGGGCATCGGCCCGAAATGAAGTACATCCTCTGCCATCGCCGCGCTGCGCTCCAGATGTGCACGGTATGATTTGCTGAAATGTATTTAAGATATAAGGTTCCCCGTCCCGTGGTGTGAGTGACTCTATCGGGATCGCTCATCGATCCGGGAGGTGATTAACGGATGTGTCATTTCGAACCCCCGAACGGGGGTGAGAAATCCCCTGACGCCTCGAACGCCGGAATCCTGGATTGGATGTAGCGGGGTCCTCTTTCCTGAGAAGGGAAGGCAGGGGCCCGTCGTGAGGGGGATTTCTCGCTGCGCTCGAAATGAGACAGGGGGGAGGGGACGCAACCGCGCGGTTGTCTCCTTTCTACAGCATTCGGAGGATGACCAGAAATAATTATCCGTCCTCCCGGGTGATATTCCCCACGGATGTCCCCCGACGACAAGGCTGATGAAGGGATTTACAGATCACCCCATTCGCATCGGGATGTCAGGTTAGGATTTTTATCGTACGCTTCGTCGCTCACTCGACCCTCCCTCGCTCTCTCCAAGGGTCATCGACGCGTGAGAGCAAAAACAAAGCAGAAAAGAATGTGCAAAACGCGCCTGTCAGGATCAAGATGGTCCACCCGTCTGCCATGTGAGTCGCTCCCAGACGGAATGCCTCCCTCCCGACATATTCACCGAGTGAGTATAATGGGTAGCGCCATATCACGCGCCAGCGATTTATCGCCGGAGTTCGTACTCCTAGGGCTGCTTGCTGAAGGACCATCCTACGGATACGAGCTGCATCTGCGGATCAAGACCGAGTTCCAGAATATCTGGGCGCTGAGCCAGAGCCAGTGCTACGCCATACTCAAACGCCTCGAAGCTCAAGGGGCACTCAAAGGCGAGGTTATTCAACAAGAACAAGCACCGTCCAGACGCTCCCTGCGCCTCACCCAAGCGGGGGGCGCCAGCAACTTCCAGGTATGGCTCAGCAGCCGCACCCCAGGGGGTATACGCGCCATCCGTGTGTCGTTCCTGACCCGCTTGTTTTTCGCCCTCCAGGAGAGCGAAGCGTTGGCCGTGAACATCATCGAAGACCGGAAAAAACGACCTGGAACTCCGTGGAGCGACTTGAAGAGACGCTGGAGCTCACTCCTTCATCCCAGGTCATCAATCAGCTTTCGCTTCAACTTCGCCTTCGACAGCTCCGCTCATGCCTCGAATGGCTGGATGATTGTCTAATCGCCATCCAAGGAAAACCGCATCTCAAAGGAGAACTTGCATCATGAAACGTTGTAGTATCACGCTTGTTTTCATCTTCACACTCCTGGTCACCGCATGCGGTTCAAAGGCAAGCTCGGATGCGCCTCCCGATCCGACGAACTCAAGCGTTGCCGCCGCGACGCTGCCGGAAGCTTCCTTCGAAATCACGATGACGGATGCTAGCGGTCAGAGCCTGGTGTTTCCAGCTCCGCCAGAGAGAGTGACGGTCGCAGGAAGAGCCAGCCAGATGATCATCCACGCGCTCTACCTCTTCCCGGAGGCTGTGGAGCGCGTCAATGCAATGGAGCAGCGCACGCAGCGCAATCTTTCCATGCTCCCTCTCATCGACCCCAAGTTCGATAACAAGATTCAATTCGAGCGTGACGCCGGAGTAGAGCAGATCGCCCCGGTCCAGCCGGATGTCGTCCTGATGAAAACCTACATGGCGGAGACCCTTGGCGATCCACTCGAACAGATCGGCATTCCGGTGGCCTATATGGACCTCGAGAGTCCCGATCAGTTTTTCCGGGATATCGAAGCGATCGGGGCAATGTTTGACAACCCCGAGCGCGTGGGTGAAATCGAATCGTTCTACCAGGTGCGGCTGGACGAGCTTCAGGATGGCGTGGCGGGGTTGGACCCAGACGATCTGCCGGATGTATTGCTTCTGCAGTACAGCGACCGAAGCGGCGAGGTCGCCTTCCACATCCCTTCTGCCGCATGGTTGCAGACCACCATGGTGAGCAGCGCCGGTGGAACCCCGGTGTGGCGCGATGCCGCCGAGGGGGGCGGCTGGACTGTGGTCAACTTTGAACAGATCGCGGCCTGGGACCCGGACACGATCATCCTGGTGAACTACACGGGGGATCCCGGCGAGGTGGTCCGGAACCTGAAAGAAGATGCAAATTGGAGCGCGCTGCGAGCCGTGAAAGACGGTCGGTTCTACGCGTTCCCAGGTGATTTTCTAAGCTGGGATCAGCCTGATACCCGCTGGATACTCGGTCAATTATGGCTGGCGAAAGTGATCCATCCCGACCTATTTGGCGAATGGGACATCCTCGACCAAGCCAGGGAATTTTATACAGAACTCTACGATCTTGATGAGATTACGTTCGAGACGGATGTTGCCCCATTGATCAGCGGGGACATCGAACCCTAAAAATGAAAATGCGAGGCTCCACACACGACCGTCATTTGTGTAACTGGGGCTTGCTGCTGAGTGGATTGCTCCTCGTTTTCCTCCTCTCTAGATTTATTGGGCGCTATCCCCAACCTTACTGGATGCCCTTCCGATTGCTCAAAGAGGATGAGCTTGCACGCCGGCTCGCCCTCTCTCTGCATCTGCCACGAATGATCACTGCGCTGATGATGGGCGGCGGCCGGAAATGTCCTGCAGATGGTGTTCCGGAATCCGCTTGTTGGACCCGGCGTACTGGGCGTCTCTCAGGGCGCCGCACTCGGTGCTGCATTCAGCATTCAGTGGAACGGTACATCCCCTCTCGCAGTCGAGCTGTCCGCGATATTCTTCGCCTTTGCTGGACACATCCTTACCTGTGTGC
>CAZMZL010000222.1:0-5527 GCA_964570595.1 uncultured Anaerolineaceae bacterium | reverse complement strand
GATGCCTCGATGAAGGTCGTTTCGACGAAACCAGGCTCGTTTTCTGGTGGTATATCGGCTGAATTTGGCATAGACGAAAACCCTGCCGTCGTACCCAGCATAGACAAAACAACCAGAGCGTTGAAGGCTCTGGTCGTGAATGCTTTTGGCTTCAGCCTCGTCAGTCTGGTTGCAGCATAGGACAGGCTGTTGGGTATGCTCGTAAGATCGATGGGATCCATTTCGCTCTCCTGTAGATAGCTCATCGTGATCCAGTTACGAGTACCCATACAATTTTTATCTTATCGAAACACCTCTCCATAATAGATATGCCAATACACGGACGTTATGCCCGTTCGTTACTTATTGTACAAAGTTGTTCTCAACACACTCTCAACGTGAAAAATGATTCAGGGAACGATCGGCTATCTTAGAAATACGATTGGGCTCCACCACCCTCCCCGATCGTTATTTCCGGAAATAATAACTCCAAGGGACGCCCAGGTCCGGTCTAAAACAACTCGATTATGCTATAGTCCAAACAAGCAGTTGAGAAATTGTGAATCGGTAGATTGAACTGGTTGGTCCCTGACTGAAAGACGGGATCTATGCTGGCGAAAGTACATGTCAGGCATAGGTCAAGGGGGCGTTCGATGGTAGTCACTATCGCAAGCATGAAGGGCGGAGTTGGTAAATCGACTCTTTCTACGATGCACCCAAAGTTCATCGCAGAGCAGCGTGGGACGCCGGTAACTGTCATCGATCTGGATCCACAACGGGGGGCAACCAACCTCCTGCTCGGGGCCAGCCATTTAAAGGAGGATGCAGGTCCGGGCATATACGACATCCTCCAGAGCGAACTGGACAATATCCCCTCGACAGAACTGTTTTTCCAGGCTCGAGCGATTTCACCATCCAACGAGCTGATCCGAGTGACGATTCCCTGAGGACCGCCATGACGCTAATAAAAGGTTTATGCGTTTCTAATACCCTGCCTCTTGATGTCATTGATTCTGAAGACTATAATTCATATTGGCAGGAAAGAAGGTTCGCATGCCGATCTATACGTATCGTTGTGAAAATTGTGGGGTTCAATTCGACCGCCAACAGCATTTTGACGATCCGGTGCTCAAGCGCTGCCCGGAGTGCAACAAGAACAAGTTACGAAAAGTGTTCCTGCCCGTTGGGATCGTATTCAAGGGTTCCGGTTTTTATTCAACCGATCATCGCTCTTCGTCCGGTCGGTCCAGCGCGCGAAAATCGGGGGATACAGAGAGCAAGTCCGAGAGCAAACCTGAAACGAAGGATAAAGAAGCCACCCAAAAAAGCGACCCTGATTAGGGAGAGCTTTTTCCATATTAGAAGAAAAGAGCCCTGGTTTTCTTTTGCCAAGGGCTTTTTAATTCCCAGAGCGGTTGCTAGAGTTGGAATCCCCCAGACGCCTGAACGACTTTTGAATCGAAATTCGTGACGAATTGAAACAACTGATCCTTCAATTTTACCCAATCCTCCGTATCCAGGGCATTCGTCATGATCTCGCGATCTTCGGCGATGAAAGCGGCCAGCATCTGAGGACCCTCTCCATAGGTCGTGTACCAGGCCTCGACGGGTTGAACGCCGAGCCGCTGCAACCCAGGGACGAATTCCCGGACAAGGAACTCGAAATAATCCTGCTCCTGACCAGGCACCATATCCCAGGTCATTAATAATTTAACCGCCATTCGATTCCCCAATAAAACCGGCCTGAACATCGATGTCCATGCTCACTTCGCAGGATCGAGTACGATGACCTGTGTCTCTTCCGAAAGTGAGCTCTTTGAAACTTTTAACGTCGGCAGCGCCTCCTGTTTCCCGATACCCATCTCTTTTAGAAAGCCCGAGACCGTCCTGAGGTTCGGTCCTTTCTCATAAGTCTTGTAATGCATGGGTATGACAATGGACGGCTCCACGAGACTGATCACTTCAGCAGCTTGCGACGGATTGAGCGCCCCACCCTCCCCAACGGGGACCAGAGCGATATCGACGGCGCCCAGATTTTCAATCTGGCGCTGAGAAGGAACCTCCGCCAGATCACCCAGGTGCGCAACGCTCACGTCTCCGAACCTGAATACATAGAGCGTATTTGCTTTTGCTTTGCCGTTATTTTCTTCTTTGGATCTCATCCGAACACCGGTGATGAAGACGCCCCCAATCTCATATTCTCCGGGTCCTCGGATGATCCGTCGAGCGCCCTTGACCGACTTAATATAATTGTGTCCTTGTGCATCATGACTCACGGTCACGATATCGGCTTTTAAATCCAACTTTGGCAAACCGAGTGCCGGATCATAGGGATCCGTAACGACGCTGATCATGCCTCGCTCTAAGAGCCTGAAACAGGATAGGCCATACCAGGTTAATTCCATACGTCCTCCAAGGGCATCGTCGAGCGACCGGCAACAAAAAAGAAGCCAGTGACTCTTCCCAAAAAACTATCGACACCGATAATAAAGGAAAGCTCCGAGATAGACAAGCCTCGGAACTCCCCATATTCTGTCGGTCTGGATTTCTCAAGTCATCTTTTTGGATGAATGCGTCCTTCATATCTGCATCCGGGACCGGCCCACTAGATGCCAATCCGATGCCGAGCTTAGGAAATCCGTTTTTGATCACCGAAGTGCTTCGGATAGATCCACCGCAACAAAGCCGTCCGCTCCAGAGAGCCCATACCCGCCGCGGTCAGGAGAAAGTGAGGGGAAAGAGCAGGTATACGAGCAAGCTGTTGATCCCATGGAATACCGAACAAGGCCAGACGCTCCTCTCGCGGGCAAAAAGGAGAACCAGGAAAGCAGACATGATTCCGATTTGAAGCATCGGATAGAAACCCACGAATTTCCAGTGGACCGGGGTGAAGGTGGACCAGGAGATGATGAGCGCTGGCCACTTATGACCGGATAGCGCGTCGACTCTCTCGATGAGGTATCCGCGGAAGAGAAACTCCTCCAAGATCACGCCCGTAAGCACCAACCCCATCAGCGTAGGAAGCGAGTAACTCGCCAGGAGTGGCTGCTGAGATTGGAGCGTGGGCAGACCAGACCCTGTGCGGCGAGCACGTATCCAAGAATCGCAATGGGGATGAATGAGAGCATGTAGGCAGCGATCCCTATCGTCAGGTGCCTGGTTTGGAATCGCGTCACGCCAATACTGCGAAGGTCTTCTCGCTCAATCCTTGGGATCCAGAATATAAGAAGCCCCGCGAACATGACCCATTCAAGGATCAAAGTGCGCCAGACGTCCTGGGAGGTAGGGTTCTGGGGAAGCAGAAGGATCCTGGCGATGAACTCGACGACCAGAAAAATCGCGACGCCTATGATGTAAGCTGTCCTGCGGGGGTCGGACCGGGATCGATGCTGCTATTCATGGCGGCACCTCATACGACGGTACGTGGGTAGGATCAGCTCTACTTTGTGGACATGGCTTTCCGAGATGGAAACCAGTCCTCCCAGAAATATCTTACAATCAAAACAAGGCCGTGCCCATGAAGAACGAACTCATAAATACGAACCAGAGAGGACAGGTAGGGCCAGGTGAGGAGATCTAATTCTGATCGATTTCCACCCTCACTCGTAGAGACCCCGAGTTGTCATACAAATCGACATCGTTGATCCCAAGATACAGAAACCCGCTTTCCCCTTCGATATGAAGGTATCGCTCACCCACAAGAAACGGATCATGATCACCGATACGACCAATGAGCGCTGCGTGAGAAACCCCATCGATTACATTGCACCTGCAGCGCGGATCGCCACCTGAACCGATCGCATCGAAATCCTCGCCAGGCCAAGGGGACCATTCACCCGAAAGGTACGTAATGGTGAGCACATCGCCCTCCTGGATTTTGATACGGGTATTCTTCCATCCCTCCCCTGCTTCAACATCGATCACATGCCCGGCACCCGACCCGCCAAGGTCCCAAGAAAACGAACATGCCAAACTCATGAAAAAGAACAATGTCACGAAAAGGATGATGTAAAGATGTCTTTTCATGACGTCCTCCTCCAAAGTAATTATGTGCGCCAAGCGCCCTTTACACAAGCCGAAAGCGGGTTTCGCGATTCCACGAAAACCCTGTAGAGACGGGAACCAGCAGCGATGGGCTCCCGGTCAGCCTGTCGACTTCTTGCGCATATTACCCGCGCCCCCACTTGACCCATTCCTCATCAATATAGATTCCTTTGCGGGAGCTGTCATTAGTATTTTTGTATACCGGGAGAAACTTCTTCTTGGACCCTCACTATATCACCCGAGCGCTCATCGGGACAAATCGGCTCCCTTGATCAGGTTGACGCCGATCATCGTCGCTGGACATCGTTGGGTCATATAGGTGGCTGATAAACTGCGCCCGCGGGGTATCCAGGCCGTCAGGGTCAGAGCAACCCGAAGGGTGCGCATTCGATATCGAACCAGCAGTCTGATCCCGGGGATGGGAGCCAGCAGTTATGGCGTAAACCGAGGGGTCTCGACATCATCTCACCTGAATGAGAGCATTTCCCTTCACTTTCAAGCCGTGTATGATGGTTTGAACCCGATCGGAAAACAATGGACATGACGCTCAACGCATTAATCAGCCACGAACAGGGCACAGGAAGCATCGAACACTATTCAGAATCCGGTGTAAGGATGGCCATCCCGACCACAATGGCGAATTACAGCAACGCGCAGTTGGATGATTACCACGAGCAAAGACGCGCGGAATTCCAATGGCGCGCTCCCCTGAGAATGCATCTTCGAGCGCGGGCATCCCATCCGTCCCCAATCGGCACTCTGGGATTTGGATTCTGGAATGATCCCTTCACCCTATCGCTTGGGCAGCGCGGCGCGGGACGTCGGTTCCCAGCCCCCCCTCAAACCGCCTGGTATTTTTACGCCTCCAAGCCTAATGATTTGTCGTTTACGCGGGGAGTTCCCGGGTACGGCTGGAAGGCCATGGTTCTGCGTTCCCCTCAAATCCCTTCTCCCCTGCTCCTCCCTGCTGTCGGGTTCGGCGTGGTTTTATCGAGAATTCCTTTCGTTCGAGCACCCATCATAAACGCTGCCAAAGCCTCTCTTCGGTCCGCCGAGGCGTCTATCGATGTGGATCTGAGATCATGGCACACGTACGAGATGATCTGGAATCCTTCGGAGCTCATCTTTAAAGTTGATGGGGGCACAGTGCTGTCGACGGTGGTTGCCCCGCGTGGCCCACTGGGTTTCGTCATCTGGATGGACAATCAATACGCCATGGCGACGGAGGGTGACGGCCTCAAATTCGGGGTCCTCCCTGTGGATGAGCCCCAATGGCTTGAGGCACAGGCATTGACCATCGAGAAACTGCCGACGGAGTCAAAATCTGGGTCGCCCGAGACCAGTACGATAGAGACTGACGAGGACGATTTCAGCCTACCGGCTGGTTAAGTTCTTGACACGCATTCTGCCGCAAAGTACAATCGCTCCCAGCGCCGAGGTAGCTCAGTTGGTAGAGCACTTGACTGAAAATCAAGGTGTCACCAGTTCGATTCTGGTCCTCGGC
>CAZMZL010000221.1:0-5551 GCA_964570595.1 uncultured Anaerolineaceae bacterium | reverse complement strand
GACGCGGATGATCTGACCGGGCTGGTAGAGCGGTTTATCGGTGGTCAGGAGTATCTTGTAATCTCGTTCGAGCGTGACATCCTGCTCGAGGCGGTCCAGCTCTTGACCGGATACAGTCTCCACGATGAGGGTTTGTGATGGATCCAGACCCTCAGGGACATAAAAGTTCACATCGGTAGATCCATTCGAATCCGTCTGTCCCTGGAAGAGCTGAATGAGCTCGCCGCCGTTCGACGGCTGTATCTGGATGAGAACATCGGCATCCGCGACCGGTCTCTGGTCGGCCGTGTTACGGACGATGACGCGCATCGCGGCGGTGCTGCCGGGCACGTAGTTTGTCCCTCCGAGCACGATGGTTTCCATCGCATCTATCTGATCGGGCAGTCGGGCATAATAGACCACGCCCGCGCACAGGAGCACGGCTCCAAAAAGCGAGAGGACCACAACGATCAGCAGCGCAATTCGAGATTTTGACATCAGAGGCTCCTTCCAGTCGACCTATTGGATGATATGGTAAAGACGCTGGATGTGATAATGTTGTTCCCCATCCATCTCGCGCTAGGTGACATAATTGTTCGCAAGAGGGGTTTCTATCATCCATGGCATAGGAGTTGCAATCGTGGATCGTGGGGGCAGGCCCGGTTACTTAGGACTTACGATGTATCGTCCCGCACCGTGAGGTTGTCTAGCATAGGTGAGAAGCGATCGTTCAGGTTGAGAAAATGTCAGAAAAAAATATTCCGTGATCAGAGTTTTATATGAGGGTATGGCATGAGCGAGAAGAGAATCCTTCTTGTCGAGGATGAGCAGGGGAACATCGACGTCGTGCAGAATATCCTTGAGGTCATGCTGAATCAGCACACGCTGCTGGTCGCCCGCGATGGCCATGAGGCGATCAAGATGGCCTATGAGGAAAAGCCTGATCTCATCCTCATGGACCTGGGCATCCCGAAGCTGGATGGTTGGGAAGTGACCCGCTCGCTGAAGAGCAATGAGAATTTTCGGGATACGCCCATTCTGGCGATTACGGCTCATGCCATGGTCGGCGATCGCGAAAGAGCCTTAAAAGCGGGCTGTGATGGGTATTTCACCAAGCCGATCGAGGTTGACGAATTTGTGGATTTCATGCGACCATATCTGACCGATGCCTGAAGAGGGCATACGGCAGAGAGGCGTCCATGAGAAAAGCGAGAGTATGGTGGCAGATATTTCGTACAATTGGCGGGGGAATGAAGGCTGGAAGACAACTAAATGACTTATTCCGCTATTCTGTCCTGATGAGTCTGGATCAGGTTGGTCTTTATAAATTCCTGGAAAAACCGAAGAGCTATGGTGAAATCCTTTCGGGATTACATTTCGTTGATGGAGAATACACGCGCGAATTATTGGGGGCGGTTGTCAATGATTCTAGAAATGTCGTCCGCGTGAACGGAGAATACTACGAGCGAAATCATGATGAACCACTCCCCGACTTCGATGATCTCATGAAGAGAACGAATCCACGTATCCGGCCCTTGATGCAGGTGGCAGTGGCGATGTCAGACAATATTCGCGACCGGCTCATGGATGAACGGGTTGACCTCCCAGAGATGTTCGAGCGCGACAAGAACAAACTTGTCAACATGTTCCACGAGGTCATGGGGGCCAGTGTGTATTCGAAAGTAAGGATCGCTGTTTTCAACTATCTTCCTCGCAAGGAATTCGACTGGTTGCACGGAAAGAAATTATTGGAGGTAGGATGCGGGAGCGGGAGAGAAACCGCAGAGCTGTGGAGCATTTTTGGTGGAGATATTCGCATTACCGCGATAGATCCTGTTCCCAGCATGATTAAATTGGCGAGGGAAAACTTCACCAAAATGGTCAAGAATGTCGACCCGCAGCATCCACCGATTACGTCGGAAAATATACCTGCTTTCGAAGAAGGAAATGCAATCAATCTTCAGTATGAGGATAACACTTTCGAGGCGGGTTTTTTTGCCATCATGCTCCATTGGACTTCCGACCCCAGAAAGGCGATAAAAGAATTGGTCAGGGTGGTTAAACCCGGGGGAATTATCTTGGGTTCGTCATCTCATAAACCCTACATTAATCCATACGTTGATCTCGTCATCCGCAGCAGCAGAAACTCGTACGGCTTCTGCTGGAAGGAAGAATTCATCCACTGGTTTGAAGAGGAAGGGCGTCGGGTTGATATCGTGACGCCGGCAGGGATTTTTCGAGTTGTCAATACGGCTGACGAGAATTTGATCCGGAAACCTATGTATGCGGACGATATGACATGAAACTTCCTAACCCCTTTGTGGATCATTCCCCATATGAGGATATTGAACTCTCTAGACGAGGGAGATATGTCCTGCTCATGACAAATACCGCGATGTTGTTCAGTATTCCACTTGTTGTGCTCGCACTCTTCATGCTCGTGTTTACCAATACGCCTCTCATGCTCCTGGCGGTCCTGCTCTGCGTCGTGTTTCCTGTTTTCGGTTTCATCGCAAAGAAGATCACGCAGCGAGGCAATTTAAACGCGGCGAGTTATCTGCTCATTGGCTACATACTTGTGCTCATCACAGTCAATTCGACCATACTCGAAGGTGTTGATGTCATTCTTGTCCCGGCGTTCATCCTCGTGATCCTCCTTGCCGGATTGATGCTTGGATCACTCCATAGTTACATCATCGTCTTATTAGCCTCGGGGTTGTACCTTGCGACGCGAGCAGCTCATAGTCTTGGGCTCCCACAAGTACCGCTGCCAAAAGAACTTACAGAAATCACTGTAATCACGCTCGTCATCATGGCTCTTACTCTTGCAGCGATTCTCAACCAGGTGTCCACAAGTGAGCTTCGCAAAGCGCTTGATAGTGCGACCTACAGGCTGGTGCGTACCAACAGGGAGCTCGAGCGTGCGAGCGAAATGAAAACCCAGTTCACCGCTCGCACGAGTCATGAACTACGGACCCCCCTTAGCGCCATCATCGTCTTCAGCGATCTTGCCCTGAGAGAAGCGTACGGTCCCTTGAATGATAAACTGCAAAACGCTCTCGAGCATGTCCTCAACAGCGCCCGGCATCTCAAGGGCGTAATCAGCGACATCCTCGACATCTCGAAGATCGAAGCCGGCGAGCTCGAAATTGTCGAAGCACCCTTTGATGTTTCATGCCTAATCGAGGCTCTTGATGGTTCCTGCAAAATTATGGCGGAAGAAAAAGGCCTGGAATATCAGGTCCACCTCGATCCAGTCATGCCTGAACGCTTGATCGGTGATGAAGGACGCATCATTCAAATCTTATTAAACCTATCAGGAAATGCGATTAAGTTTACCGATATGGGCACGGTGGAGGTCGGCATTTTTCATGTGGGGGACGATCACTGGGGATTCAATGTGAGCGACACGGGACCCGGGATACCGGAGGACCAATTCGATTCGATATTCAAGGTCTACCGTCAGCTCGACCCTTCCTTCCAAAAGGGCAAGAACGAGGGGACCGGTCTGGGGCTGGCCATCACGAAACATCTTGTTGAACAGATGGGGGGAGTGATCCAGTTTGAAAGTCGGCTCGGTATAGGGACCACGTTTGAGGTCGTCTTGCCTCTTAAAGTCCCACAGGAAGATATCGCAGCAATGGATATCATTTGTTAAATGCGTTCAATGGAATTTTGAAATAATGAGAGAGCGGATTTTCCCGCTCTTTTTTGTTTGGGATTCGTGAAGGTTCACGCGACAATGAGTATATCTTCAATTCCTATTCATGTTGGAAAAGAAAGTCGCGTTTCGTAGAAGGGAACAGTGAAATGGATCATCCTAACCTGCCGGAGGCAATCCAGATCGTCGACCGGGAGTTCGATCAATGGATGGATCGTTTAAGTGAACTGATCTCGATTCCATCGGTGTCGGGAGAGAGGGGGGATCCGGAGGCGCTCGATCGAGCGGCCGGATGGCTTTCCGATTGCCTCAAGGAGATGGGCTTTCCGGTGGTTGAAGTGATCCCGACGGCGGGAAACCCGGTCATCTATGCGGAGGATTTGGGTGCAGGGGCTCAGGCGATGACAGCCTTGATCTACGGTCACTATGATGTCGCCATCGTCGCGGGCGGGGAGGCCTGGGAATCAGATCCGTTCAAGGGAGTCGTTCGCGGCGAGCACATGGTTGGTCGCGGGGCGACCGACATGAAGGGACAGATCGTCGCCTCGCTTGCTGCGCTGGAAGCCATCCGCAGCGCGGGGTCGCTGCCGCTTAATCTCAAGGTTCTGATCGAAGGGGAGGAGGAGTACTCCCCTCGTCATCTCAAAGATTTCCTTGCCGATCACCGCGATCGATTGACGGCGGATTTCTGTTTGAACCCGGATGCAGGTATGGTTGCACCTGACACGCCGACGATTGTCTACGGATTGCGCGGGAATATGGGCTTGAAACTGCGGGTGACAGGCCCGAAGGCTCCGCTTCACACCGGGTTGTTTGGCGGCGTGATTCACAATCCCATCCATGTGCTGAGCGACCTCATCGCCAAGATGCACGACCAGGATGGGACGATCGCCATCCCGGGTTTCTATAATAGGGTCCGGGAGATTGATGATGATGAGCGAGAAATTCTATCCCGAGTACCGGTGGATGATGATTTCTTCATTCAACGGAGCGGCGCTCCCGCGATCTGGGGTGAGAAGGGTTTCACTGTTCAGGAACGCATCGGAGCGCGCCCCGCGATCAACGTAAACAAGTTCGACACAGAGCGAGAGCAGTTCGTTATCCCCACCGAAGCGGCTGCGTATGTCTCTATCCGGCTGGTCCCCGACCAAAATCCGGATGATGTATTTGAACTGGTTCGACGTTTTGTCGAAACAAACGCACCCGAGACGGTGACCTGGGAACTCGAACTTATGAGCGGCTATGGGCCGGCGATCACGAACCGCACTTCCGTTCAGGTAAGCGCCCTTGAAGAGGCATTTAAGACAGTCTGGGGCGTTGAACCGGTCTTCAGCCGTGATGGCGGGGGCATACCGGCGGTTGGATGGATCCAGGAGGTGCTGGGGGTGGATTCCCTGCTCACAGGATTTGCATCACCGGACGATCATCTGCATGGACCGAACGAGAGGGTCCATCTTCCAACACTCAAGAAGGGCGTCAAAACGCTCGTGCATTTCTTCTACAACCTGAGCAGTTGATCCGAAGACAACATGAAACGCCGGCCAAATCCACTTCGGGCTATTTCAATCATGCCGCACTAGGCGCAATCAAGATACATTCACCGGAGAAAAACATGACGGACGCCGAGAATGAGTGGGTCACTTTCTTCCGCCACCATGCGCCGGAATATTTGAACAATCCGTTCACCCGGAACACGGTTCGGGAGGTGGAATTCATCGTGGATGAATTGATGGTCCCGGAGGAGGCGCGCATCCTCGATCTGGGCTGCGGTGCTGGTCGTCATGCCATCGAACTCGCGAAGAGAGGTATGTCAGTGACGGGGGTAGATATCTCCGCGGAAATGCTCGCGGAGGCGCGGAAACAAGCGGAAGATGAAAACGTTCAGATCGAATGGATTTGTATGGATGCCAT
>CAZMZL010000220.1:0-5572 GCA_964570595.1 uncultured Anaerolineaceae bacterium | reverse complement strand
TTTCTAAAGAGCCCCTTACTGGATAGAAAAAATCATCCCGGTTCTCCCTGGATGACTTTCGTCGACGACCTGTCAGGTGGGCGCGAATGGACTCGAACCATCAAGCTCTTTCTAAAGAGCCCCTTACTGGATAGAAAAAATCATCCCGGTTCTCCCTGGATGATTTTCGTCGACGACCTGTCAGGTGGGCGCGAATGGACTCGAACCATCGACCTCACGGATGTGAACCGTGCGCTCTAACCAGCTGAGCTACGCGCCCGTGTCGAGATTATAGCAGAGTAGGAGGGAGGTCTCAAGATTCGGGCTTCATCCTCATCACAGATGACATCTTTCTTTCATCTGTCTCCACAGAAAAATCTCTGGATAAAGTAGCATCACAGCACCTTCCAGCGCATCAAATAATTGGACAATAAGTCCTTGAAATTGCAGTAATTTGTGGATATCACCTCCATACATTTTGACAAATTTATGGAGTTCGTGTATATTCGACCCATGATTGAACGTGCTTATGAACCACTGGATCAATATCTCGAGCCCAACAAGGTACTCATCATCTATGGCCCACGCAGAGTTGGGAAAACAACACTTCTACAGACATACCTCTCCCATACAAGCTTGAAGTACAAGCTGGCGGTTGGAGACGATGTTCCCACCCAGCAACTCTTAAGCTCCCGCAATGTGAATTTGATAAGAGAATATCTCGATGGCTATGAGCTTTTCGCACTCGATGAGGCACAGTACATACCGGATATCGGTCACGCCTTGAAGATCATCGTAGACCTGATCCCCGGCATGCATGTGTTTGTCACGGGATCATCTTCTTTTGAATTAGCGGGGCAAGTGAGCGAGCCGCTGACGGGAAGAAAGCGAATGCTCAGGCTATATCCAATTGCCCAAACTGAGCTGCTTTCGATTCACAACCGTTTTGAACTTAGACAGGCGCTTGAAGAGCGGTTGATCTTCGGTTCCTATCCAGACATCGTTATGGCGCGAACTAACAAAGCCCGTCTCGAGGCAGTGAGCGAGATCGCCCATTCTTATATCTTAAAGGACATCCTTGCATTTGAACGAGTGAGAAGTTCGAGTAAGGTCTGGGACCTTCTAAAGCTGCTTGCGTTTCAAGTAGGAAACGAGGTCTCGCATAATGAGCTTTCGAGCTCTCTTGGAGTCGATGTTAAAACTGTTCAGCGGTATATCGATCTTCTGGAAAAATCATTTATCCTGTATCGTCTCGGCGGTTTCAGCCGAAACCTGCGAAAAGAGGTTACCCAAAAGGCAAAGTACTTCTTTTTTGACAACGGCATCCGCAACGCCGTCATCGCTCAATTCAATCGCCTGGACCAACGAGGAGATGTCGGGCAGCTATGGGAAAACTTTATGACCATGGAACGCATCAAGTACCTGACCTATGCCTGTGAAGTCGCAAATCTCTACTTTTGGCGCACCTATTCCCAGCAGGAGATCGACCTTGTAGAAGAGAGGGGAAAGCACCTTGATGGCTATGAATTCAAATGGTCACCGAGAAAGGCAATTAAGGCCCCTCAGTCGTGGACCAAAAGTTACCCGGGAGCGAGTTTCACAGTCATTACCCCCGATAACCACCAGGAGATCGTACTTCCATAAACAATCTAAGTCCACGGCTGTTCAGTGCCTTTTCCCATCGTAGCCACGTCATCCCTTTTGGCGCTCCACTCCCCTGGTGCTATAATGCCGCGAGGAGGGAGCCGGTGATCGAGCTGAACATCCCCGGGCGAGACTTGATCCGCCTTCAATACCTGGTTTGTGATGTCAACGGCACATTGGCCATCGATGGACGGTTGATCGATGGCGTGCCCCGTGCACTCACGACCCTCTGTGATCGCCTCGAGCTTCATCTGCTCACTGCGGATACGCATGGAAAACAGGACCGCATCGACGAACAACTCGGCGTCGCGGCGGTTCGCATTCCAGCCGGCGGCGAAGCCGATACCAAGGCGGAATACATCTCGAATCTCGTGGGTAATCGCGTGGTCGCGATCGGTCAGGGCGCCAACGATGAGGCCATGCTTCGAGCCGCTGAGATCGGGATCTGTGTGCTTTCCCTCGAGGGTGCCTTCACTGAGACACTGCAAGCCGCCGATATTGTGACCGCGGACATCCTCAGCGCGCTCGGACTTCTCGAATATCCTGCTCGCATGGTGGCGACTTTACGCAGATGACGGACCAATCGAGCGAACCCCTCAACCCTTCCATGGAAGACTCCCCCGCACGCCGGAGACGGGCGCGACGCATGCTCACCCAACTGCGGGCGGATGAGCGTGAGGCCTTCCTCGAGGACCTCGCCCACATCGTCACGCCGAGTGCCGATTTCTTCATCTATACTTCCCTTGCAGGTCTCTTTATCGGCCTTGGTTTCCGCTTCGAACAGATCTCGCTCTTGTTTGTGGGCGCCCTGGTTGCACCGAAGCTCGGTCCCGTGATCGGGATGGCGTTGGCGGCCGTCTCCGGTTCGCTGCGTTTCTTCTTCCGCATGCTGGCTGGGTTCGTGGTGGGCTTTTCGCTGCTTGGCGTGGTTGCCGGTGCGGTGGGGGTGTTGGGAACGGGAGCAGATCAAACCTTCCTACTCGTCACCGGTTATGCAAATTTAAATTTTGTCGATTTTGCCATCGTACTTGTGGCCACGGGGTTGATGGCCTATCGCCTCGCCCGCGAGGAGCGCATTCCTTCGCTCCCGAGCGCCGCGCTGGCATATGAACTGGCGGTGCCCGTCGGTGCCGCAACCATAGGATTTTTCCTCGGCGACCCCGATATCTGGCAAAATGCCCTGCTGAGCTTCGGCCTGCACCTCACCTGGGCCATCGTCGTCGCCGTTGGGCTTTTCGCCATCCTTGGGTTCCGACCGCTCACCGGCGCTTCCCACTCGCTCGCCATCGCTGTGATCCTGATGGGCTTCCTCGCCGTATTGAGCGCCATCGGCCTGGGCGCTTCCGTGATGGCTTCGCTGCCCACGCCCACACCCACACCGACCCTGACCCCCACCGCGACCCTGACACCGACGGCCACGGGTACACCGACGATCACACCGACGAGCACGGCCACGGCGACTCATACGCCCACCGCCACCCCAACGGCAACTCTCACGCCCACGCCCCCATCCGCAATCGTCAGCCGCACCGGCGGGATCGGCGCCATCGTACGCAAGACCCCCAGCCCTGCTGGTGTGCACGTCGGGTACCTTCAGGAAGGGAATATGATCCTTGTGATCGGCGGACCGGCCGATGTGGATGGCGTGACCTGGTGGTTGGTGCGGTTCACCACGAAAGAAGGTGAGCTCGCCGATGGTTGGCTGCGGGGAGATCTACTCGCAATCCTTACCCCCTCGCCCTAGCTTCCATCATCGATACAAAGGTGTTTCCTCCATCCATCTTCCCCACCCCCATGTCCCCATCCTCTCGTGCCTTTGTGCCTTATTACCCCGTTGCCCTTCCTCCCAATCCCCAGTCCCTGCTCCAAACCCCTATCCCCTGATGCCGTGTTGTCTTTCACCGATGCGCTCGCTCAACAAATCAAAGCATCCTCGATGGACTTTGCCCGAGTATAATATTTGAAAAAGGTTTTCAATTATGGCTGAAGAACCGAAGGCGGAGGCGGTGCTCGCCGCAATGCGGAAGGCCGGCCACAGCGACACGCTCCAAAGGCAGGCCGTGATTCGCGTGATGGTTGAATCATCGGGATGGCTGCGCCCCGAAGACGTCCACCAACGCGCGCGGTGTTTCTGCCCAACCATGGGCTTGGTGACGACCTACCGGACTCTCTCGCTGCTATCCGAACTCGGATTTATCCGCCGCATCCATTTCGCTGACGGATGTCATGGATACGCGCGGATGGAGCTGTCGCATGGGCATCACGTGGTCTGCCGGCTCTGTCAGGATGCGGTCGAATTCCACGGCTCGGAGAATATCGAGCCCTGGGTGGATCAGATATCAAAACAAACCGGCTTCATTGTAGAAGACCACCTCCTCGAACTTCAAGGCGTATGCCCGGCGTGCCAGATCGAAGAAAATCGATCCCAATGAAGAAAACCTTGATTCGTATGCGCCCGACCAGGCCCCGCGACCCACTGAAATCTTCCGCAATTCGAGGTCTCGCAGGAACAACTCGCTCTCGATCCAGGGCTTGGAGAATCCCAAAACCCCTTTTATTTTTCATGCTGTTCGGTGCGCTGACTTTATCGCAATGTACACCCGGCCCCCTCGGCGAGACCACCCATCGATCGTCCAATTTGATCGGCGGAGATCCGTACGCCGCCGAGGCCGAATTCGTCACACCGGCTGGGCAACTCGTACCCGTCGATCTCCCGGCCGGCGAGAAGCTGCGCGTCGTAACGACCAGCAACCTCGTCACGGATACCCTTGCCAATATCGGAGGCGATGCGATTGAGTTGACCGGTCTGCTCCCCAGGGGTGTCGACCCCCACAGCTACACACTTACCCCCGGTGATCTACAATCCATCCATGATGCGCATGTCGTCTTTATCAACGGCGCAGGGCTGGAAGAAACCATGCTCGCTTCGCTTGCTCGTGCAGGGAACAAAGTCCCCATCGTCTCGCTTTCAGAGAACCTCAACCTGCGAACGCTTGGCGGCGGTGAGTCAAATTCAGCCTCCGTGAATGATGGTCTCCAAGACCAAGAGTCAGGCGTAGATCCGCATGTATGGTTCGACCCCACAAATGTGGTCGGTTGGTCTCAAACCGCCCAGCTTGCCCTCAGCCTGCTCGATCCAGAGAATGAATCGATCTTTCAACAGAGCGCCCAATCCTATACGGACGAACTCAAAGTCCTTGACGCATGGATCATGGATCAGGTCTCGAGTATCCCGGAAGAACGCCGCATGCTCCTGAGCGATCACGAATCATTTGGCTATCTGGCCGACCGTTACGGGTTTCAGATCATCGGCTCTCTGATCCCCTCGTTCAGCAGTTCCGCCTCGGCCTCGGCAAAAGGATTAGCGGGCCTCACGGATACGCTCCGGGCCATGGATCCAAAAGCTGTCCTCGTGAGCACAACAACAAACCCGGCGCTTGCTAAAAACATCGCGGCTGACACCGGCGCCGAGATAATCTCTGTATATGTTGGCACGCTGAGCCAACCAGATGGACCGGCCCCGACCTATATCGATCTCATGTACTTTGATCTGCAAACGATCGTTGAGGCGCTGCGCTGATGGATGCCAATCTCCTGCCGCGCCATGAAACAGGCGTCTGCGATTCAAGGTGGAGTACAACAGTTGAGAAACTCAAGATCTTCCATCGAGAACGAAAGAAGTACAATACCCAGCATTTAATGAAGGTGTAAATTCTGCGAGTGAGAACCCTATGATCGTACCGACACCCACAAAGCACGACCCAGCCTCCCCTCCCATCGAGGCAGAACAAATCAGTGTGTACTTCAACGGAACGATCGCGTTAGAGGACATTTCCTTCCGCCTGGATTCGGGGAAAAGGATCGCCATCGTTGGTCCGAATGGCGCAGGTAAGACGACCTTGTTCAAGATCATTGCTGGAACATTGAAACCTACCCGAGGGGCGGTCCA
>CAZMZL010000219.1:0-5587 GCA_964570595.1 uncultured Anaerolineaceae bacterium | reverse complement strand
GGTATTCGCCGGTAGAGTAAAATCGGTTTCCGTCAACCGGCAGAGCGGATCGTAGCAGTGCCCTTTTGATAAGCCTTCGATCATCTCCCATACACTCACACATCGACCCTGTTTAGATTTAATCTTGTACCTCACGACGCGCTGAAGTAATGGACAGCCGTTTCGAGCAGCCTGCTGGTATGTATGATGAACTGACGTCTGACAGCGGGTTGAAGCTTCTCTAAAAAACGGATCATATCAATTTTCAAATTAGACATCGGCTCCTGGGTGCACATCTCAAGCCACTCGATGGCATTCGCTCGGTATGGATTCGGAAGCGAATCGATCCGGTCGATGAGCTGTGTTGGATCCTCATAGTTGCTCCACATGATTTCTCTCCCTCCAGATGTGCAAGTCGACACCGCTCGTAATTGCACATCCTCTTGATGCAAGGATCAGGCCATCGGAGGCTCCCGCCGGGGGACTTGTGCACAGGAGAGGAAGAAACTCCTTGAGATGACCGGCTTTGATTTGATATCATCGGGCTATGGATGCGCAACCACCCGCCTATCTCCAGCTCCTGGAAAGCGGAGAACTTGAGGCTCGAGCGCGGGAGGCACGCACTCGAGAAAGTGCGTGCGACCTGTGTGCGCGCTACTGCCGTGTCGATCGATCTGCAAAAACCGGGGCGTGCAAGACAGGACTGAGAGCGCGTCTGGCCTCCTTCGGTCCGCATCATGGGGAGGAGGACCCCCTGCGCGGCGTGGCCGGTTCGGGGACGATTTTTTTCTCCTGGTGCAATCTGCGCTGCCAGTATTGTCAGAACGCTGACATCAGCCAGGCCCCCGCGGGTCGTGAAATCGAGGGTGAGGAACTGGCCGCCATCATGCTCAGCCTCCAGCGCTCAGGATGCCACAACATCAATTTTGTCTCGCCCTCCCATGTCGTCGCCGAAATTCTGGAAGCGCTCCTGCTTGCAGCTCGATCTGGTCTCCACCTCCCCCTGGTTTACAATACCGGCGGCTTCGACTCCCTCGAGGCGCTTTCCTTGCTTGATGGCGTCATCGACATCTACATGCCCGACATGAAATATGGAGACGGCCGTATCGCCCGGACCCACTCTAAAATCGGCAATTATCCGGAAATCAACAGGAAAGCCGTCCGCGAGATGCACCGGCAAGTGGGTGATCTACGGCTCGATGCGGACGGAATTGCCCGGCGCGGGCTGCTCGTACGGCATCTTGTACTGCCCGGAGGCCTCGCCGGCACCGAGGAGGTCGTTCGATTTCTGGCCGAAGAAATATCCCCAAATACCTATCTCAATATCATGGGGCAGTATCGACCCGCATATCGGGCGCAGGCGTACCCCCCGCTCAATCGCCCCCTCCGAATCGATGAGTATCAGGATGCGCTGGGCATGGCTGCCCGGGCAGGGCTCACTCGACTAGATGAGCGCCGTAGTCCAATGATCCGCTGGTGACAGAAAACCAGCCGCGCACTGCCCGTCCTTGATAGCAGACGCAGGCCCGTACCGCCTTGTCTGAGCACAAACGCCTCCGGTCATTGGGAAGAGGTACAGAAAAAACCTGCTCCCGGAATCAGGGATGTCGCCCCTTGTCTTCACCCATACCGGGCGGACCAAAAAAACCTCCCGCGGGTTTAGAACCCGCGGGAGGTTGGCTCATCTCCCTATCCTTGAAATACCGGCTCATGACAGGAACATCGGCATCCCTTCAATATTACGAAGTTTGGGCCGATAGGTCGCCACATCGTAGAGCGCGCCGACATCGACGCGCTTCGCGCCCTTCCCGATGACACTGATGGGGACATTTGTATAATTACCATTCCGCAGTGCGACCATTCGTCCATAGCGCGCATTCATGATGAGATCGGCGGCCATGGTTGCATAGTTGAAGCCGACCATGAGATCCAGCGAATCGGGGCTTCCCGAGCGCATTAAGTAAGCCACTTGCTGGTAGATAATGTCCTCTCCAGTGAACTCCTTGATCAGATCACCCGCGATCGCGCCGATACCGCCAAGTTTCTTATGACCATACGCGTCTTCTTTCCCCCGCAAGATCATTTCGCCGCCCTCAATCGTAGCGCCTTCTGAGATCGTCATCATCGCATAATTGCTGGGATTCGATCTCTTGTCCTGCATGAGAAGTTCGGCAAGTTTTTCCGGATTGAAAGGAACTTCCGAAATGACAGCCCGATCCACCCCGGAGAGATAAGCAGCCACGAGGGACGTCTCCCCGCTGTACCGACCAAACAGCTCCACCACAGCGATCCGTTCGTGTGAGCCTGTGCTCGTTCGAAGATTGTGAATAAAGTGAACGCTGCGCGTCACCGCGGTTGAAAATCCGATGCAGTAATCCGTCCCGTTAACGTCATTGTCCATCGTCTTAGGAATTGCGACGACGGGCACACCTTCATTGTCCAAACGCAGCGCATACGAGAGAGTGTCATCTCCACCGATGGGAATCAGCGCGTCGATACCCAGTTTTTCAATGACGCCCAGCACATAGGGGGTTAAATCCTGGAAATCATCCCCTTTAACTTGATCGGCGAGAAATTCGGGTACTGCAGCGGGACTTACCTTGCTGGGATTGGTTCTGGAGGTATGCAAGAAGGTGCCCCCGGATCTGTCCACTGTCCTTACGTGCTTGTAGTCCAATTTGATAATATGCCTGTCAACGGATTTTCGTTGATCGGGCTGACACTCAAGGAGACCAGCCCACCCCCTGCGGATCCCGACGACTTTGTGGCCTTCATCGAGGACGCGGCTCACGACGGCCTTGATGCTCGGGTTTAATCCGGGCACATCTCCGCCACCTGTAAGAATTCCGATTTTCATAAAAACACCTCAGCAACGCGCATCTGTTGGGATAGGATTACGGGTTTCAGCGAGAAAGGATGCGCGCCATCTCTAAAAATTCTAAATTGACCTTGCGTGATTCATGGATGACTCTCTCCAGCGGGCGAAGGACGATTTCACGGCCGCTCAGGCCCGTCATGACATCTGTCTCACCTGTTAGCAAAGCTTCCGCAGCCTTCACCCCCATGCGTGTCGCCAGGAGGCGATCGAAAGCCGAAGGAACCCCGCCCCGGGCGACATGACCGAGGATGGTCACCCTTGTTTCAAAACCCACATCTTTCCCCTGCAAATATTTTGATACATCCTGACATGTATAGGACGCACCTTCCGCCATGATCATGATCGCATGTGTCTTCCCACGCTCGTAAGCCTGCTCGATATCTTCTGCAATCTTCTCGATCGGGATTTCTTCCTCCGGAATAATGATCATCTCCGCACCGCAGATAACCCCGCTGATCAGTGCAAGATACCCGCAATTCCTTCCCATGGTCTCCACGAGGAATGCTCGTTCATGAGAGGAGGCCGTATCCCGGAGTTTGTCGACCGCCTCCATGATCGTGTTAAGCGCTGTATCCACGCCCAGCGCCATGTCGGTGCCCCAAATATCATTGTCGATCGATGCCGGAATCCCGATCGTCGGGAAGCCCAGTTCGGCGAGCACATGCACCCCCCGCATTGAACCATCACCACCGATGACAAGAAGCCCATCGATGCCTGACTCATGGAGTTCGCGAAGCGCCTGCCTTTGGCCTTTACGATCGAGGAATTCCGGACAGCGAGCTGTGCGAAGAAATGTACCCCCCCTCTGTAGGATCCCACCTACGTCCCGCGCATGAAGAGAGGACATCTCGCCTCTGATGAGACCGTCAAAGCCCTCTTGTATCCCAATCACGTCGACGCCACGGTACAAAGCGGCCCGGACCGCCGCTCGAATACAAGGGTTGATTCCGGGGGCATCTCCCCCGGATGTAAGAATACCCATCGTTTTTATTTTCATTGGATCCTCAACGGCTCGACGCGGACTGCCCCTTCCCCAAGAAGGGCAACAAGTTGAGCATGTAAATCTGCACAATAGCCGGTCGAGTGGCTTGGAAATTCGATCAAGTACCGACGGGAGGCCTCAAAGAGCTGAAAGGCAAACCGATCGTTTCCCGGAAAGGAGGTGAACAGGCCGTGCACCCGTCGCATACGCAAGGCATCTCTGCGTTGATCACCCGTGGTCTCGAGGTTAACCGTAATCATCTGCGCCTCGGTGGAATCCGAGCTGAGCATATCCGGGATGGGCAATACATCCACCCGACGCAAGCTCTCCTCATTTACAACAGTGGACGCGACCTCTCGAACATCCTCGGGCATCATCGCACCTTTGAATTCCACGCCAGGTGCGGTTACAGCCTCCTGAGACATCTCCACGGAGACGGATACAGGTTGTCCAACATCATGCTGATTCTCCGGAAGGACGACGATATCCTCAGGCTCAACATGCTTGACCTTCTCGGCCTGAGAGATAATTTCTGTCGGCTCAACATCGACAAATTGTGGCATGATTTTATCGACCAACACCTTCGGTTCCCCGCGCTCACGATCAATCCGGCCTTCGACGAGCAGAATAGTGTCCAATTCAAGCCATGACGAGACATCACCCCATACCCTGCTGAAAATGACCAGTTCGATCGTTCCCTGCAAATCATCAAGCGTCGCAAAGCCCATGGCCTTACCCGCTTTCGTCTGATAAGGACGGATATGACTGAGCTCACCTGCGACGCACACCTGTTGGCCATGTTCGGCTTCATGGAGTTCGGCGCTGTAGTGCGAAACCAACTTTGAAAGTTCATCGACATAGGGTGTGAGCGGGTGGTCTGAAACGTAGACGCCGAGGAGCTCTTTCTCCCAACCGAGCTGTCGGCGCGAGGGTATATCAGAGGAAGCTGGAAAGAGGTCCAATTTTTCGACGACGCCTGTTTCGGCGCCAAAGAAGGACATCTGACCCACCTCTTCTGCACGGTGATAGGCACTCGAAAATGACATGACTCGATCGAGAGCTTCAAGCAGCGATATACGAGCGCATAACCCATCCAGCGCCCCCACCCGGATCAAACATTCAAATGCACGCTTGCCGACCGCGCGTAAATCCACCCGACGTGCGAAATCCTCGAGGCTCTCGAAGTCTCTCCCGGGCTCTCTGGCATCGAGAATAATCTCAACGGCGTTATCCCCCACATTCTTGACCGCGCCCAACCCGAAGCGGATCGCCGGTGTTGGGCCCCCATCATCTTCAATCACGAAATCAAGTCCGCTTGCATTGACATCGGGCGGCAGCACATCGAATCCCAGATGACGACAATCCGAGATATAGAGGGCGACTTTGTCCGTGTCGTGTTTAAAGACCGAAAGAAGGGCCGTCATATACTCCAATGGGTAATGTGCCTTAAGAAAAGCTGTTTTGACCGCAATCACACCATAATCGGCGGCGTGGGCTTTGTTAAAACCGTAGCGTGCGAAGTTCTCCCAGTCATCGAACACGGCAATCGCAGTTTCTTCCAATACCCCCCGATCCACGCTTCCTGCGATGAATTTATCTCGAAGTTTAATGAGCTCCTTCGCCTTCTTCTTCGATATCGCCTTCCGCAGCCCATCCGCTTCTGACGCCGTGTAACCGCCCATCTCCATCGCGGCGCGCATGATTTGTTCCTGGTAGATGATGACACCGTAAGTCGGACGCAGGATCGG
>CAZMZL010000218.1:0-5644 GCA_964570595.1 uncultured Anaerolineaceae bacterium | reverse complement strand
ACCATCATCAACCCATTTGCGACGGCTCGTTCGGTACCATCAGAAGGACGATTGAAGTGGTAATTGAATGACGCCAGGTGCGGTTTGAGGGACCGAGGTGATCGCGACATAGTTTGTGCCAGGGCCGAGATGGATGTTTGCCGGTCGGGTCGTGTGAACTCCTTCCCCGATCTGGAAGGATGTAGATTTTTCGACGGGCTCCACGTCGACCATCATCAACCCATTTGCGACGGCTCGTTCGGTACCATCAGAAGGACGATTGACGATTTCACCGTTAACCCACATTGCCGACGAGCCGCCACCATCATGGTTGATGCCCCAGGTTGCGTCCAAAGAGTTTTTACAGAACCTCCCCAGTTCGTCGATCGTCATGCCGATGCTGTAAAAATCATTCCGTCCATCCACGACGACGAAGTAAACGTAGGCGTCATTGAGACAAACCGCGGTGCGCGGGTGACGCAGTAACGCGCCCTCGTCGTCCACGTCAACAACCTCTCCGTCTTGAAGAAAATCGTAGCTTCCGGCGACACTGGCATAGGCCTTGGTCCAACTGTTGGATGATGGGCTCCGGCAATCGGGGCCGAGATCGGACACTTCAGATGAGATCCCGATCGTGTCTCCTACCTGAATCGCGGATAAGAGTTCCTCACGACGGCCATCACGCGCTGAGAGAACGATGTGATTGAAAGGGATGGGAAACGCCCCGCGATCGACCCATATATTTCGGACGACGCCGGTTACCTTTGCGGGCAAGGGGAAGATGCCAAGAGGTCGAGTCAGTTCAACTAACACCTCGACACCGCGCGGACCAATATCACTCATCTTCCCGAAATGGGACGTATAAATGGAAATATGCTGGTTCTTAGGCAGACCATTGACCCGCTCAAAAGTGAGGGTCGTTCCCCTGGTTAAATTCGTAATGACCTGCTTTGATGAGGTATGGCTGACACAACCTCCAATAAAGGCCGACTTATCCGCAGTCCAAACAAAACCGCTGCTTCCGACCAGTTCACCGAATCGCTTTGCATACCATCCGGATTGGATAACCCCGCCCCACGGCTCGCCGGTTTTCGGGTCGTGGAAAGAGCCGTTGATGGCGACGACGACATGATTCCGCGGCCCCCATTTCCCTCCCCAGGGGTTGATCGCCTGATCATACCTCGCTGCCATGCCGCTCACGGTTTCTTTGCCTTCCATCAATATGCCCTGTCCAAGGCTGCTCTCGATAATGGCGTTGGGGTTTGAAATCTCCATGCGAGCCACGAAGACACGATTCGGATCTGGAAGGACGAATTCTTTATACTGAATTCCGTCTCCCACCGTTTCCCAGCCGGAAGAATCAGAGAATGACACATCGGGAGTGGCGAAGGCCACGAGCATGATGCCGCTCATGATCACCAGCACGAGTCGCCAATGTGCGACAAACCATTTGTTCATCGGATCGTTTCCAAGGATGGCCTCATCATACACAAAGAATCAAGCAGGCGTCGATAGAAAAATAGTCTCATTCACTCAGCGTCCCTTGGGCGGTGCGAGAGAGCGGGGCGGCACAAGCTTCACCTTTGCTCTGGTGTGTTATGATGGCATCGTTCAGTGTTGATATGAAGGGCGGCTTATTGAAGAGTTCGAATCGTGCATTATTAATCGTCGCATTGTACCTCATCCTGATGGGGATTCTGTTTGCGGCGCTCATGCTCATTCCCGGCGTAACCCTGTTTACCGCCTGGCCCATTATCTTTGTGGTTTTTGGGATCACGCTCTTTCTTCCCGCGTTTATCTGGCCATCCTCTCGCAGCGGTCTGGCGGCGCTCTTTGTCCCAGGGACGATGATCGTTCTTCTGGGATTGCTGTTCCAGTACACCACGCTTACGGGAGATTGGGCCGCCTGGGTTTATGCCTGGCTGCTCATCCCGGCTTCTTTCGGGTTGGGGTTGCTGTTGGCAGGCAAAAGCGGGGGATGGTCGCGCAGCGTGGGGACATTCGGGTTGGGCATATTCACGCTTTTTGCCGTCGCCTACGGTCTCTTCGCTGTGCTCATGGGTGCAACCTTCATGAAGGCCCTCGGGGCCGGGCTTGTCTTACTGAGTGGGATATTGATCTTCGCCGCAGCGTTTCGTAAGCCAGCCCAGGGCTCCACCGAAACACTGCCCGACGATGACTCGATGCCGCTCGTAGAAGCTCCAGAAATCTCGGGTGGTGAAGAAGCGTAAAGAGCGGCTGCATACGAGACGGTATCAGGTGACACCGACACCCCAACCCCTCTCCATCCAATGGAGAGGGGTTTTGATGACCCAGTTTTAAGATTAAGTCCTGCTTCTCTCCTCGCTGGTTTACCCGCTGGGAGTTCCACTGGGAGGAGGGTGGCGGCGAGATGGAGGGCGGATTTACGCTACCTATTCCCGCAAGAAGAGTGAAACGACGGCGCTCATTGGCTCACAGCGTTTAAGGTTTCAGGTCTTGCTACCTCTCGGTTCAAAACCAGCGGGAGGTTTACCGCACTGTCGCTTGCTGCGGGGATGAATGGCAAGCGGGGTATCGGGGCGAAACCCTCATCCAGGCTTATTCCTTGGAGAATGCTCTTCACGAATTAAAAAGAGAGGGCTGTCCCTTTGGGGCAGCCCCTCGTTGAAATTTCAGCGGGGATTGGATAATGGGGTTGGTGTTGCCAGGGCGTCTTCCTGGGTTTCGGGCGTTTCTATGAGTGTGGGCTCAGGCGTCGCAACATCTTCGGGGTTTTCAGGCATGCCCGCGATAACCCAGCGCTCCCAGATGTCGATCCACGCCTCTCTGAGAGGCTTCGTAGGAGGCATCGGACCACCCGCCTCGATCTCCTCGCGATGCAGCATGCGGATAAGATTGCTGCCCAGATCTCCGGCGATCAGGTTAGGCGCATAGTCGCCGGTTGTGAGAATCTCGTCGTAGTCCCGCATGAGATATTCGCCGTTCTTCTTTCCGGGCCTGTGACAGGAGAGGCATGTTCGGCGCACGATAGGTTCGATGTGAATGGAGTAGACGGGGATTTCATCAGGTCCGAGTTCAGGGATCGCGCCGGCCGCCGCGGCGTCTTCGGGGATTTCGACGCGGTCATCCCAGGTATATCGCATGAACGCGACGATCGCATCAGCTTCGCCTTTCGTGAGTTCGCCGCCATACGCGAGCCCGAATGGGGGCATGCCCAGGTCCTGCTGCCCGTAATCGATGATGTTAAAGATGGTATCGTCCGATCGTGTGTAGATGAAGTCTGGCGCGTTAAGGGGCGCAACGACGATGCCCTCTAATCCTTCCACGGTTGTAATCTCGCCGCCCTCGCCCTCAGATCCGTGACATTCAACACAGTGCAGCCCGTAAAGATCCTGACCGGATATGATTTGCCCCGAGATGGACGAGACGGCCTCAAATTCCTCGTTCGGAGGCGTGTTTGCTACGGCGAGGATGGTAAGTGCGATCAATGAAAATGTAGCCAGTCCGCCTACGACCAACGCAAATTTCCTTTTGCGCCAGTAACGAAACGGGCTGCGATCATAAAATGGCAAAAGGAGCAGCGCCAGTACAGCGAGTGCGGGAAATACTGTCGTGCCGACCCATTCGATCTGACCCGGAAAGTACTTGAGAAGCTGGAAGAGCCACAGGAAGTACCACTCAGGGCGCGGGATGTAGGTGCTGTCGTTGGGGTCTGCCGGCGGGTCGGCAGCGACGCCGATGAAAACAGCCAGACCAACGAGGACGATGAAGATACCAAAGGCGGCGATCATGTCCTTGTAAATAATATCGGGGAAGAACTTCACCCCATGTTCTTTTTCGCTGTTGTAGCGTTCCCTGTAATGTCGCTTGTTGTCGTCTTCCACGTGGGTGCTCCTAGTCCTCTTCTGTTGGGATATGGCTGATCCCGAGGCGGATGACCAGATAGAGGTGGATCCCGATCAGCGCAGCGAGCGCTACCGGAAGCATCCAGATATGGGCGCTGAAGAACCGGGTGAGCGTAAGCGTCGAGAGCTCTGTTCCACCGCGGAGAACCTGATTAATGAATGAACCAATGAAGGGCACAGTCTCTGCGATGGACGTCCCGACGGTCGTAGCCCAGTAGGCGCGCTGATTCCAGGGCAGCAGGTAGCCCGTAAAGCCGAATCCCAGCGTGACAAGGAATAGCAGAACGCCTGTGATCCACGTGAGCTCGCGTGGATATTTGTAAGCAGCGTAGAAAAAGGTCCTCAACATGTGCAAGAAGACGGTGATCACCATCAGGGTCGCGCCCCAGTGATGGATGCCGCGGATGAGCCAGCCGAATGACACATCATTCATGATGAAATTAATACTGTCGTAGGCTTGCTCGGGATGGGGGACGTAATAGACAGACAGGAATATGCCGGTGACTGCTTGTGTGGTTGCCAAAAACAGGGTGGCGCTTCCGAGCGTGAACCACCAATTGACCTTTGGAACCTTGCGATCAAAGATGGCTTTGTACGCCGTCTTGAGTCCCAGCCGCTCATCGAGCCAGTTGATGATCTGAGGGGCCAATTTATACCTCCTCCAGGCGGACGAACATGATTCCGTCCTCGATCCTGTATGCGTACTCGTCCAGCGGCCTGGGTTGAGGTCCGGAGATGATGGAGCCATCTTCTGCAAAACGACCATCATGACAGGGGCAGATGTAATTCTTTGGCGGATCATGCCAGGTCACACGGCAACTGAGATGCGTGCACTCGTTCGAGAACACATAGTAATCGTCCCCGGGTAGGCGGGTCACATAAATGCCATAACTAATGGCAGAGCGCTCCCAGCCCACCTGCTTCGTGCGCGTAAATGTAAAGAGGCCGGGCTCGTTCAAGGGCAACTCTTCAACCGGTCCAATCGGCACCCAGTCGTCGAGTTCCTCCTTCTTCAGACTCGGCGATATGATGTATCCGATGGCCGGAATGCCGATCACGATGGCAATAACCCCGCCCAAGAAACCCACCACGCCTGCCACGAAGCTGCGACGGCTGATGCCGCGTTCGTGACTCGACTCGGTCATGACCACCTCCCGAAGGCAAGAGAATGGGTCAACATCATCTTACCGATTTGTTGATAGGATGCAAAAGGAATTCTACCTTGCTTATTCATTCTGAAAAAGTGAGCAACTACACCGAGTAAGGGGGTACGACGACAGGAAGTACGGTCATGGAATAAGATGACAACCCTCGCTATCGGATAGAACATGAGCGAAAGTATAATTGAGCGTGCAGGACACGAGTATGACCAACCACACCCCTTTACCCGGAGGTGTCATGACCGTCAGCAGAAGAGTCAGCTTTTGGACAGGATTGAGATACCGCGGAAAACAGGGGATGCTGAACTGGATCCTTCATCGCATCACGGGCCTGGGAATCCTGCTGTTTGTCGGCTTGCACGTCGTGGTTTCATTTTTTGGCCAGCAGTTCGGAAGCGATGTCGCCTTTGCCTTAAACAGCGTGTACGAGTCCTGGGTGTTCCAGCTTTTCATATACTTCAGCGTTCTATTTCATGCGTTGAACGGCACTCGTGTGGCGGTAATGGATCTGTTCCCTGCATTGATCCGGTTCCAGCAAGAGCTCATCTGGCTCCAATGGGTCATTTTTATCCCGGTATACGCGCTCCCCTCATTCATCATGGTTCAGAACGCAATCCA